>JBFMEC010000119.1:0-7437 GCA_040753575.1 Nitrospirota bacterium | reverse complement strand
TAGAATTTTCATATATCATATACAGTTACCCCCTCCAGATTTCAGGAAAGATTTCTAATTAACTTTTTTACGCAAACAAAAAAGGCGTTTTCCTGTTCATTCAGGAAAATGCCTCAGGTTGTTAACAGAAAAATTCTTGTAAGGAGTTAGAAGTGAGTGAGCAAATTTCGAGCCACTATCTTAGTGAGATATCCGCTCTTCATAATTCCCCCTGCGAATGCCCCCAAATGTCCCCAAAGGAATCTGGCTTTATCTAAGAATCAGAGTTTTCTAAATCTTTTAACAGACTATTCGATTAGAAATAAAATAGGTAAGATTTGTCAAGAAAGAAAAGGTTATAAAGAAATTTAAAACTAAAGTTATAAAGATTAGAAACCTGGCTTCATCCTTTAAATTTTCATCTCTGTTTCGTAAAGACTGACCTCTAAGCTTCTTTTTCAAAAATATTATCTTTATCCTTTTATAGAACGGTAGTCTTTCCCTCTGTGTTCAATGTTATAAATCTTTATATGTTTTTCATCATTATAAATCCAGAGATTACCCGATAATCGCCAACCCTCATCCTGCAGAGCCCTTTCAAGTCATCGGGTAAAGATTTAAGTGTATGATGTATGATTTTATCAGCATTCTCTGAAAGCCAGTCGATCTTTTCGGCAATTCTCAATTGAATAGTCTTATCGAGTTTTTTAAATGATGCTTCAGCATGTGGTAAGAGAGTTATCTTATACATAACTCTTTCTTCAACAACTTCCAGTCTTTCCCTTTACCTTGGATATCATACTTTCTTGCTTTACGCATTCTTTTAATAAATTCTGGGTTCTGAGACAATAACCAGTCTTCTAAGTCTTCTTTTGTATCGGCTGTTTCAAAAACACTGAGTGGAAAAACAACGACATCTTTTTCTTTTGTTGATGGCATAACAACCTCCTTGTAGTGCCTTCTTATAATTATACCTTAGAATACATATTAACAGTCTCAAAATAGTAACTACATTATTCTATAAAATCCCTCCTCACCTCCCATTGCCAAAGGGAGGAATAAAGCCCCTCTTTGGAAAAGAGGGGAAAGGGGAGATTTTATAATAAATGTACATTCTATTATGAGATTGTTAATATATACCTACATCTAATTTCAGAACCCGATGGTTTGGGGGGCTCTGGGGCAGGGAATTACATCATGGATATTGATCATTCCGGTAATATACTAAACAAATCTTTCAAATCTTAGGCCCAACTGGCTGAAAAGGTGAATGTAAGCACTGAGACCATCTCCCGCATGGAAAGAGGTGTGACCATCCCTTCGGTGAAGACCCTCGAAAATATCGCACAAGCCTTGAATACTCCTTTGAAAACCTTCTTCGATTTTGATGCACGCTTATCTAAAAGCCAAGCATTTGAAAGAGAACTATCCAAATTAACCGCCTTTTTAAGAACCATAAGCATAAAGGAGATCACCCTTATCCACGAAATCCTGAAGGTAGTATTTAAAAGATTGGAGAAACGATCCTGACCCTTTTCTCCTTATTTCCTGTTTCAATTTTTCTTCCCTCAAAAAATCCATTTCCAATTAAATTTTCGTTAATATACAACGGTCTTTCTCCTGAAGATATAGATAAAAACAGTATTCGGTAATTGTCCACCTCGATTCCGACTGATTGACTACTTTCCTCCCCTTTGTTAAGCTAAATAAAAAAGAATTAGAAGGAGGTTTTACTATGTCAAAGGTTGTACGAGAATCTGAATACAAACCGCATATAAGTTCAAAGATCCAGAGGCATTTAAAAGAATTGCCAAAGGTCAATATCTCACTTAAAGATGTCCAGAAGAGCCTTTCTGGTATAGGAGTTTCACTATCTAAAAGAGTAACAGAAGAAAGAGACAAGCGATAGTCAATGCCTTTTTTCATCGACACCAGCGCTCTTTTCAAGAGATACCAGATTGAGGAGGGCACTGAAAAGATCTGCCAGATTATCGAAGACAAAGGCCAATCAGTATTTATTTCATCTATAACAATTATTGAAGTCATCTCAAACCTTAAGAGACTTTTTGAAATTGATAAAATTACAACAGAAGAACAATTTCATTTCCAACGCTCTTTCTTTTATCAAGATATTGATAGTTTTGGCATTACAGTTCTCGATATAACTCCCGAAGACATTATTAGGGCTGATAATCTTATCCTGAAAAAATATATGAAACCAGTCGACAGCATCCAGTTAGCCATTGCCTTGAACTTGCCAGCAGATAATCTCACATTTGTCTGTGCTGACCAGAGCCTCTGTGAAATAGCAAAGGCAGAGGGTCTTCTCATATTGAATCCAGAAAAACCATAATCAGTAGATAAAACCATTAGCATTTCTGCTTCCCCCTTTTAATAACTCCACTCCCCTTTTAAAAACAGTTTCAAGTTTCAAGTTTAAAGTTTCAAGTTCATAAAACTGTTTTCATGTTTTCAGTTCACTTCAAGAAACGAGAAACTGGAAACTATCTTCCCATCTCGTTGACGGACCTCTATTTCTTTTAGTAAACTTAATTGTAAAGGAGATTGGAGAAAGAAACGATGCGTTTACATGTCGAACAGGAGAAAAAGATAATAAACATTTTAAGAGCTCTCCCAAATGAGAAAATTGATGCAGTAATAGACTTTGCTGAATACCTGAAGAAAAGAGAGAAACCAATTCAGAAGCATAAGAGAAGAAAAAATGAATTAAAGTTGCCGGTTTTTCGTCTTGGTCATATAAAAAAGAATGCCTTTGACAGAGGAGCTCTTTACGGAGAGTATCTTGACCGTAAGTTTGATTGATACGAATATTCTTGTTTATGCAAATAATGTAGACTCTCCGTTTCATAGTAAATGCAAGGGTCTTGTTGAAGAGGCAGTAAATGGTTCGATACAGGCTGCCATATCTATTCAGAATCTTATTGAGCTTTATGCTGTAATAACTGACAAAAGGAGAGTCGAACACCCTTTGCCTCCGATAAAAGCAAAAGAACTGATTGAGTTTTATAAACATAACGAAAATATTCAAGTTAATTATTCCCACATCTGAAACCCTTACCACTATTACAAAACTTATTGCTAAACATAAACCAAAAGCCCAATCTATTTTTGACTACTTGCTTGTCGCCACAATGATGGACAACGACATTTATGAAATCTATACTGCCAACACTGACCATTTCAAACCTTTCATTTCCATGAAAGCAATTAACCCTATTTCAGATTTGATCTGAATTTTCACTAATAGATACTAATCAATTCATAAGTAAAGCCTCATTAGGTATAATATGAATACCCCTCTAAGGACTTTATTTGAATTCGATGCACGCTTATCTAAAAGCCAAGGATTTGAAAGAGAACTATCCAAATTAACCGCCTTTTTAAGAACCATAAGCATAAAGGAGATCACCCTTATCCACGAAATCCTGAAGGTTGTTTTCAAAAAACTGGGGAAAGGGTAAAGAGTTAGTGAATTTGACTTCATGCCGGCCTCTTTGTTAATCTTCTGATAGACCTATGTATTATCGTATCAGCCACGGAGGGTGCAATATGTTAAAGACAAGAGTTTCAAAAATTATGCAGTATGCAGGAATCTGGCAGGACGAAAATGTGGAGAAGGTCTTCCATGAAATACGCAAAGGCTGGAATAAGTGGCAAAGGAACCTCTCTGCCTAGAGACGGACATATGCGTGGACTTCCTCAGGAAAAAAGGCCAAGGCTTTAGACTTCTTGTAAAGGCAATTAATGAATCTGACCCTTGCATTACGGCTATCACAGCATTTGATCTCTACCTCGGCCATACAAAAATGAAACGGAAAGATAGTTGAATCATATCCGCCAGATTTCAAGGAGCTATTAGAGGAAATCAGTGCTCTCATCATCCAGTCCATAAAATAGCTTTTGAGTTCTTAATAAGCCCAATTCCTCTTTTCATAATTCCCCCCGCATTGAAGAAATAATTTGCGGTGTATGAAAAGGAGTATAGAAAAAAAATGGTTATGAATATAGAAAAAAATTTTGTCTTAAACAAATACCTGCTTTCCCTTTTATAAGAAGAAGCGCCTGAAGAAAACGAGTCTTTGATTTATTGATTACTTAAAAGACCTCAGCAATGATGTATTTAGTATTAGGGACTCAGGGCTCTCGAAAAGGTTATAATACGACACGTGATTAAGAACACCTTCAGCATACTTGACGGGATCGGGCAGAAACTTGAGAAAAGGCTGTGGAGAGAAGGCATTCTTACATGGTCTGATTTTCTTTCAGCAGATAACCTCTCCTTTATAAACACCGAGAGAAAAAGATTAATGGATGAGTCATTATTTTTTGCAGATAATGAATTATCTGCCGGCAATGCAGCTTATTTTGCAAATAACCTGAAGAGGTATGAACACTGGAGGCTCTTTGATGTCTTCAGGGACAATGCCGTCTGCCTTGACATAGAGACAAATGGTCTTCCTTCTGACAGAGGTGGCTATGTCACCCTTGTAGGTCTTTACAACGGGAATGGTTACAAATACTTTATAAGAAAGGAAAATTTCACCGCCGAAGCACTCAATGAGGAATTGTCCAGATATAAATTTCTCATAACATTCTATGGCTCTGTCTTTGACATCCCCTTTCTTAGATGGTCTATTCCGGGGTTGAATCTGAATATCCCTCACTTTGATTTATGTTTTGGAGCAAGAAAGCTGGGTTTGAGGGGTGGGCTAAAAAAGCTTGAACCCTATTTCGGGATTCAGAGGTACGAAGAGGTGAGGGGAATGGATGGTTATGATGCGGTATTGCTCTGGCAGCGGGCAAGAATGGGGGATAGCAGGGCACTGGAATTACTTATGCTTTACAATAAAGAAGATACCGTTAATCTTTTTACCATGGCAGACATCATTTACAGCAAACTCAGGGCCTTGACAGGGATTGAGGAGTATCTGTAAGTTCCTATCGGGTCGCCTCCGCTTTTAACCGCTCGATGGTATTCTCGGATCTTGCTCAAAATTTTGAAAAAATACAGAAATACCCTTGAGTTTGTCCGAATATTTCTCGAAACAGCAAAAGACAATACCTATCGCAGGGCTAAAAATATAATAAGCTGATCATTTATTCGAAGAAAATCAAAAATACCTTTATGCCCGAATGGCGAATTCTTTGCTCTTACCCCTTTCTAACAAGTAGGCCTTTTCGATCACCTCGATTAAATGTAGGACAGATTTATTCTTAAATCCCTTTTTAAGCTGGATTATACAGCCAGGGCAGTCAGAAATAATTGTTTCAACACCGCGGTCCGCATATTCCTTAATACGTTTTTCCAGCAACCTTTCGGAAACTTCTCCACAGGATATGCTGAAAAGGCCCCCAAAGCCACAGCATCCCCCCTCTGTGTCGATTAGATCTATACCCGCTTTTTTTACAATCTCCCTGGGTTCTCTTTTTATGCCCAATCCATAATTGAGGTGACAGGGATGATGATAGGCCGCACTGGTAAAAGATGAGTTCAGGTGAGATGGCCGGGAGGTATCCAGTTCATCAATCAGGAAACTTGACATGTCCATTGCCTTTTCCAACCCTTCGCCTATAAGCTTCGGATATTCAAATTTAAGAGCGGTTATACATGAAGGGCAGAGGCTCAATACCGCCTTGACCTTTAACTTACTGAAGACCCTGACGTTCCTTCTGGCAAGTTCCATGGCCTCTTCTTCAAGACCGAGGGTCCTCAGGGGTACTCCGCAGCACGCCTCCCCTCCTGGAAGAATTACTTCATAGCCGAGACCCTGAAGAACATTGATAAGAGATTCCCCCAGATGCGAATAAAGGAAATTAACAATGCATCCTGTAAAAACAGCGACCCTACCTTTCTTCTTCGTTACCGTATATACCCGATTCCTCTCTCTTAGCGGGTTTTCAGGCAGGTCAGGTTGGAAGGAGAGAAGACCTTTCCTGGATAGATAGGGAAATAAAATATACTGGCTCAACCTGAGAAATCTAAAAATCAGTTGTGGCCTCTTAGCGGAAAATTTTGTAAGAGAACGAAGGTATTGTCTTTTTTTATCTGACTTTCTAAGAAGGCTCCTTCCATGGTAAATTGCCTCTTTTATATCAACCCCCGGTGGACATGACTCTGAGCAGGCTCCACAGAGTATGCAACTGAAAATGCGTTCATTTAATACTGCCGATGGTTTAAGTTCCCCCATCGAAAGTCCCCAGAGAAGGGCAATTCTTCCTCTCGGTCCCATCGCCTCTGAAGGGTCGTCATCGTAAATCGGACAGAGAGCCTTGCAACTCCCGCACCTAACGCATTTATTGAGTTCTTCCAGGTATCTTTTTGACTGGTCTGTATTCATGAATTATCTGCTTCCAGTTCTCTATTCATACTCCCGCATTTGTAACCATCGAGGTCAAGGGATATGAATTTATAACCAAGGGATTTGAGCCTTTCAGAGATGATATCTCTTTTTTCAGGGCTGAGTAATAAATTGATCTCCTCTTTTCCAACCTCTATTCTTGCAATGCTGCCATGATCTCTCACGCGTATTTCCCGGAATCCTATAGATCTCAGAAGGTCTTCTGCCTTTTCCACCCTTCTTAAAGCCTCCTCCGTTATTCTCTGTCCATAGGGGAATCTCGATGAAAGGCAGGGTGAAGAGGGTCTGTCCCAGGTCGAAAGACCGAGTTGTCTCGAAAAATCTCTTATCTCTTTTTTCGAAAATCCGGCTTCCATAAGTGGACTTCTTACATTGTATTTCACTGCTGCCCTTCTTCCCGGCCTATAATCTAAGGCGTCATCTATATTACTTCCGTCAAGTACAAACTTATATCCCTCTGATAAGGCTATCGCCCTGAGTTTTTTGAACAGTTCATCCTTGCAGAAAAAGCATCTCTCCGGTGTATTAATCATATATTCTTCTATGGAGAGTTCCTCTGTTCTTATAATCCTGTGCCTGATCCCGATTTCCGCTGCCATATACTTTGCATTGATCAGATCTTTACGGGGGATTGCTGCAGAGGCTGCTGTCACAGCGAGTGCCTTCATTTCTACAATCTGCGTTGCCTTCAGCAGAAAGGTGCTGTCCACACCTCCTGAGTAAGCAAGAACAGCACTCTGCATGTCTTTGAGGATATTTATGAGATGTGTCAATTTTTCTGTCATTCTGTATATCCTTATGTTACTTTTAAAGACTGAAATACGTCAAATAAACATGCGGGTTTGAAAGATGATATAAGATGGAAAAAGAGACATAAAGTTAAAATACCTTACAGATTCTTGGGGTTTTACCTGCCTGATTTTCTTATTGAATACAAAGATGGTAGTAAAGAAACCTATGTTCGACAGTCATAGATTAACAGAAACGAAATTTCTATGTAAAATCAAGTCGTTAGTATGTTGAGAAATTTTTGGCGTGTTACTATGAAATTAACTCTTCAAATCAATCCTTTGGAGTT
>JBFMEC010000118.1:0-7552 GCA_040753575.1 Nitrospirota bacterium | reverse complement strand
GTTCCACTTAGCAGTTCAGGCAATTCTGTTGATTAAATTGTATACCTTTGATTTAGAGATATACCTTATGATATAGTGTTATAACAATAATTATGGAGGTATAACATGATAGCCAAAGCTACTGTTAAAGGACATGTAGTAATACCTGCTGAACTAAGAAGGAAATATAAAATCAAAAAAGGAAGCAGGGTGAACATTTATGAAGGGGAAGGTAATGTCATTATAATAAAGCCTCTTCCAGAAGATCCGATAGAGGCATCTAAAGGGATGCTGAAAGGTAAGACCTCAATACTAAAGGCACTTCTGAAGGATAGGCGGGAAGAGGCAAGGCATGGATAATTCCTATGTTCTTGATAGTTACGCACTTATTGCTCATTTTGAAGACGAAGCGGGAGGAGAAAAGGTCAGAAGAATATTGAGATCAGCCATAGATGGGAAAACCAGACTGTATTTATCAATAATAAATTTTGGAGAAATATACTATAACACTGTGAGGGAGCGGGGTATTGAAAAGGCTAACGAGACAAAGCTGATCATTGAACAGCTTCCTATAACAGTGATTGACGCTGATAAAACTATTACCATAGAGGCCGCAAAGCTAAAGGCTTCATATCCTATTGCCTATGCAGACTGTTTTGCTGCTGCCTTGGGAGTCATTAAAAAGTCTAAAGTGGTAACAGGGGACTCTGAATTTAAAAAGTTAAGGAAGGCGGTAAAAGTAGAATGGATAGGATGAAATAATATCCTCTCACCTCTCCCATCAAGAGAGAGGAGATTATGGTAGACATCTATAGTGAACGTCTTAAATAAGTTTACATTCCTATTGTCATTGCGAGCCGAAGGCGAAGCAATCTCAAACCTTATTCTTAAGAGATTGCTTCGTCGCTCCGCTCCTCGCAATGACAACTTTCTTTTGTCTTTCACTATAATCAATTCTTATCAGCTCTATTGCGTTTTTAAGTGAAAAGCCTTTAATATTTTTAAGAGTCTTAAAGGGGAAAGAACTTGGCCCCGGAGATCGCGGAAGAAGGAAGAAGACATTGAAGCCTATAGGCATGAACGTGATACCCGCAAGAACGCTGTTCCAGTAGGACTTGCCTCTTACGATACCTCAAGCCTAAACCTAAGAAGTATGAATACGATCCACATTTGGACCCACAACTTGTGTGGACTGGAAAAGCTGAAAACACATCCTTTGAAGTTCCTACCGTATCACTCCATATCCACGAGAGGATGGCCCCAGAATAACTATGCGAAGACCAACAGAGGCAACAGATACCTGCTTAAAAGTTATCGGGAGGCTTCCAGCAGATTGGCTGGAAGAGTGGAAGAGAGGGGGCACCTTGTTTTATTCGAAGTATGCGTTAAGACCTTTAGTAGAAGGTTATGATTGAAATACTTTTCGAATATATATAAACTCAAATTACGCAAGGGTGTTAATAGAGTATTTATAAATTGCACCCTGAACTCGTTTCAGGGTCTCGAAATTAGTGATGCTCAGGAGATGCTAAAACAAGTTCAGCATGACATTTGTAGAGAGGCCTTGCGTAATTCAGGATAAATTTTGTTGTAATATGAACACATCCGGATATTCTAAATATGAGCGGCTATAATGAATGTATGTCGAAAAGAAATATGAATATTCCCAAACATAAGATAGCAGACTTTTGCCGCAAATGGAAAGTCATTGAATTTGCCCTTTTTGGATCGGTTTTAAGTAAAGATTTTCGGCCTGACAGTGACATTGATGTTCTTGTGAGTTTTTCTGAAGATGCAAAATGGAGCCTTTTTGACATTGCTCGCATGCAGAATGAATTAAACGAAATCTTCGGACGAGAGGTTGATTTAGTCGAAAAGGAAGCGATCCGCAATCCATTCCGCCGGCATTCTATTTTACGGTCAAAAGAGGTCATCTATGCAGCCTGAGGAACGCGACGCAGCTTCTGAAATCCCGTGGCGTTTGATGATCGCCCAAAGAAATGTCATTGCTCATGAGTATGGTGAAATAAAGCAGGAGCGCATGTGGGCGCTCGTCGAAACAAGAGTTCCTGAACTTATAGAATTGATTAAACCTCTTTTGCCGCCTCTTCCGCCCGAAATGAAGGAAGAATGATTGTATTTATCTTGATGCTTTTCAAGGAACAGCATGACAAAGAGAAAAAAGTCAAAGAATTCAGAACCTGACTATGTAGAAGCCTACAGGCATGAAACAGAAACTCGTAAAAATGTTGTTCCAGTAGGACTTGCCTCTTATGATACTTCAATCCCAAAACCCAAGAAATATGAATACGATCCCCCTCTTGACCCACAACTTGTATGGAATGGAAAAGCAGAAAACACATCCTTTGAAGTTCCTACCGTTTTTCTTCACATCCACAAGAGGATAGCTCCAGAATAAACATGTCAAGAACCAACGAGGCAAAAAATACTGACCTGAATATTATCGAGAGGCTGTGTCATGCTTAAAGCCTATTTAAAGCAGATAGCAGAAACCAGCAAACAAGGGGATGCAAGGGAAGAAAGCTATTATCCAGTTTTGAAATCATTTTTTGATGAGTATTGCAGTTCAAGCGGAAAGAAAAAAGTTCATATAACAATTCTTCCCAAAAAGACAGAAGCAGGTAATCCAGACTTCAGAGTATGGGATGGTAAACAACATGTTACAGGATACATTGAGGCTAAAGACCCTGCCATCGAAAATCTTGACAGGATAGAGGAGACAGAGCAGCTAAAAAGATACTTGCATACCTTCCCGAACGTGATTCTTACCAATTTCCTTGAGTTCAGGCTTTACCGTAACGGTGTCAGAACGGATAAGGTTCTTGTCGGAAGGCCATATGTCGTACATAAGCTGAAAACCACTCCACCTGTTGAGAAAGAGCCTGAATTCCTGCGACTGCTCGAAAAGTTTTTTTCCTTCTCCATACCGAAAGTATACGACGCAAAGAACCTTGCTATTGAACTTGCCAAACGGACCCGCTTTTTAAAAGATGAGGTAATAACACAGGAGCTAAAGGAAGAAGAGAATATAGGCAAGGGATTTATTAGAGGATTTTATAAGGCTTTTAAGGATTACCTCATCAGCAGCCTTACGGAAGATGAATTCTCAGACCTTTACGCACAGACAATAACCTATGGCCTTTTTGCAGCCAGGACTCGTTCAGAAAATGGCTTCAATAGGAAACTTGCTTATGACAATATCCCTCAGACAATAGGCATACTGAGAGACTTTTTCCAGTTTGTTTCATTAGGTGCCCTCCCTCAGCAGATGGAATGGATTGTTGATGATATTTCGGAAATCCTTTCCGTCACGGATGTGAGCAAGATACTTCATCAATTCTTCCACGAGGGCAAGGGGAAAGACCCTATTGTTCATTTCTACGAAACCTTCCTTGCCGAGTATGACCCAAAGACAAGGGAGATGAGGGGTGTTTACTATACCCCTGAACCTGTGGTGTCCTACATAGTCCGTTCATTGCACGGCATCCTTAAAGAACAGTTTAAGAGACCTGCCGGGTTTGCAGACAAGACGGTAACGGTGTTAGACCCTGCCGCAGGGACACTTACCTTTTTGGCAGAGACAGCTAAACTTGCAGTTGATGAATTTGTTTCAAAATACGGAGAGGGAGGCAGAGAGAATTTTATAAAAGATCATGTCCTAAAAAACTTCTATGCCTTTGAACTTATGATGGCTCCGTATGCAGTAGGTCATTTAAAGATGTCCTTTCTACTTGAAGAATTAGGGTACAGGTTGCAGAGGGATGACAGGGTAAAGCTATACCTTACAAATACCCTCGAAATGGAAGAACTTGCACAAACAGAGCTTCCAGGAATGGCCTCCCTGTCTGAAGAAAGCCATTTGGCAGGAAAGGTTAAGAAAGAACAGCCTATACTTGTCATATTAGGAAATCCTCCATATTCAGTTAGTTCTGTCAATAAGTCAGACTTTATTGAGCAGGAGATGAATGTCTACAAAGAGGATGTCCGAGATGAAAAGAATATTCAACCCCTTTCAGATGACTATATAAAATTCCTTCGATTTGCACATTGGAAGATTGACCAAGCCGGCAAAGGTATTATCGGGATGATAACAAACAACTCCTATCTTTCAGGATTAATCCATCGCGGCATGCGCAAAAGTTTACTTAAAAGCTTTGATGAGATTTATATCCTAAACCTCCACGGGAACAGTCGAATAGGAGAAAAGTGTCCTGATGGAAGCAAGGATGAAAATGTCTTTGATATTCAGCAGGGTGTTTCAATTTCACTGTTTATAAAGAACAAGAAGCAAAAAGGCATGGGAAAGGTTTTTTATCAAAATGTTTATGGATTACGAGTAAAGAAATACGAATACCTGGATAAACACTATGTTGTTTCGACAAAGTGGAAAAAGTTGCAGCCATCCGTGCCGCACTATTTCTTCGAAGAAAAGGAGTTTGCAGAGCAGTCTAAATACAATACCTTTTTGTCGATACAAGACATCTTCGGTCAATCTTCAAGTGGAGTTACAACGCATCGAGACCATTTTGTAGTCGGGTTCACAAAAGAAGAAATCAAACAACGGATAAGGACATTTACCAGCGATCTGCCGGATGAATTAGTACGGCAAACATTTGACTTAGGGGATACTCATGATTTCAACCTTAAGGATGCAAGAGGAAAATTAAAGAAGGCTGACTGGAAAGAATCAATTTTGCCATACTTATATCGCCCTTTTGATAGCAGATATGTTTGTTACAGACCAGAATTGATTGACAGAGACCGGCACGATATAATGCAGCATTTTGTCAAAGAAAATTTAGGCTTAGTAGTAATGAGACAATATCTGTATGAACCTGTAAAAACATATAACTATGTATTTTGTGTTGATAAACTTTCAGACAGAAGACTTTTTATTAGCAATAGAGGGGCTGGGTTTATTTTTCCTCTCCATCTTTACCAGAAAAAGGATAATCCTAAAAAATCTTCTCTCACCAACATCATGCTTCTCTTTGAACCTGAGGCGGAGTATGGAGTAAAAAAGCCGAATCTTTCTTCTGCTCTAATTGGAAAATTATCAAAAACATTCAAAAAAGGCCCCTCCCCTGAAGAAATCTTCTGTTACATCTATGCCGTCCTCTATTCCGAGACATACAGGACAAAATATGCTGAGTTCCTGAAGATAGACTTTCCGAGAGTGCCGTTTACAAAAGACTATAAGCTGTTCAGGAAAATGGCTGAATACGGGAACAGGCTTGTTGACTTGCATCTGCTTAAATCCGCTGAGCTTGATTCACCGATTGCAAGATTTCAGGGGAAAGGTGATAACAGGGTAGAGAAACTGAGATATGATGAGAAGACAGAGATGGTTTATATCAACAAGACACGATATTTTGAAGGGATTCCCCCTGATGTATGGACCTATCAAATCGGTGGTTATCAGGTATGCGATAAATGGTTGAAGGACAGAAAGGAACGGATACTGTCCCTTGATGAGATACAGACTTATTGCAGGATTGCTACCACAATACAGAGGACTATTGAGATACAGAAAGAAATCGGCGGCTTTTATAAAGAAATAGAAGATACAGTGTTAGGATAATTAAGACATTGAGCGTATAATTATAGAGGTATGGGAAGAAGATAATAAGGTTATACTGATGGGTTTGACAAAACATGGAGACAGGATTGCAGCATGGTTAATAGCCACGGATTATGATAAACGTGCACTCTGCATCTCTCAAGTATTCTTCCCCGATTCAAATGCATGGGACAAGTTAAAGAGAGCCTTAAAAGCCTCTATAGATGAAGACAAGTTTGAACTCCTTACTAGTACCCGTTCCCTGCCGTTTAAACTTGGAAAAGAGAAAAGAATTGCAGTTAAAGTGATTGATCACAGGGGAAATGAGGTCATGGTAGTGAGGGAGATGAGATTATGAGAAAATCTCAGAAGAACCTAAAAAAGGCTAATTTAACAATTGTAATCTTGCCGTATCTTTTCATTCCAAAAGGATACAATATTGATGGACTTGTTTTAAAACCTTCTTTCCAGAATATTATTGACAAAGAGGAACCGCTCGTAAAAAAACAATTATTGCGAATAGCAACCTTCTTCAGATACGCTCGTAATAAACAAGTTAATGCATGGAGTTACCATTGTACCTATTTAAAGAATAAAGAAAATTGGTTTGTCTTGCGAAATCAATTAAACAGGCTGACCACGATACTTCGGTACAGCAAACTTTCAGAACCGCGTGCTAACGTCCTTTTCAGTCACTTTGATTATTTTGTTTTTGAAATAAACGATCTGCATTTAGATGATACATCAGAATTTCAATATTATGAAGGGTTATTAAATGGAGAGAATACAATAGGATTTCATATACATAAGGAGTCTGTTGAAAATCCTTTTTCATTCCATTACGAGATATCGCCATTGGTTCTGGACGACTTAGACAATGATAAATATTTACGGGGTCTTTATTTCTCGCAGGGTAGTTCTAATGATCCAGAAGATAAAAAAATATTACGAGCAATAGAGTGGTTCAATCGATCTTTTGCTTCAACAAAGGAAGTTGATCAAGCAGACGCAATTATATATTTGGAATCGGCTTTTGAAGCATTATTCAAAACCGACCGAGAAGGAATCAAAGCACAGGTCCAGAGCGGATTAATACAATTTTTGGGTGAAACAAATGAATTAATAGACTGGATAAATCAGTTCTGGAAGCTGCGATGCGCTATTGTTCATGGAGATGCTGAATTAAAGCCATTCTTTTTCCAACATAAAAAAGGCTCTAAAGGACATCGTCACCATGTCGTCATGGGAAGAAAAATATTTGTAAGATGTCTAGATGCTTTTCTTCAGGTGAGGGCTTCAACGCATACACGAGATATTCATGAGGAATTAATATCGAATGAAGTGAGAATAAAGGAAGCAAGGAGAATACTTCAAAAAAAATCCGCTAATAATCTGAAAGAAGTTTTTCATCTCATTTCTGGACTAAAACAAGATGAGACATCTATGTCCAAGAAAGACACGGTAGCCTTTGGAAAATTATTCTTGCCATTTGTCGTTAAAGACTTGCAAGACAAAAGTGAGAACGAAATAGTGGAAGCCATAGAAAAAATTCTAAAATGGTCTGGCTCTAAATACGGCGACTTAGCTTTAGTATACAGCGAGGCGTTTACTAAGTATCAGGGATTTTATTTTTCCAACTCCTATTCTATTTCAAATCCAATTCCCATTGAAACGAGCTTTTTACGTAATGCTGGATATACTTTTTTAGATTTTGCAATTTGGAGGCTATTAACTTTTTTTGACTAAAAGGTTAATGGTCTGCAATGATAATTAAATCCAAAAACAGCTTGAATATGCCCCTTATAGACGACAAACCAATCCCGAAATCACGGCTCGGATATTCCCCGATTTCTTCGGGACAGGGGTACCTATGTTCGACAGTCATAGATTAACAGAAACGAAATTTCTATGTAAAATCAAGTCGTTAGTATGTTGAGAAATTTTTGGCGTGTTACTATGAAATTAACTCTTCAAATCAATCCTTTGGAGTTT
>JBFMEC010000117.1:0-7552 GCA_040753575.1 Nitrospirota bacterium | reverse complement strand
AGTACCATGAAAAAAGAAAAGTTGCACCCTATACACCCAGGCGAGGTGCTTTTGGAAGAATTTCTTAAACCAATGAGTATAAGTCAAAACAGACTTGCCCTTAATATTGGAGTGCCACCGCGTAGAATTAACGAGATTGTCCTCGGAAAGCGGGGAATTACTGCGGATACTGCCCTCAGGCTTGGAAAGTTTTTTGGAACATCAGCCGAGTTCTGGCTTGGTTTGCAAGCACAATATGATTTAGATGTCACCTCCGAGGAACTCGGTGACCGTCTGGAGCAGGAAGTAAAAGCATATGCAAAAGCTATGTAACTAATAGAAATCAGCTACTAATCACGCCATCGTACAGCCGCCTATCTGATTTCAGGTGTTATGGTGAAAACTTTATATAATTTTCCCAGCAGAGCAAAAGTTCTCTCGTTGCCCTGAGGTCACCTACACAATATTTTGCGATATCAAGGTATCTTCGGGCCTTAAATAATTCCTTTACTGCATCACCGGTAATGCCACCTTCTTTGGGGCTCTTAATTCCAAAGGCCCTGCACCACATATCAAGATTAAATCTCCTTCGTGAGGCACCATAAAATGTGAGCTGTTCAAGGAGATCTATGTGAGAATCATTATATCGGTTGGGCATCAAATCCTTCTTTGGTTTTATCCTGTGGACGGCAGAACGAATTAAAATAAAGGGACAGTCAAAACTTCTTCCATTGAAGGTTATAAATTGATTATAGTCTTTGATCACGTCCCAGAATTTCTCGAGGATCTCTTTCTCTGTGCCTGTTTCATATCGAATATTTTCTTCTTCGAAGGGAAGCAACGGCTCACCGATGGTCTGGAAAAATACCATACCCTTGTGTGTATCAGGATTGAGTAATCCTATTGTAACGATTTCACCTGTTAAAGGATAAAAAGAAAGTCGGTCTTTTATTTCTTCCCTTTCATATTCTGTTTCGGCATATCTCAGAAGATATTCCTGGGTTGCAGTATCGAGAGATTCAAAATCTTTTCCAACCGTCTCTATGTCAAAGATTATTCTTGCCATTGAAACAATGCAAAATGCAAAAGTCCAAAATCAAAAAAAATTTTCATTTTGAAATTTGTGATTTGGGATTTCTATGAGGCCTTCGGCAATTCCTTAAAGACCTTCCATGTTTTTAGGATATCCACAGCCCTTTGCAGTTGTAAATCTTCCTTCTCATCGATTTCAATGGGAACCGTCTCTTCGGGCTCCTTTGGTTTCTCCTCCATCTGTTCATTATCAAGATGTTTCTCAAGGTCCTTTTCTCTAATGACAGGATGTTTCTTTTCCTTGTCTTTCGTTTCAATCTTAACGACAATATCGGGAGTAATCCCCGTATTTTGTATCGAAATTCCCTTTGGCGTGTAATATCTTGCAGTTGTCAGCCGCAGGCCTGATCCATCACCTAAGGGGATTACTGATTGTACAGAGCCCTTGCCAAAGGTTTGTGTACCGAGGATGGCTGCTCTGTTCCAGTCTTTTAATGCTCCGGCAACAATCTCGGAGGCACTTGCGCTTCCCTGATTGACTAATACGATCATCGGGGTTTTATAATCGGCGGTGTCTTCTTCAGTGAAGTATTCATTCTTCTCCCCGGTTCTACCCTTTATGTACACAACCAATTTTCCAGGCGGAAGAAACTCGCTTGTGACATTAACGGCGCTATTAAGAAGACCACCGGGATTATTCCTGAGGTCAAGTATGAAGGAATCTATCTTTTGCTGTTTTAGATCCTCCATAGCTTTGGCAAGGTCAGTCGCCGTCTGCTCCTGGAACTGGTTTATCTTTATATACCCAATGCCATCTTCAAGGAGTTTTGACTTTACGCTCTTTATTTTTATTATTTCTCTTACGATCTTGAAATCTCTGGTTTCTTTCCATCCCTCTCTCAGTATCGTTATCGTCACACTGGTCTGGGGTGCTCCTCTCATCTTGCTCACGGCATCAAAAAGGCTCATGTCTTTAGTAAATTCATCGTTTATCTTTATTATCTTATCGCCAGCCTTTATCCCAGCCCTGTAAGCGGGGGTGTCTTCTATCGGGGCTATTACTGTCAGCATACCGTCCTTTACACCGATCTGAATACCAATACCACCAAACTCACCTCTCGTCTCAACCTGCATCTCTTTATATTGCTCAGGTGTCATGAAACCTGAATGCGGGTCAAGAGAGCTTATCATACCCTTAATGGCACCATATATTAGTTCCTTTGGCTTCACATCTTCGACATAATTCTTCCTGACAATATATAGGGCTTCTGAAAAGACCTTCAGTTCTTCATATCCTTCTCCTTCTGCACCGCTGCCCAGAGACCATCTTCCGATAAAAAGACCAGCTGAAGCAACTGTAACAAGAACAAGTATCAGGATTATCTTTCTCCTAATCATCTTAGCCTCCAAAATTTATCTCCTTTTCAACCATTGTAATGGGTCGAGAGGTTTTCCTTTATAACGCACTTCAAAATAAAGGCCTGGCGAGTTCAGGATTCCCGAATTTCCCACCCGTCCTATTATCTGTTCTGTTTTTATTATATCTCCAACCCTGTAGAAAATCTCAGACAGGCTTCCGTATAGTGTGTGATAACCATCACCGTGGGTTACAATCATTAACTGTCCATAGCCCTTAAACCACTCTGCAAAAACAACCTTGCCAGAATATACAGCCCTTGCAAGGGTATCATCATCAGCCTGAATGTATATGCCGCTTCGAAAGACAGGGGTATTAAACTGAGGATCCCTTTGAGAACCATAGGGGATGGCCACTCTGCCTTCAACAGGCCAGTGAAGTTTTCCCTTTAGCCCCGAAAAACCCTTTGCCAGATAGGTATCTACAGATTCTCTCAAAATCTCGATAAGCCTTTTTGAGGCCTCGTCTAACTCCTTTAGCATTCTTGAATAAGAAGATTTCTCTCTCCTTATTGAAACAAGCAGCATCTCTTTATCATCCCTCTTTTCTGCAAGGGCCAGCTCCGTAGCCTTTACATTTTCCTCATTCTTTATGAGTTCTGACTCAAGGATCTTCAGTTGCCTTTCTTTTTCATGAAGATTTTTAAGATTATTTTTATAGGCATTCAGCAATCTATTATCGTAAACAATTATATGCTGCAGGGCATCCCACCTTCTCATCAATTTAGATACGTCTTCGGCATTCGAAAATAACATTAATATTTCCCCGGAATATCCATATTTCTGCATGGCTCTGAGTTTATTCTTCAGCCACTCATTCTGCCTTTTGATATTTTTCATGTGCACAGAGATTTCAGCCTCCACCTTTGTAATCTTTGACGCGGTATTATTAAGTCTATTTCTATTTTTTCTGAGTTCGGCCTCCACGAAACTAAGCTGTCTGTTTGTTCTTTCAAGATCACCGAGGACTGAGCTTTCATGCCTTTTTGCTTTTTCAAGTTTTTCCTTTTGTATATTTATCTCTTTTTGTATCCTCTTGTATTCCTCTTGAGGCGTAGTGGCATAACCTTCTGATGCAAAGAATAGAGAAAAAAGGACAAGGAGTAAAGGACTCAGAAGATGAGCTTTGGGCTCCATCTTCAGTACCTGATCCTCCCGATAGCTATAGCACCTCCTGTCATTCCCAGGAGAAGCCCTGCTATTGGAAGAAGAAAGGATAAGTTGGCCGGAAAGATGATTGCCGATAAAAGAGGAATTGTGATGCTTAACTGAAGGATTACGACATAATATAAAAATAAAATGCCAATGAGGCCCAAAAGACCACCACAAAAACCGATAACGGCACCCTCGATGATAAATGGCGCCCTTACGAATTTTTTTGTAGCGCCCAGAAGCTTATAGGTTTCTATCTCTTCATTCTTCCTATAAAAAAGTATCTTTACCGCGCTATAACAGACGAAGATCACTCCTCCTAACATCACCAGAATGAACAAGATGCTTATAGCCTTCAGTCCGACCTTTATGGAATATATTGAGGAAAGAAATTCTTCTCCATAGGCCACCTCATCGACCCCTTGCATTTTTCTCAATGCTGCCGAGAGCCTTTTTGCGGTCTCCGGGCCTACAGAATCTTTCCTCAGTTTTATCTCGACGGAGTCACGCAAAGGATTTTCATCAAGTCCCTCAAGAATATAGGCCGAATCCTTTAATGTAACTTTCAGTTCTTTCATAGCCTCGTCTTTTGAGACAATTTTGACCGTATCTACAGCGCCGTCCTTTTTCAGAAAATCTATTATATTTTTTGACTCCTCTTCAGAGAGATTATCCTTTAGATAGAGTATCATAAAAAATTTCTCTGGCAACTTTTTAGTAAATAGATCAACATTATAAACAGAGAGTCCGGTAAGGGCTATGATCAGAAGACATGTAGTAATTGTCAGAAGGGACAGCAGATTTATCCATTTCTCGTGAAGTATACTCTGGGCTGCAAGCCTGAATGCGTATAAGGCCATTTAACCAGCCTCTTCCCCGACAAAATTACCATTGTCCAGCCTCAATACCCTTCTACCTGTGTTGCGAAAAAGTTCTCTATTATGTGTAGCTATTAAAATTGTTGTACCCTTTGCATTGATATCTTTAAATGTCCTGATGATACCCGCTGAAGTATCAGGGTCGATATTACCCGTTGGCTCGTCGGCAAGTATGACTGTTGGTTCGGAAACAATAGCCCTTGCGATACCGATCCTCTGCTGTTCTCCACCTGATAAGGTATAAGTATAGTAGTCAGCTTTGTGTCTCAGATTTACCATCTTCAGGGTTTCGAAAACACGTGTCTTCAAATCCTTTTCGCTTATCCCTCTTATCCGAAGGGCGAGGGCGACATTATCGAAGACATTCAGGTTGTTAAGGAGCCTGAAATCCTGGAAGACAACTCCGATATATCGTCTTAGCAATGGTATTTTTGATTCTTTCAATTTGTCAATTTCTAACCCTGCCACTGTAATATTACCTTCGTCAGGTTTTTCTGAAAGATAGATTAGTTTCAGGAGGGTTGTTTTACCGGAACCACTTGGTCCTGTAACAAAAGCCATTTCGCCCTTATTGATCGAGAAGGTTATATCCCTCAGGGCCGTCTGATTGTTGTAATGTTTTGAGACGTTATGAAAATGGATCATGGCATTTCACTCTAAGTTACCAATAATCAAACACCAAATAAACTCCAATAAACCGAGCACCAATAAATCAAAGGAAATTGGAATTTGGTTGTTGTGACTTGGTTATTTTCATTTTTATTTATTGATTTATCTTAACGTTTCTTTAATTGTCTTTATAATATTTTCAGAGGTGAGGCCATAAAATTTTAGTAATTCCTCGGGCGGTCCCGAGCACCCAAAGACATCCATTATCCCGATCCTGCTGATCCGAACAGGATAATTTTCTGACAGAAATTCAGCCACTGCACCTCCTAAACCACCTATAATTGAATGTTCTTCGGCAGTTACAATTAACCGGCAATTCTTCGCAATGTAAAGCATGGTCTCCGTATCAAGTGGTTTAACCGTTGAAATATTTGTCACACCCACATCAATGCCCGACTGCCTCAGGATTTTTGAGGCCTCCCGGGCAATGGATACCATAATCCCCATTGCCACGATATTCGCATCCTTACCAATGTGGAAGACATGGGCCTTTCCAATCTTAAATTCACAGTCTTCGGGCATCACAGGCGGAACCCTGGCCCTTCCGAGCCTGACATAAACGGGCCCATAGTAATCAGCAATGGCGAAAATGGCCTGCCTTGTCTCATTCCCATCGGCGGGAACTATAACGGTCATGTTTGGTAAAACCCGCATTAGAGTAACATCTTCGATCGCCTGGTGAGACGCTCCATCTTCTCCAACGGAAATGCCGCTGTGTGTTGCTACAAGCTTGACATTAAGATTTGAATAGCAGATGGTCTGTCTTATCTGTTCCCAGGCCCTGCCTGTCTCAAAGATAGCAAAGGTGGATGCAAAAGGGAGCTTTCCCGTGAGGGCCAGTCCACTGGCTGTTCCGATCATATCCTGTTCCGCTATGCCAATGTTATAAAAACGATCAGGAAAGGCCTTTGCAAATTTTGCTGTCTTTGTGGAACCCGAAAGGTCAGCATCGAGGACGACTACATCTCGCCGTTTCTTACCAAGTTCAAGAAGGGCCTCTCCGTAAGCGTCCCGTGTTGCTATCGCCTTCGCTGTGCTATTTACTGTTGCTTCAGGATTCTTTATCTTCTTACCTGCCGAGTATCAATTATTATCTTCGAGTTCTTTCAATGCCCTATCAAGTTCATCCTCTGTGGGTGCTATTCCATGATACTGAACTTTACCTTCAAAAAAGGAAACGCCTTTTCCCTTTATAGTCCGGGCAACTATCATTGTTGGTTTTCCCTTTATAGTCTCAGCGGTGTCGAGGGCATCGAGTATTGACTCCATGTCATGCCCGTTGATGTCAATCACGTGCCAGCCAAAGGCAGCCCATTTATCTACGATAGATTCTATGGACATCACATCGCAGCAATGCCCATCTATCTGTAGACCATTATTATCAATAATTGCACAGAGGTTATCAAGCTTGTAATGTGCAGCTGTCATTGCGGCTTCCCATATCTGTCCCTCCTGGATCTCGCCGTCTCCAAGAAGACAATAGACTCGAGAGTTTAGTCCGTCCATTTTTAGTCCCAGAGCGATGCCATTTGCAATAGATAATCCCTGACCCAAAGAGCCTGTCGATATTTCAACTCCCGGAAGGGTCTTTGAACAGGGGTGCCCCTGAAGGGGGCTTTTGAGTTTACGCAAAGTCTTAAGCAGGGACCTGTCAAAATACCCTGAGAGTGCAAGAACTGAATATAGAAGTGGGGCCGCATGACCCTTTGAGAGGATGAACCTGTCCCTCTCCCTGAACCTTGGATCCTGTGGCCTATGGCGCATCTTGTAAAAATAAAGGGCAGTCACGACATCGGCAGCTGAAAGCGATCCACCCGTATGGCCTGAACCAGCCTCCGCAAGCATTTTGAGTATCTCAATCCTCACCAATTTTGCCTGATTCTTCAGAAAGTTTATATCCCTTAAAGTAGAGACCTCGTTCATCTATCCACCCTCTGAATTTAGAGACCCATCAAGACTTATTTCTTTCTGCTGTAAATTCCCCTGCAAGAAGCCTGTTTATCATTTCCCTGTGCTGTTCTTTCATCAATATCAATACCTTTTCTAAATAATCAGAATCTCCCGCAACATGTGCGTAACCTGTCTTCTTAGATGAAATGATCTCACCCTTTGAATAGATTAGAGTTATTATTACAGGATTCTTTAAACCATTGTCTTCTGTCTGGACATGATATACATTGTCTTTGTAGGCTATATTGTCATTGAAGCCCAGCAACATTTTTTATTATATATTCCTGAGGAAAAAAAATGGAAGTCAATGAGTATACCATAATCCACCATTAAACTGAGGCAACCGGCGGCGCTTCCTTTAAAACTCGAAGCTGTTCATGTCCCGCTGTGACATTGCCATCCCTAAACTCCGAATATAACATCACCCCTCGCTCATGCCAGTATGTATTGAGCGGATGATATGCTTGCTCTGCTTC
>JBFMEC010000116.1:0-7673 GCA_040753575.1 Nitrospirota bacterium | reverse complement strand
ATTTACAGGTATCCCCTCAGGTTCCAATACTGGTTCTCCCATATCAACTCTCACCATCTCACCGGCTTTCTCGGGTCTTATAATTCCTGAGGGAGTTTCTATAGCAATAATTTTTTTATCAGAAAGGCTTCTATCCCAGATATATTTAGCCAGGCAACGGATACCATTACCGCACATTCCCGCTTCACTACCATCGGCATTAAAAATCCTCATCTTAAAGTCTGCAATTTTTGAGGTATGAAGTAGAAGAAGCTGATCGGCACCGATCCCGAAGCGTCTGTGGCATAGTTTTTTTGCTAAATCGGCGAAATCCAGACGATCCCCCCCCATTTCCCCCCCTTGATCAGGGGGGAATTGAGCGGGGATAAATCTGCAATCTTCTTTAATGCAGTCTATAAGGATAAAGTCATTTCCAAGACCATGCATCTTTGTGAAATTTATATTCATCTCAAGAAATCAGGGATCCTGTCATGACTCACAAGGTCACTATATGTTTCTCTCTCCCTTATCAGATAATGCTCTTTCCCCTTAACCAGGACCTCCGCAAGTTTCGGCCTGCTGTTATAATTCGAACTCATCGAAAAACCGTATGCACCAGCGCCCATGACAGCGATATACTCCCCCTGCCTAATCCCTGGAAGCTCCCTCTCCTTTGCAAGAAAATCCCCTGACTCACAAATAGGTCCAACGACATCACATAACACCTTGCCTGTTTTTTTCTTTAAAACGGGAAGAAGCTGGTGATAGGCATTATATAAAGATGGCCTGATCAGGTCGTTCATACCGGCATCAACTATAACGAACTCCTTTTCTTCGCCCTTTTTAAGATACAGTGCTTTCGTAACGAGTATACCGGCATTACCTACAATGGATCTGCCGGGTTCGACTATGAGTGTATGTTTTCTACCTCTTAGAAGCGGAATAAGGTTCCTTGCAAGATCTCTGGGAAAGGGAGGTTCTTCATCCTTGTATGAAATGCCGAGACCGCCACCAATATCAATGTATCTTATATCCATCCCTCGAATGCTGAGCTTATCAACCAGCAGAAGCGTCCTCTTCAAGGCATCAACAAAGGGAGAGACCTTCGTGATCTGTGAGCCTATATGTTTGTGTATGCCGACAATACTGACATTTTCCAACCTTGAGGCGAGCTTATAATATTCTAACGCTTCTTCCATCGGTATTCCGAACTTATGCTTTCTCAGCCCTGTCGAAATATAGGGATGTGTCTGAGGGTCGATGTCAGGATTAACCCTTAAGGCAATTGGGGCCTTAGTCTGCATTATGCCAGCAACTCTATCGATTTCTTTCAGCTCATCTTCTGACTCGACATTGAACATAAGTATCTTCGACTTCAGGGCAAAGCATATCTCATCCTCTGTCTTGCCGACACCGGCATAAACAATTTTCTCTGCCGGTATACCTGCCTTCAATGCTACATAAAGTTCGCCTCCGGAAACTATGTCAGCGCCTCCTCCATTTTTTGCGAATAACCTGAGAAGGGCTATATTCGAATTGGCTTTGATGGCAAAACAGATTATGTTTGGGTAGTTATCAAAGGCATCAGTGTATGCCTTGAAATGCCTAAGGAGAGTGTTGTAACTATAAATGTATAAAGGAGTGCCGTATTTAATAGCGAGTTCCTTTACGGGAATATCTTCAACAAATAACTCATTACCGTGGTATTTAAAAAGATGCATTAAGAACTCTCCCAGTAGATTTTTCTATTGAAATTCTTTGATATTTTTACATATTTCTCTTTTTATCTCAAGGGATAACTGATTTGGCTTTCGCTATACTGATATGTTAAATTTTATGAAGAATATAGTTAACAAAAGAGATTTTTTGAGGTAAATGTGGGAAAAAACATTGTTGAAAAGATCTTCGATGCTCACAGGGTTTATGGAAACCTGAAGACCGGCACCCCTGTTAGATTAAAGGTTGACCAGGTGTACACACAGGACGCAACTGGCACAATGACCTGGCTTCAACTCGAGGCAACAGGAATTGACAGGGTGAAGACACCCCTTGCTGTCTCCTACGTTGACCATAACATGATACAGTCCAATTATATGAATGCTGACGATCATCTCTTTCTAAAGACAGCTGCCTCAAGGTTTGGTGCCTATTTTTCAAGACCCGGAAACGGTATAAGCCATCAGGTACATCTTGAAAGATTCGCTGCACCCAGAAAAATCGCCCTGGGTACAGATAGCCATACACCTACAGGTGGGGGAATTGGCATGATAGCCATAGGTGTTGGAGGACTTGATGCCGCAACGGTCATGGCAGGCACACCCTTTGAAATTAATATGCCCCAGGTTGTTCTTATTAAGCTTTCGGGAAAATTAAGAAGGCCATGGGTTACAGCCATGGATGTGATACTGGAGATCCTGAGGGGGTTTTCGGTAAGGGGGGGAGTAGGAAAAATTCTTGAATACGGTGGTTCTGGTGTCGAAGATATAAATGTAACGGAAAGGGCTACCATTACAAACATGGGTGCAGAGCTGGGTGCCACTACATCCATATTCCCGAGTGATGATAGGACAAGGCATTATCTGAAGGCACAGGAAAGAGAATCGGACTGGATAGAGATTAATGCTGATGAAGATGCAGAATATGCTTCTGTTATCGAGATAGACCTCAATTCAATCGAACCGCTGGCAGCGAAGCCCCATAGCCCTGATAATGTCGTGCCCCTCAGAGAGCTTTCGGGTACAAAGATAGATCAGGTCTGCATAGGAAGCTGCACTAATTCATCCTATCAGGTTCTAAGATCAGTTGCTTCTATCCTTAAGGGCAATTCAATAGCGAAGGGTGTAAGTTTGCTCATTAATCCCGCATCAAAGCAGGTCTATGAAATGATATCGCGGGAAGGATTTATGGCCGATATGATCTCGGCCGGAGCAAGGATACTTGAATGCTCCTGCGGTCCCTGTATTGGCATGGGAGGTTCACCGGGCACAGGCCAGATATCAGTCAGGTCCTATAACAGGAATTTCAGAGGCAGAAGCGGAAACAAGGATGCCTCCGTCTATCTTGCAAACCCCCTTGTTTGTGCATTCCTGGCGATAAAGGGCGAGATTACTGATCCCGGTGATTCGGGTATAAAGGTCGAAACTCCTGAGGAGCCTTCAAGTTATTATATTAATGATAACATGCTCATAAGGCCGAGGGAAGACTCACGGGAGGTAAAGATTATAAAGGGCCCAAATATAAAGGAAGTACCTGTGAAAGAACCTCTCGATGACAGGATAGAGGCGGAGGTATTATTGAAGTTGGGTGATAACGTAACAACGGATGACATAATGCCTGCAGGTTCTTCAATTCTTCCCCTGCGTTCAAATATCCCTGCGATTTCAGAATTTGTCTTTTCCAACATTGACAATGCCTTCAGCAAAAGGGCAAAGGAGGCAAAATCAAGAGGTGGAGGAATCATCGTAGCCGGTGAAAACTACGGCCAGGGTTCTTCAAGGGAACATGCTGCGATAGCTCCGATGTATCTCGGTATAAAAATTGTGGTCGCCCGGTCCTTTGCCAGAATCCATAGATCAAACCTTATAAACTTTGGTATTCTTCCCCTTCTTTTAAAGAATAGAGAAGATTACGAGAGGATAGAAAAGGATGACAGATTACTTATAACGAGTATAGAGAAATCACTGAAGGAGGAACAGACTTATTCCATACATAACATTACAAAAAATTTTTCCTTTGAGGTCTCCTCAAATCTTAATGACAGAGAAAAGAAAATCCTGTTGACAGGCGGCCTCCTGCCATTCACGAAGAAACAGATTGAGGAATTTGACAAGAAAAATGTCAACAGGTAAAGTAAGAAATATTTTCGGGCCGCTAGCTCAGTAGGCAGAGCACCGCCCTTTTAAGGCGGGTGTCGTTGGTTCGAATCCAACGCGGCTCACGTCCCCATCGTCTAGCCCGGCCCAGGACATCGCCCTTTCAAGGCGGTAACACGGGTTCAAATCCCGTTGGGGACGCCATTTTTTTACCATATTCTCACATCATATAATACCCATTTTTTGACAGTAAAAATTCTTATAGCTTGAAATCTATTCGGAAGAATCTCAATACTCGATATCTGTGGCCTAGCATCTTCTTGATGACGATAAAAACAGGTGATGTCCTGTCCCTAATTCCAAACAAACGTTTCCATTCATTGAAAAAGATTTTGACTCTTGTGCTCCCCCAGTTTTCCAATGCATCGGCAATAGCGGAAACGGCCAAAGGTGCAATCTTACTTTCCGGACCGAATATACCTGCAAGATTTTCGGCGGTCAGTAATTGCCGCGACAAGGCACGGAGATATGTAAGGAGTGTACGAGCACTTTGATAATCGAAAGGGAAAGGGCCTATCAGAACAAAATTTTTTTTATCGACCTCCGTTATGGGTTTGTTCCTATCCCCTTTGAACTGCACAAAGAAAATCTGATCGCCATCAAATCCAACCCCCACATGCTTCGGATCAAAAAGAAATGCAGTTTCTTTTTTCCCTGCAGTCTCCCCCCGAATATAGTCCAAAAGTTGTTCAAAGGCATGATCTATCCGGTGTTTCGATTGAAAAGATTTAATGTTATTTTTTTGGGTTTTCTGCCAAAATTCAGACAAGGAAATTAAACCTTGCCTTTTTCCACCACAAAATGGATAATAAAAGCATGAAAGTGGTGGAAAAAGATAAAGTCATCAGTGGAATGCTTCAGGATGAATTGAAGCGCTGTCAGGAGATGCTTGACAGCCTTGAGAAAGCTGTTTCAGAGCTTCCTAAGGGTGTAATAAATGAACGAAAGAAGCGGTATAAGGATAAGGTGTATTCCTACTACTATCTGAAATACCGTGAAGGTGAGAAAGTCTTCAACAAGCATATTGTAAAAAAGGAATTACAGGATATATTAAAAAAGCTTGATCTGAGGAAAAAATACGAGAAGGAAATACAGTCATATAAGAGAAAAATCGCTTATCTGAATAAAATCACGAGTGCTGGCAAGGGTCGAGTACATGCGCATCAATCCCTGAGGCCTACTTTGTCCATAAAATGATTACGTCACAGAGAAGACGAGGTGAAGGCAAGAAGGATAAAGACCTCGATCAGTGTTCCGTCATCGCCCCTCAGATTGATCCTGACAGACTGAAGGCAGTAGTCGAAACATTAAAGATCAGCAAGAAGACTCAGAAAGCAGAAAGTAATACGAGCTTCATGTGAAGAAATTGGTTTTCCACCACAAAAACTTGGTTTATAATAATTCCGTAGTGGAAAATGTGTGATTATGCAGCCTGTTGTATCAACCAGGTTCTAAACTCATCAATAAAGGGACGCCAAATTCCTCCAATACTAAATCTGGCCTTCTTCTCGTGAGTAAAGTCTGTTGAGCTTATATTCCAGTAATGCTATTTTCTGGCTTAACTCCTTGTTTCTGCTTTTCAGGTCTGATACGATAATTGAGAAATATAAGGTGGCGATAACTAAAAGGAAAATAATAATTAAGAAACCCAGGGCAGGCGGATAACTAATGCCCAATTTATGAGCTAAAGGATCTATAAGCCGGTCGGCAAAGGAAGCGAAAATCAATGCCACACCTATCAACAGCCAGACGACGGAAAGATCTTCCCTGAATTTCCTTCTTCTCACAAGTTCAAGGATCATCATAAAGATAAAGGTACCTACAATAAGAATAAATATTCTTATGCCGAAGGTCATGACCTAATCCTCCTTTCTCAGAAAGACCATGATGATGGCAAGAAACATCCTGAGTACATAAATAAAAGGTCTTAATCCAGCATGAATGGACTTCCCCCTTATTTTTTCCCTCATCCTGACCGGAGCCTCCACAACCTTAAATCTCATTTTATGGAGAGCCATGATAATGTTCACATCTGGATAATCGAGGGGATAGTTGTCCCTGTAAGCCAGATAGGAAAACACTTTATTATGAAGGAGCTGAAAACCGGAAGTGGGGTCAGTAAACTTTGTTCCTGTATAAAATTTCGCAATCTTTGAAAATATCCAGACACCCATTTTTCTGAAAATACCCATTCTATAGACTCCTCCAATGAAACGAGACCCAATAACAACATCGGCCTTCTCACTGGACATGGTATCAATCAAATTTCTCACATAGTAGGGATCGTGCTGTGAGTCTCCATCCATAGTAACCACAAAATCATATCCATATTCTGAGGCAAAACGAAAACCGGTCTGGATTGCTCCACCATAACCTATGTTGAAAGGGATGTCCAGTACCATAACGCCCATCCGTTTCGCTATTTCCGATGTGCTATCAGTCGATCCATCATTGATAACGAGGATATCGACATCGGGATTACTATTTCTGACATCCTTCAGAACCATTTCTATATATTCCTCTTCATTATATGCTGGTATGACTATCAAATAAGATTTCAACCTTATTGCTCCAGCTTTGAATTGTTTTTAATTATAATATCTTATAATCATGGGGTAAAGATTATGCTGAAAATCTTGAAAGAAGCTGTTGAGATCACAAGATACAGAGAACTTTTAAGAAATCTCGTGACACGGGACATAAAGGTCAGGTATAAGAGGTCAATCTTAGGGTTTGTCTGGGTTATGTTAAATCCCTTATTAATGATGCTTGTGCTGTATATGGTCTTTTCGGAGCTCTTTAAAGTCTCGACAGAAAATTACACGGCCCATCTCCTTTCCGGCATTATTCTCTGGAACTTCTTTGCTCAAAGTACGTCTACTTCCCTGATGAGTTTTATCGGTAACAGCAGTTTGATCAAGAAGATATATCTTCCAAAGGTAATATTTCCCCTCTCAGTAACTATGTCTGCATTGATTCACCTTCTTTTCTCACTTATACCCCTGTTTATTATTTTCTTGATAACAGGTACATCTTTAAGCATTCACTTTTACATCCTTCCCGTGGGGATCATCCTGATTGTAATATTTTCCTTTGGCATCTCTCTGATTCTTTCAACTTTAACTGTATTTTTTCATGACACCAAATACATATATGATATTTTACTCCTGGCATGGATGTATATGACACCTATATTTTACCCAGAGTCAATAATACCTCAGGAATTCCATTTCATACTTTCTTTGAATCCGGTTCATTATTTCTTAAGCATCTTCAGGGCTGCTTTATACCTAGATGTTCCATATATTGCTGAAAAATTATTTTATGGATTCTTATTTTCATTTGTAGCAGTCGTTGCGGGATGGATCTTTTACAATAGATACAAAGACAAAGTGGTTTATTATCTCTGATATGAAAATCTCCACCTGTCAACAGGATTGTTTTTAATGAATGGACCTGCAATAAAGACTAGTGGCATTTCAGTCAAATATCGTCTTGCCAAAGAAAAACCGAAGACTCTCCAGGAATACATAATCCTCAGATTAAAAGGAAGGAGAATAAATTATGAAGATTTCTGGGCTTTAAAGGACATAGAAATTGAACTTCCCAGAGGCAAAACTCTCGGTATTATAGGCCACAATGGCGCTGGAAAAAGCACCCTGTTAAAGGTCATAGCGGGTGTCCTGAAGCCAACCAGGGGGAATGTCATGGTGAATGGCAGGATTGCTCCCCTGATTGAGCTTGGATCAGGTTTTGATATGGAGCTCACAGGAAAAGAAAACATCTACATGAATGCATCGATCCTCGGATTCTCAAGAAAAG
>JBFMEC010000115.1:0-7733 GCA_040753575.1 Nitrospirota bacterium | reverse complement strand
GAAGCAATAAACAATGGGAGAGGAAAATTGAGACTGATGGATCCTTCAACAGACCTCGATATGATATTCTCCATTCATCTTAAGAGGACAGTAAGGAAAGATGGCACTATAATGTTCATGGGAAAGAAATGGGCTATAGGATGCTCAAAAGGAGCATCTGTAACTGTATCTCTTATACCAGCTGTAAAGTTTATGATCTATAGGGATGGTAAAAAAATATGGGAGTTCCATTTATGAGAGGACATAACCATGTCCACAAATAGTTTCCCATATGTGCACAAATGATTTTTACGTAACAGCAAAAAGTGATCAGATTCCGGAGAGTAAACAAATGAAACGAAGCAGCGTAAGGGCAGCTTTGTTTTCCGGTCGGCATCTTGTTTACCTGATAAGGCGAAGAGTGTCATCGTTTGTTCATATTCTTTCAGGGCATTTTGGAAAAAGACTGGTTCTATTGGTTGGGATTAAAGATTCTTAGAACAGTAATTTCGAGATTTTGAAGTTTTTAATCTGTGTTAGTATATCTAAAGTTCAAGACAAATTTACCATATGAAGAAATATGAAGAAACTCGCCATCACAATGGGAGACCCCGGAGGTAGTGGGCCTGAGATAATAGTTAAGGCCCTTTTTTGTGCCGAGATAAGGAATTATTGTGCACCCTTAGTTATCGGCGACAGGGTTGTCATTAGAGAGGCTTTAGATCTACTTAAACTACCTTTAAAATTAAAAGTAATCAAATCACCAGAAGAATCTGAGCCGGATGTCGGGTTAATTGAGCTTATTGATATGGGTGCAATTAAAAAATTTAAAAAAGGTAAGCCGACCTTGCAGGGTGGCAAATCCAGTGTAATCTATGTGAAAAAGGCTGTTGACCTCGCATTAGGCAAGGAAGTTGACGCTATTGTTACAGCTCCCATATCAAAGGAGGCATTGAAAATGGCTGGTTTTAAGTGGCCTGGTCATACAGAGATGTTGGCTGATCTCACCGGTACAAAGAAATATGCAATGATGCTCACCGGAGGTCCCTTGAAGGTGATTCTTGTGACCATCCATGTTGCATTAAAGGAGGTACCAAATTTAATTACAAAGGGGCAGGTCTTAAAAATTATCAGATTAGCCAAGAAGGCCTGTGACATGTTCAATATTAGAAATCCGAGGATTGCCGTTTCAGGACTTAATCCTCATGCCGGGGAATCAGGACTTTTTGGTGATGAGGAAATAAAGAAGATTATCCCGGCCGTGAAGGCTGCATTAAAAGAGGGAATTCCTGTATCCGGCCCTTACCCTCCCGATATTGTTTTTCATCAGGCTTATAAAGGCGAAATCGATATCATCGTCTGTATGTATCATGATCAGGGTTTAATCCCTCTTAAGATGATAGCCTTTGAAGAAGGCGTGAACATCACGGTGGGTCTGCCCTTTATCCGCACGTCTCCTGATCATGGCACAGCATATGATATAGCCTGGAAAGGTATTGCCAGTCCATCAAGTATGCTTCAGGCGATAAAGACGGCGGCGCTGTTGAGGATAAGCTAACAGGGTGGATTCAAAGACAACCTGTGAAGGCGGGGTATGGCATTTGAGCCTTAACAAAAAATATATCATTAGCTGGGCCCTCTTTGACTTTGCAAACTCCAGTTATTCTGCCGTCATCGCCTCTGTCGTCTTCCCTGTCTATTATGTTAATATTATTGTTGGGAATGAATCAGGTCTTGGTGACCTGTGGTGGGGACGAGCTATATCACTTAGTATGGCCATAGTAGCTTTGAGTTCGCCCTTTCTCGGTGGCATAGCGGATTTCAGCGGTTTAAGAAAAAAATTTCTCTTCCTTTACACCGCCTTAAGTGTGGCTGCCATTGCCAGTCTCTCCATTCTTGAAAAAGGAATGGTGTTTGAGGGGTTTGTCCTTATAGTTATTGCAAATCTCGGTATGGAGGGCGGCTTAGTCTTTTATAATTCCTTTCTTCCGAGAATAGCTCATCGGGAATTTCTGGGAAGGGTTTCGGCCTGGGGATTTGGTGTTGGCTATGTGGGCTCCATAATCTCACTCCTCCTCGCTTTTCCATTAGTGCAAGCTGGCAGGCTTGAAGCCACATGGCTTATGATCGCCACCTTTTTTGCCATCTTTTCCCTGCCAGCCTTTCTTTTTTTACCGAAGGATAAAAAAGGTAAACTTTCTGTTCTTCCTGCATCACTGAAAGGTTATAAATTTACCCTGGATACCCTAAAGGAAATATGGGCAAGAAGGGATCTGAAGAGGTTATTGATTTCATATTTAATATACGAGGACGGTGTTAACACTGTAATAGTATTTTCAAGTATTTTTGCAGCCACCACCATCGGCTTTGGACCACAGGAACTGATTGTCCTTTATCTGACAGTGCAGACAACGGCATTTCTTGGAGCCTTTATAATGGCAAAGCCCATTGACTTCTGGGGACCTAAAAGGGTGGTGATGCTTTCACTCCTTTTATGGACATCCGTTGCGACAGTCGCCTTCTTTATTCAGACAAAGGCTCAATTCTGGACTCTGGCCTTTTTTGCAGGACTCGGACTCGGTACTGTACAGGCAGCCACAAGGGCCTTCTACGCTCAGTTCATAGCTGATGGATCTGAGGCCGAATATTTCGGAGTTTATTCACTGGTTGGAAAATCATCGGCTATTCTTGGCCCTCTTATTTTTGGTCAGTTATCAGTTACATTTGGCAGTCAGAGACCAGCGATTATTTCTGTAGCCGCTTTTTTCCTTCTTGGTCTTATAATTCTTGCCTTTGTAAGAGGAGGTGGACCCAATATAAATAAAATAACCAATAACCAAATTACAATAACCAAATAATAACCAAGATTGGTTATTCAAAGCATATTTGTTTTTAGGTTAATATTCTGAATGGCAAAAAAATATTTAGGACAGAATTTCCTTTATGACCCTTCGATACTGCGCAAGATTATCGAGATTGCAGAACTTGATAAGGATGACCTTGTCATAGAGATAGGCCCAGGTCCCGGCAGACTGACGAGAATGCTTGCCGAGAGAGTGAAAAAGGTTATTGCCATTGAGCTTGACTATAGACTATTCGAAGAGTTGAAAGAGCAGCTTTCCGAATTTAAAAATATTGAATTAGTATATGGCGATGCCCTCAAACATCCCTATGAGAACCTTTCAAGATTCAAGGTTGTTGCAAACATTCCGTACTATATTACAACGCCTATCATTTTCAAACTTCTCGAAGTGAGAAAGAATATTGAGACCATAACCCTGACCGTGCAGAAGGAAGTGGCCGAAAGAATAGTAGCGAAGCCTGGAGGAAAAGACTACGGTCTGCTTTCGATCACAGTTCAGTATTGTGCAAAGCCTTTTCTCAAATTCGTGATACCTAAAGAGGCTTTCAGACCAATACCAAAGGTTGATTCAGCCGTTTTATACATGAGAATTCTTGAGAAGCCCGCTGCCGAAGTGAGGGATGAAAAGTTCTTCTTCAGGATTATCAGGGCAGCCTTTTCTCAAAGAAGGAAGAAACTCTCCAACTCGCTTAAGGTCATAAGGGCTGATATAAAGGAAAAGTTGAATGAGGCCGGCATAGATCTCAATCGTAGACCTGAAACTCTGAGCATCGAAGAATTTGCAAGACTTGCGAATATTCTCCTCTGAGATTCTGTTTCCAACCCATGCATATCTGGTGTAGGCTTTCATGTTCCTCCCATCATGGCGGTTAGAGACTTCTGAGAGCTTTCTGGTCGCATTCCTATCCTCAAGCATCCCTCTTGTAAACTCCCTGTATCTCTTCCTCCGTTCTGTTTCATCCTTTGATAGTTCCTTGTAGATTGAATGTTTCTCTATAACTGAATCTTCCTTTCCATAAGCATATGCATTGTAACTGCTCCATTTATAATCCCTGGGGTCTTCAACTATCTTTGCTCTTACAGGATTAAGTTGGATCTCCACATCACCAAAGTTGAATATCTGACCGATTATAGATACACCCCATTCATCTATCACTCTCATATTCGTTACGACCCATATGTTGGAATTTCCTTTCGTAATAACAATAAATGACATATGCCACATTAAAGAGCGTTACAATGATAGCAGGCTGTTTAAAGGCAGCTAGCTTATTACCAGCATCCGTGCATAACTTGCTTCCTCTTGACAAATTTCCGAAATTAGTTTAATTTAGATATTAAAATATCCAAATTGTAAGAAATATGGATAATAAAGTATCTAAATGGCAAAAATTACTGAAATAATAAGTCAGAATCCCTGGTGGAAGCATGGAGCTGAATTTATTCGGCATGACCTCAGTCTCCAGAAGGCTAAGCCAATTTTCTTTGTGAGAAGAGTGATAGAGCCTAAGAAGGGAGACATTTTTATCCTCCGAGGACCGAGGCAGGTTGGTAAAACCACCTATCTCAAATATACGGTAAAAAAGCTGATTGAAAATGGCGTACCACCCAAGGATATCCTCTACCTCTCCCTTGATTTCTTTACTTCTCGAAGAGAGATGAGAAACGCTATAGACTATTTCATAAATTCAACAAGAGATTCTGCTGAGATATACCTTTTTCTGGATGAGATTACTTCAATTGAAGATTGGAATTTAGAACTTAAATACATGGCTGACCAGGGAATCACCAAAAGAGGAGTTATTCTTGCTACAGGCTCAAGCGCAGTAAAGCTAAGGGAGAAGGTAGAGTTACTTCCGGGAAGAGGTCTTGAGGGTAATGAATACTATATAAAATCCCTTTCCTTCAGAGAATTTGTCCTCCAATCTACTGATTTCATAGCTGCAATGATCACACGTGATGAATTCTGGGAATCACTTAATAAAATGAAGCCTCAGCTGAAGGAATCTTCTATTGACCTATCTTATAGTCTGGAGGATATTAGAAAGGAAACCTCGAAGATCCTTCATTTTAAAAGGGAACTCGACTATCTTTTCCAGATATATCTCATCACAGGAGGGCTCCCAGGGGTTATAAACCATTATATGACCAACCGATATTCAGAAGGCAAAGAGATGATAGAGCCACAGGTTAGCGAGATATTTATTAGAGATATTTTAGGCGACTTTTCCAGACTCCAGAGGCAGGAGGCCATAATTAGACAGCTCCTGAAGGCAATTGTGGAACGATACGGCTCAAGATATAGCTTTTCAAAACTCTCAAAGGAGATAGACAAAACTCACGTTACTACCATTGATTATCTCGAATTCTTAGAAGAGTCCTTTATAAGTTTTATTTTATACGCCTATGATTTTAATAAGAAAGAGCCTAAATGGAAAGGGGACAAGAAGGTCTATTTCTTTGATCCTTTAGTTTTTCATTCAGTAAAGAGTTATCTTACAGGGGATGAAATCTGGAATACGATCACCAACACGATGCACGATGAGGAGTTACAAAGTAAAGTGGTGGAGGGCATAGCTATTTCCCATCTCCTGATGCATCGAGAGATTCCGTTTTTAAAAACAGCCAAGACATTTTTATGGAGTTATTACGATAAAAGTGGAAGGGAGATAGATGCGATTCTGAAAGAAGATGGAGGATATTCAGGGATAGAGGTAAAATATAGAGCTCAAGTCAGCGAAATAAAGATGAGAAAGATAGAACCTATTAACAAATACATCATTCTGAGTAAAGAAGATATAAGAGGAAAAGGAGAGACAATGGTCGTTCCAGTAGACATATTCCTCTCGCTCTTGACTGTCTTAGAGAAAAATGTATAGAGGAGTATCGAAATTTCCAAAAATTTGGATAATAAAGTATCGAAATATATGGAATTTGAGGCAAAAAGAGGGACAGCGACCATTAAAAAATAAGTATTTGACAGTGCTCATCAAGTTACCCCACCAGGCAACATACTGCCGCCGATGATCTAAGGCGTTAGGCTGAAAGCAGCCAATTGCATCCATATAAGTAGCCATACATTTATATTGCTTTTATAGCCAATCTGTAGTATCTTATATCTATGAAGAGGACCCGCTTTGAATGGGACGAGGAGAAAGATAATAAGGAAAACCAAGCAAAGCACAGTGTCTCTTTCTCATTAGCCCAGCGGGCGTTTCTTGATCCACACCGTGTTATTGTCGAAGATGTTAACCATAGTAGAGAGGAAGAACGATTTTACTGTATTGGCCGTGTCGGTGACGGCATAATGACCGTGAGGTTTACATATAGGGGTAATGTTATCCGCATTTATGGTGCAGGATATTGGAGGAAAGGAAGGAAGATTTATGAAGAGCAAAATAAAATATACTGAAGAACCAATGGGTGAACTGAGAGTCATTAAAGATTTTCTACCTCCACCGGAGCAGTTGGTACTGAAAGAGGAAAATGTTAAGGTAACGCTTGCTTTGAAGAAATCGAGTGTAGAGTTTTTTAAGAAACAGGCAAAAAAGCATCGTACTTCGTATCAAAAAATGATTAGACAGGTTATCGATTGGTACACGTCACATTATCAAAAGAGTGCCTAATCGGGTAAGGGACGGAATTAGCCGTCCCTCCCCACACCACTCACCATGCGGCTTCGCAGTGGCCGGTTCGCAGAAATTATCGGGCCGTGGCCGGATAGTGAATCCCAATCCACAGTGTTCGCATGGAAGTAAGCCCCTGTTTCTGTAAGAACTCGTTGCCCAGACCGCAATTAAAGAGAGGATAAAGGGGTCAATTCTTTATAATTGAGCGTGCCCAGCAAAGGGTAGTGCATTCTAACTGGTGGAAGTCCAGACATGGTAAAAGTCAGAGCCATGTAGCTTGGATGGCAGGGCGTAATGGAAACGTTATGCTCTGAAGCCCATCGACGAAGTTCGCACAATGGCGGGTGAGCGAATATCCGGGTCGTAACTAACGTGAACGTAGAAGTAGCCTCGTAAAAGACGAGAACCACTGGCCAGCCTCTTCAATTTAGGCGAAGGCGGAACTCTTTTACAAAAACTGGCTAAAAGGTAAAAGGGCGGTGGCGGGGTAGCAGCGGCGACACGGATAGAAAGATGTGCTATCAACTGGGGAAACCCTCCTTATCCCTTATGGAAACATAAGGAGCGAAGGTAAGCCCTATAAGTCGAAAGACGAAGTGGGCTGACAGACAAGAGGGTGGCGGATGAGTCCGTAGTAGTGGTGATGGCAAGGACAACACAACCTTTATCGGAGCGAAGGGACTCTACTGTATCTCAAATCTTTTAACGGAGGTGAGGGGCCGAAGTGCAGATTATTCGGGCAATAGAGAGAGAATCCGGAGAGCCGTTTGATTCTATCAAGAAATCCAGGCATCGCTTGCGTTCGGTTGCAATGGATCTTCTGTACAGGATCGGGGGGCTGAAAGGGATTGAGATTGGAAGGATATTTAAGGTAGATTACAGCACTGTTAGCCAGGAGAGAAAGCGGTTGCGGGAGAAAATGGAAGGGGATAAGAACCTGAAAGGGCTTGTCGGACGCATCGAGGAGCGATTGTCACAATGAAGGAATTGACCCCAACAAAGAAAACCAACAAAACAGAAACTACTGCCCGTGATATAATTCCTGAAGCTAATCCGATGGAGACCATCGAAAAACTTAAGGTACTTTCGGAAGATTCGCAGTATGATCTTGCCTGTGCGTGCGGCACCGGTAAAGATGATCACCGCAGGAGAGGGCTGGATGGTAAATGGCTCTATCCTGTTCCACTACCGCAGGGCGGCTATTCTGTGCTCCTGAAAACACTGCTTTCCAACGCATGTATAAACGACTGCAAGTACTGCCC
>JBFMEC010000114.1:0-7811 GCA_040753575.1 Nitrospirota bacterium | reverse complement strand
AACGGCACTTGCTCTGTGGCGATTCGCGTTGCCTCAAGGATTGTATTTCTCAATTCAGAATGTCTAATTCCAGGGGGGACCTTGATAAAAAAAACGGGAACACCCGTATCCTGGCAAATAGGCCGCCTGGTCTCTCTGGCGATCTTTACATTATCAAGGACTATCAGAAGCAAAGCCTTTGCAATTGATCCTTCTTCCTCAAGGGAAAAAGCATGTCTGAGTGCGTCTTCAACATCGAGGGGCAATGAGGTGGCAGCTTTCCTGTAAAGCTCAACTATTTCATCACGGAGTTTCAACATAATTTGAATTATTATTTCATATTTTCTTAATTATAGGGAAATATATTATTTTATCTAAAATTATTTATAAAATTACTTTACAAAAACTCTATTTTATGCTATTTTTGCTTATGTCTCTGGTCATTAATGGAAATCCCACAAGAGACTGGATAATTCAACTGCTTAAAAAGCGGGGTTCCCTTTCTATTGATGAGCTCAGCAAAGAACTGAAAATAACTCCCATGGGGATAAGACAGCATCTTCTGTCTCTTGAAAGAAAAGGTCTCGTAGATTATGAAGCTGAGAGACACGGAATTGGAAGACCGGCCTTCCTTTACAGATTAACCGAAAAGGCCAACGAACTTTTTCCAAAGTCATACCACAAGTTTATTCTGGACACCTTCAAGGATATCGAAGGAAATGAAGGTAGAAAAAAGGTGGATGATATTTTCAGGTGGCGTAAAGAAAGACTCCTGAAGGAATTTGAAGAAGGTCTTTCGGACAGGAAAAACTTTCGTGATAAAGTTTACGGACTCAGGGATATCCTTGAATCAGAGGGGCATTTTGTACAACTTGATGAGGCTAATGATAATTACAGTTTAAAACAGTTCAATTGTCCCATCTCGAGGGTTGCCTCGGATTTCAAAGAGGCCTGTGCATATGAACTGGAATTATATAAAGAACTTCTGAAAAAGGATATTTTAAGGACCCAGTGTATAGCAGAAGGAAATCCTTCTTGCATATATGTAATCCCAAAGGGATGATAAGAAGTTTAGGTGGCAATAAGTTTGAATTCTGATAGATCGGGATTCAGGCCGGCCAGAAGAAATCCTTTCTTAAGACTAATACAAAATTGTCTGATTCAAAATGAGAGACCATTATCTTCATTTATGAGGTTTCTGTGAGGATTCTTGTAACAGGTGGCTGTGGATTCATAGGCTCGAACTTCATACATTATATTCTTAAAAAATACCCTCGCTATGAGGTCATAAATCTCGATGCCCTCACCTATGCAGGGAACCCCGATAACCTGAGAGACTTAGAGAAAGATGATCGATATAGATTTGTACACGGGAGGATTGAAGATGGTGTTACCGTAAAGAAATTGATGAAAGAGGTTGATGGAGTAGTAAATTTTGCTGCTGAAAGTCATGTGGACAGATCAATCCTTGACGCCTATCCATTTCTAATTACAAACATTATTGGAACCTCTATTCTTCTTGAAGCTGCAAGAGAGACGGGAATCAAAAGGTTCATACATATATCCACAGACGAAGTTTATGGAACCCTCGGTGAAAAGGGAAAATTTACCGAGGAAAGCCCACTCAGACCCAATTCACCCTATGCAGCTTCCAAGACTTCCGGTGACCTTCTGGCCCGCGCCTATTGTGAGACTCACGGGCTTCCGGTCATAATTGTAAGACCTTCTAATAATTACGGACCCTATCAATTTCCCGAAAAGTTCATTCCTCTTATGATCACCAACCTTTTGTGGGGTGAGAAGATCCCGATTTATGGCCGGGGTGAAAATATCAGAGACTGGCTTTACGTTGAAGACAATTGTGAAGCCATAGACATTATCCTGCAAAAGGGAAAGATAGGAGAAGTTTATAATACCGGAGGCGAGGGAGAGATGAATAATATTAGCCTTGCAAGACTGGTACTCAAACTGATGGAAAAGGATGAAGGATACATAAAATTGGTGAAAGACAGACCAGGTCACGACTTTAGATATGCCCTTGATAATACAAAGATAAAAGGAGAGCTTGACTGGAGGCCCTTGATAGCTATCGAGGAAGGGCTCCGGAGGACTATAGAATGGTACAGGGGTAATGAGTGGTGGTGGAGGCCCTTGAAAGAGAAGTTATCCACCGAAAGTAAAGGGTTCTGGGAGAGATGAAGATTCTTGTAACAGGCTCAAGGGGCATGCTTGCACAGGACCTTATACCTCTATTAAAGGAAGAATACGAAGTTTTTGCCTTTTCCGGTGAGGAGCTGGATATAACCGATAAGAACTCTCTATATAATGCCTTCACCAGTGTAAAGGCTGATTTTGCCATTAATTGTGCTGGCTATACAAAGGTAGATAAGGCGGAGGAAGAAAAAGAAAAGGCCTTTCTCGTCAACGGAATCGGAGTTCAGAATCTTTCCTTGATGTGCGCCGATGCAGGAATTCCCCTCTTGCATATCAGCACTGACTATGTCTTCGATGGTGAGAAGAAAAGACCTTATATGCCCTTTGACAGTACAAACCCGATAAATATTTACGGCATCTCAAAACTGGCCGGTGAAAAGTACATCCAGTGGATACTGGACAAATTTTATATCCTGAGGACGAGCTGGCTTTATGGAAGAGGCGGGGAAAATTTTGTCTTTGCCATTCTCAGACTTGCAAAGGAAAGATCAGAGATAAGGGTCATCAATGACCAGATAGGCTCTCCCACTTCTACCATTACCCTGACAAAGGGTATAAGAAGGCTTATAGAGAGTGGTGCCTACGGCATTTATCACATTACCGATGAGACTGAAGGGGGCATAAGCTGGTTCGAATTTGCGAAGGAGATTATCCGGATTTCAGGCCTGAAGACGGAAGTGATCCCTGTTACAACAGATCAATATCCCCGGCCAGCAAAAAGGCCCATGTACTCTGTCCTGGATACGGAGATGACAAGGCTCGCTACCGGATTCATATCCGATAACTGGAGAGTTGCATTAGGAAATCTTGTATCTTTAAAATAAAGATGTCAAAATAAAGATTGACTTTAACGCATATCCTATGTTACTAATTACAGGTTTTCATCTGACCTGCATACCAGATTGAAGGAGGAAAATCTTCTGTGGGTCTCTTAACCTTTAAGGGAGGAATTCACCCGCCCGACAAGAAAGAATTATCAGCAAATAAGCCAATAGTAGAAACAAAACCCCCCGAGAGAGTGGTAGTTCCACTGAGCCAGCATACCGGAGCCCCTTGCAAGCCGGTTGTGGAAATTGGTCAGGAGGTCAAAAAGGGTCAGATGATAGGGGAACCCGGTGGTTTTGTCTCTGCTGCAATTCATTCATCTGTATCTGGAAAAGTGATCGCCATTGGAGAATTCCTTAATGCTATGGGGAAGATGATGACCTCGATTGTCATCGAAAACGATGGTAAAGAGGAATGGACAAGCCTGAAGGATAATCCCGACTATATGAACCTCTCTCCCGATGAAATGAAAGAGAAGATAAAGGCTGCCGGTATTGTAGGTCTCGGCGGTGCTGCATTTCCAACGGTAGTGAAACTTTCACCTCCCAGGGAAAAGCCAATAGATATGGCCATTCTAAATGGAGCTGAATGCGAGCCCTATCTGACGGCTGATTACAGATTGATGGTCGAAATGCCTCAGGAGATAATTGAAGGTCTAAAGATATTTATGAATGTCCTGGGAGTAAATAGAGGATTTATAGGGATTGAAGACAACAAGCCCGAGGCCATTAAAAAAATGGAAGAATCCGCCAGAGGATCGGAGAATATCAAAGTCTGTGCCCTTGAGACAAAGTATCCCGAAGGTGCAGAGAAGATGCTCATAAGGGCGATTACAGGCAGAGAGGTTCCTGCCAGAGGTCTTCCCATGGATGTAGCCGTTGTTGTTCAGAATGTGGGGACAGCCCTTGCTATCTATGAGGCAGTAAGATATGGAAAACCTTTAATAGAAAGAGTCGTGACAGTCACAGGGGAAGGCATAAACGAACCCAAGAATCTGAAAGTGAAGATCGGAACACTGGTATCTCATCTCATCGAGGAATGCGGCGGTCTTAAGGACGAAACCCTGAAAATTATTGCTGGAGGGCCCATGATGGGCTTTGCCATTCCCTCTCTTGATGTACCTGTAACAAAAGGAACCTCCGGTATAGTTGTCTTGACAGAGGGAGAAATCGTACATGCCGAGGACTTCAAACCCTGCATCAGATGCGGGAGATGTATTGATATTTGCCCTATGGGGCTTATGCCTTCGATGATCAGCCTCTATTCGGAAAAAAGCCTTTACGAAGGTGCAAAGGAATATAACCTCTGGGATTGCTTTGAATGCGGATCCTGCGCCTTTGTGTGTCCTTCAAAGAGACCAATAGTTCAACTTATAAGGCTTGCAAAATCAATGACAAAACCATAAAAAGTGAAAAGTGAACAGTGAATAGTGAAAAATTAATTACTGACACTGACGCGATTCACGATTGAGAGTTAAATGGAGGCATTAAAAAAAGAGCATCCCTTAATAGTATCAATAAGTCCTCATATCAAGACTGAAGAAACCGTAAGCCGTATTATGTGGACAGTTACCCTGTCCCTTCTTCCTGCCTTCATTATGGCCATCTATTTTTTTGGACCCAAGGCGCTCTTTGTCACTGCACTGTGTATTATTTCCGCTCTACTTTCTGAATATCTTCTTCAGAAGGTCCTCAAAAGAAAGACTACCGTTACCGATGGAAGTGCTTTTCTTACCGGACTGCTTCTCGGAATGAATCTCCCTGCATCTCTCTGGTCATTTAATCCCTTCACAATACATGTTCCCATAATAGGTTCCTTTGCGGCGATAGTAATAACAAAGCAGCTTTTCGGTGGACTCGGTTATAACATATTTAATCCCGCCCTCATCGGTAGAGCCTTTCTCATGATGTCCTGGCCCAGGGCAATGACATTATGGAAGGAACCGACAGCAGCATTCGTTGCATTAGATGCGAAGACAACCGCAACTCCTCTTGGGATATTAAAGGAGGAAGGTATCGGAAAACTAATAGAGGTTTTTGGTGACAGAATTAATCTATACACTCAACTCCTGGTTGGTTACAGGCCGGGCTCCATAGGTGAAACCTCTATAATAGCCTTACTGCTCGGGGCCGCCTTCCTGCTTTATAAAGGATATATTACCTGGCATATACCTGTTTCATTCCTTGGAACGGTTGCTGTCCTTTCATGGATTTTCGGGGGTAAGGGAACAGGCCTTTTCACCGGCGATCCCATATTGCATTTATTGAGTGGTGGCCTTATCCTTGGTGCATTCTTTATGGCTACGGATTATGTTACCTGCCCTTCCGTAAAGAAAGGGCAGATAATTTTCGGTATAGGCTGTGGTGCTTTAACTGTATTAATCAGACTGAAGGGAGGTTATCCTGAGGGAGTCATGTTTGCAATACTTCTTATGAACTGCTTTGCCCCCCTTATTGATAGAAGTGTTAAATCTAAGGTCTTCGGTGCAGTGAAGGAGAAAAAGAAATGAAAGACATGTTCAAGATAACCCTCAGTCTGGTCGCCATGTTTGTCGCTGCCGGTATTATAATGACAACCGTCTTCGCAAGGACCGCACCCATAATAAAAGTGGCAAAGGAAAGAGAAGAGAAAGAGGCAAGGCAGAAATTGATGCCCGATGCTGATGATATAGTTGAGGCCGGGACCTGGGAACCCTTCGGCAAACATGCCAAATACTTCACAGCCAAAAAGGGCGGGGAGGCTATAGGATATCTCATATCCACCTATGGCAAAGGATATTCCAGTTATATAAACATCCTTATAGCCGTTGGGAAGGATTTAAAAATAAAGGAGATAAAAATACTAAGCCACGGTGAGACACCGGGGCTTGGTGACGAGATTGACAAGAATTATTTCAGGAAGCAATTTGACGGAAAATCACCTGAACAGATCGAACTTGTAAAAATAGAAGGGACCGATAAGATTCAGGCCATCTCTGGGGTAACGATCTCCAGCCGTGCTGTTACTAATGGAGTGAAGGAAGCTATGGAATTTCTTAAGGGAAAATACGGGGTTTCGGGATGAGCAATACAGCGAGTTACTGGCATCTTTTTAGAAATGGCATATTTGGTGAAAATCCAGTTTTCAGGCTTGCTTTAAGCCTCTGTCCGGCTGTTGCTGTAACAAGTGGTTTAAAGAACGGCTTTCTTATGGGGATAGCGGTACTTTTTGTCCAGACAATGGCTAATGTGACGACCTCACTTATCAGAAAATTCATACACCCCAAGGTGAGAATACCATCCTATATGTTCATAATAGCCACATGGGTTACAGTGACAGACCTCGCAATGGCTGCCTTTGCACGGGATGTATATGCCCAGATGGGGCTATATATAAAACTCATAGTTGCCTTTGCCATCATACTCTCAAGATCGGAATTATTTGCAAGCAAGAATAAAGTAATCCCCTCATTTTTTGATGGACTGGGAATGGGTATGGGTTTTCTTCTGGCACTTGTCATCATAGGCTTTTTCAGGGAACTCCTCGGTAAAGGATCATTATGGGGCCACCCGGTAGTTGATACAAAGCCCCTTCTGATCATGATCCTTCCCGCTGGAGGCTTCTTTGCGATGGGAATCCTAATGGGGTTCTTTAATTGGGTGGACATAAAATTCTTCGGCGGCACCGGAGCCGGCGGAGCCGGCGGCCACTAAGGAGGTTGAATGGAATTCTCAAGGCTCCTTGAACTTTTCATCGCTGCTTCCCTTATAAATAATTTCGTCTTCACCAGATACCTCGGACTCTGCATATTCTTTGGTGTGACAAAAAAGATGGACACCGCCATCGGCATGAGTGTTACCTTCACCTCTGTTATGGTAATAAGTGCGGCTCTAAACTGGGTTATCTATAAATTCATAATGACCCCCCTGGGTCTTGGATTTCTCGAGATAGTTATATTCATAGGTGTAGTGGCAGGCTTTGTTCAGGCTGCCGACACTATAATGAAGAAGGTATCACCCGGGTTATATTATAAGCTCGGGATCTACCTTGCCCTTATTACTACAAACTGTATCATACTGGCAGTGCCATTACTTAATGTCTCCGAGGGATATAATTTTATACAGAGCCTTGCCTTTGGCCTCGGCTCTGGTATCGGTTTCAGTCTTGCCATGATAATAATGGCGAGTATAAGGGAGAAACTTGAGCTGGCAGAAGTTCCAAGATCCTTCCGGGGTCTGCCGATTTCTTTCGTGTTAACTGGGTTGATAGCTCTGGCCTTCCTGGGTTTCTCAGGATTGATAACGCTTTAGCTATTATTTATAATAAATAAAAGGGTGAAAATCAGATGTTTGAGGTTTCAAAAATAATAGATCTCTTTGGGCTTCTGCCGTTGGGGGATATTATTCAGTTTATTATTCCAAAGGCTGGAGTGGGTGGCGAAATAGATGTATCAGGCCCGATCGATATAAAACAGCTATTAACCTTCACCTTTCTTTTTCTTGGTGGATTGGGTGTGGTTTTTGGTATCGCTCTTGCTTTTGCGGCTCAGAAGTTTGCTGTCAAAGTTGATCCAAAGATAGAGAAGGTGAGAGATGTGCTGCCCGGTGCCAACTGCGGAGCCTGTGGTTTTGCTGGATGCATGGGGTATGCCGAGGCAGTTGTGGCAAAACCCGAAGTCGCCTCGAACCTCTGCGCTCCTGGAAAGGCCTCTGTTGCCAAGGCTATCGCCGTGATTACGGGTAAAGCTGCTGCTGCTGTGGAGCCAAGTTTCGCAAGGATTATGTGCCAGGGAGGATGGAATCTCTCTGTAAAGA
>JBFMEC010000113.1:0-7888 GCA_040753575.1 Nitrospirota bacterium | reverse complement strand
TATCCCCAGGTATCTAAAGGATTTATTTACTTTCTCCCATACTCCTTTATTCTCTTCCACTGGAAAACTGTAATAGTACCCATGCGCTCCAGACCACAATACTTTCAAAAATCTCTCATACCTCTTTAAAATTAGATATCCCATGCCTAACACTATTAGGATACAGAATGAGATAATTCCTAACCAGATATTCTTAAATCCGAAGAGGATAGCCACTAAGACACTTACGCCAAGATTAATAAAAAAATCCCTTACGAAGGTTCTCAAACTCTGAAATTGTGCAGCCATGTCAGTCTCCTACTCCAAGATTCCGTAAGGCCCTATTTTTAATGTCTTCGGCTCTTGCAAAATAGAGCCAGGAACCCAGCAAATACGAGCCTCAGTTATTCTTTGGCCAGCCCCGATTACCTTTTCGCCATCACTTGTTGTAACTTCACCCCATTCCCGACCGACAAGAGGTTCAATATCTCCTTTCATTTGAACTTTGGTTTCGATATCAAGATGGAACGGTATGGGACGATCTTTTTCAATTTCCAGTCTCACTTTCGTATCATTGAGGATCAATTTGCTACCGAACATGAGGGAGCCTTTATCATCCATTTCCTCACTGTTATATACAGCCAGTCTTCCAAACCCATATTTCCTTTCGCCTCCAACCAGAATTTCTTCAATGGCATCGTTGATTTTTATCTTCCCATCACCAAAACCGATGGTTTGTCCTTCATATGTTGCTCCTTCTTTGATAAAAATGTATCCCACAAAATATACCTGTTTTTGTTGATTATCTTCGTCTATAACTGGAGAAATAAATTCTGTCTCATGAAGACTTCCTTCCTCGGCAGTATTGCAAGTAGGTTCTATCGCTGTCTCTCCAAATGAACGAATAAATAATCTTTCAAAGACTTCAGAAGGGTAAGAGCCATATACCAACCCTTCATCTGTATAACAAGGCAACAACGGTTCACTATAGTCAATTGCAGCGAAAAAATAACTTACAAGTACTTGTTCATTAAGTATCTTATTCCCAACGTCCGTGTAAAGCTTTTCCAGTTTATCTTTATTCAACAATTCTTTAAATGGAGTGGTACGTGCCAAGTTCGCTGTTATTGCTCCCCACATGTTACGGCCAGTTATGTAATACCTGGTCCGTTGGATAAACCCTAATTTATGGAAGCCAATATGGAGGGGGCTTTTGGCCCCAAACACAATCCTATAAACCTGCCAGCTCATTGCTCTTCTTCTCCTGTCGACTCTTCACCGAGAGCTTTAGCATGGTATCGGGCATAGATGAGGGTTCGCTCAAGGAGCTCTTTGGCAAAGAGAATGTGATCAATATTGGAAGCCAGTGGGGCAATGATATCAGTGACATTTTCAACTGTCACGGAATTGTTACTAATGAGACTATACTTCGTCAACAACTTCGATGATTCATCTATTATTCTCCGGGCTTTATCTTTATATTTTGACTTCTTTTCAAGAGACAATGAATAAAGGTAAAAAGCATACAGCCCATCCTCTTGAAGAACTCCCAATATCTTCCCTATTGTATCCTCTTCCTTTACGCCATCTGCAATTTCTTTAGCATGAGATGCACATTGCGAATCCAAATTCTCAATCATTTTTTCCTCCTTCCTCTTTACCCTTAGAGGATAATACATTCTTTGTTTCTAAATTCAAAATTCTCATTCTCCCCATTCCCCTTGTACCCATACCCCCCACTCCCAGATGCTCAAAAAGAGATAGGCCTTCTTCAACATTGTCTCTGATCCATTTCCAGTCTGCCTTTTCGATCTTTCCCTTCTCATTCTTCATGATTTCTTCGGCTTCGTCACTTTTTCCACCTCGTTTTATCCTGAAATATTCCGGTTTATTATACAAAACATCAAACCACAAAATCGTTGCTCTTGGAATAGCCTCATAGGAGTAAAGGGCACCTTTTTCTGCTGCACCCGTAGCAGGATCTATGGCCACAGAAGTTCGGACTTCAAGATTGTCATTGACGATTCGGGAGAAAAGGCTATTCGACACAATAATAGCTCGATCTAATATAATATCTTTTAAGTCAGCGCATGATAATTTTTTTGGGGTACTATTTACATCTTTAAACTGCCATTGGGACGGATCTGGTATCTCTTGATTATTTATTTTGATTGTCGCTACCTTAGGTAAATATAACCAGCCAAGATTCAAATAATTTCCTGCTTGGGTACATAAAGTAAAGAAAAAGTCTTCGCGTTTTCCATTTACAACCTTAGAAAGGTTATCTTCCATTTTCCCCCAATCTTCTGGTGGAATATACTCAGCAAATATCCCCGCATTTTCTAATGACGATGGGGAGCTTATCCAAACAGGCCCGATCATCGAATGTATGGGAAAAAATAGTATTTGCGCATCAAAGAACTGGGCAAGGCCCTGGAAGCTTGAATTAGTCTTCCCTTTTGAAAAACCAAAAGCAATACAGACTTCACAGTCAGGCTCCCCGCAATGTCCTTCTCCATCTTCTATACCTTTTCCAGCACAACTGTAATAAATTATTTTGTCCCTCTCGGTTTCCTTCTTGGCCTTAACTCTATGAGGCCGTAGATACTTCATCTTCCTTGGATCATTTGGATATTTACTTTGTATTGCCATTGCAGTATATGCCCTTGCCACACCAGATAGACTTGTCCCGGGTATCTTTGGCAAATTTGTCCCTGGTTCTCGGATAATAGTATTGTCAACTCTCCCTAACCGATAGCCCCCGGTCCCGACATGAATAGGATCAAGGGTCAAGGCGAAATAAGTCATTTTTTTATATGGCTTTGTCATGTTTCTCCCCTCCTCTCCTTCAGTCCTTTTTTAAGGATTGTTAAGTTTAATTCCAAACAATCAAAGAAAAGCCCCGAAAGTATAGAATTCTTTAACCACTCGAAATGCGCCCTTAGCTTTTCGTTCATCAAATTTTTATACACAGGAAATTCCTTTCTTACTGTAGCTTCAACTAGGTTTCTCCACTGTTCTTCATCTCCCCACTCCTCCAATTTCGAAAGCCAAAGCGACTCGATATTTCTGAGCTTGGTATCTGTGATATCTGGCATCAATTTCCCGTCTTTTATCCCTTCCCAAAGTCTTTCCAAACCTTGCTCAAGTTCATCAAGAAGATATGGCTTTGAAAAGAATGGTGTAATTGTGGATTTGCGCCTAAGTTGATCAAGTGCTATTTCATACCGTCTTGTTGCGGAGTCGAGAAATTCAAAATCATAGTAATTAAGATAAAGTTCCAGCATATCTCCTGGTTCCAACTCCGTAAAATGAACGACGCTTCCTGCTACTGTTTTGAAATAATTCTTTCGATAAGAGTAATCTTTGCTTCCTTCTTTGACGACAACGTATGGATGAAAGTAGTCAATATCATTATTCCCCCGTTGATAGGGGACACACCATTCCCATTCCCTTTCCATGGGAGCGCGAGAAAGCAATGTTACTTGATCGAATTTAATAGAGAGCCTTTCCTCACCATTGACATGTTTCATATCTTTATGGTGGTCTTTACTCACTCTAATCTCAGCAGATTGCTCTGCGAGTTTTTCAAAGTTATTAAGCATCCGCCTTGCAGAATCGAGTACAACAAACATGGGAGTTTTTTCCTCGAAAAATATATTTCCAATACTAAAAGGAAGGCGACCCATTGCCTTCCCAAATTGTTTAATGTACTCATTATAGATATTTTTCGTGATTTCAATCGCCTTATCAGCAGGGGCAATGGCAAGAAACAATTCTGGGGTTGTCGCGATAATCCTGATTGGGTAAAATTCATTCGGTTGGAGATCTGTAATTGGACCAGTTACAATATTATCTTTTTCCCCTAATGGTTTCCCTTTAAGGGTTATATTTGCATTCTCCCAGCTTTTCTTTGTCTCCTCGTTATATTCACTTCCTATGAGAAGTCCTGAATCATCATCTTTCCTTGTCCAAACCACTTCAACATCTTCACCACCAATACTTCCTTCATACGCGGCCCCCACATCTATACCGTTGGGTTTAGGGATAGTGGCTATGAATCGGCTCTTTTTCTCTATCCAAAGAACCTTTCCATCCTTCTCTTGGCCAATTTCTTCAAAGAACTTTTTAGTTGTCATCCAGACATCCAGAACTGTTGAAGGGGTTGGGGTTTTAGCACAAAGAATATTACATAAAAGCTCCCTGTTCTTTAAAGGTTGGCCATCAGGACTATATTCTTCAATGGTTGATATTTCCCATCTTTTCCAGTTCTCCTTAATCTCCTTCATGTGCCTTTTATAAATACTTTCTTTTTCCCCGTGGACGTAATTTGTCCTCCTATCATAAAGAAAAAGTATATTTCTGGCATACTCTTTCTTTTTATCATCATCTAATGAATCAAAGTTATAGCAAAGGTCGATTTCCTTCTTGATGCGGCGGTAATCATATCCTCTTTTTACAAGGTTTCCAAAAGAACGTGAGTTCTCAAGCCATTTTTTTGCTTTCTTTTCTTCAACCTCAAAGGATTTGGTGTTCCCCAAATCCTCTATTTCTTTTTCTAGGCCTTTCGCCTCGGTAATAAAAAGACTTCGGATCATTTTGCCATTAAGCCATCGATCCGATTTAAATTTAGCCACAATTAGACATGCTCTCTTCTTTAGTTCATTATCTTCATTTGCCTTGACAATCTCCTGGATAAAAGGGGTTCCAATAATATAATCTTCACCCCTTCTTCCATAGACCCTCTTTCGCCTTCCATAGCAAACCTTGCAGATTTCCAATTTTTCATCAATAGGTCTCCTCTTACATATAGGGCAAACGGTTTTGGCAGATTCTTTTTCCCATTCCTTCTGTAAAAATCTCAATACATTTTCGTCTGGATTGGTAAGGGGGTAACCTATCTTTTTAAATAATCCCTGGATGCATTGAACAATTTTTGTCATAAATGCGGTATCCTGGACAAAATGGAAATGCGGGTAAAGATCCCCACCAGTCTTTTTCAGAGCAGTATCGATAATCTCTAATTTAATTTGTTGCAACAATTTCCCATAACTGCCTAATTTATCGAAATCCGTTTTTTCAAAATCCATATCCTGGGGTAAAAAAGGAATTAAGAAGTAAATCCCATTTATGTCTTCATAGATGCAATTACCAAGAAGATATTCATATTCAAATAATCTCTTAATCTCTCCCTTTAAATTCTCTATTGTTTCAACTCTGCCCACGATGTCGCCAACTTTGTGACCATACGAAATAAAAGACACACCATCCCAACCCACTCCCATAATTCCAAAATGAACCTTCTGAAATTGATCAAGTTTTTCATTATAGATAAGGTTATGGACAAGAAGGACCTTAAAAATAGAAGCAACGGCATAACAGTGCTCCCATAAAGAGGTATCATTATCAGGTCTCCTAGTATCCGAGAGGACTTTATCAAAATTTTTTCTTATAGTATCTAAAACAACTTTTCTGTCCTCATATAAATAGGTCTCAAAATATTTTGGGAGAATCTTTTCTAATTTTCCATATAGCCCTTCTCGAATTTTGTCAGTAGCTGTCTGATCAAACTCTCTTTGAAATTCTGAACCAAACACGTCGGTATCATAGATACTCTTCTCTTGTTCAGCCGTAAAAAGGGGATTATTTCTATCCTGAGCAGCATCTTTCCCATCAGAGACTGCAAATAACTTTATTAAATCGTCTTTGGGTCTTATATGCGTGTTAACGAACTTCTCAATGCAGCAGTCTTGAGCTCCTTCATACTGAGTATTCGCCATAAAGTGTGGTATCTTCTTAAAAATCTCCTTCAAAATCTTATACTTGTCAATCAATTTATCACCATCCAAAAAATCGTGATCATGGGGATCCTCCCACCAACCACGTCGTTTTCTCCTCCATGACTGACGATATTCATAAAAGGAATTTGATAACTTTCCTAGGTCATGGAGGAATGCCGCTATCTCTGTCCAAAGAATGAAAGACCTTTGCTCTTTTATTTTTTTCAAGAGGTCCAGTTCACTCATTTTCGTCTCCGCGTAACTTCTTCAAGTCTTTTATAATTTGGCCCAATTTGACAAAATTCTTGAACGGCCGTGCAACGGAACTCATTTTGAAATTACCGGTTGGTTGTCCATCTTTCTCAAAATTATCTTCTACTACCCCAAAACCACTGCTCTTCTTGGCGGAAAAACCATAGATCAGCATCATTTCTTTCGTTGCCTCGTATATAAGATTTAAGTCTTCTTCGAATTCTTTTTTAACTACTTCCATTGGTTTGCCTAATAGATCAAAGGGTACGTAAAGAAGAGAAAAGGTTCCTTTAGCTCCAATAGGGACAGATTCGATATATATAGGCTGTGTGCCTGCTTTGGTCTTTCTATCATGTGGATTTATTACCTCAAGACCTATCTGGTCAAAAAAAGTAGGATAGAAGTTAAGCCTGCCACGGCGGAAATTCTTTTCCTCACCTTTTTCATTGCCAAATAGCCTTTTTACTACATCATCATCTGGCCTATCTGGGTTAAGATTTCTTATTTGCCTTGCTGTCCATCTCAAATTCCCCTTCCAATTGCTTCCTGCAACCATCGGGACCTTGAACACCTTATCTTTCCTAATAGGATTTTCGCAGATATAAAACTCCTCATCATCTTTAGAGAGGTAAGGCTTAGCAAGAGTGAAAGTAAACTGGATGAAAAAAGAGTTAAGAGGAAGTATTGAAATCTCTACAGAAGGTATGTAAAGTTCTATGCATTTAAGTCTATCGATTTCTTCTTTGATTAAAGAGTTGTATTTTTTTCTATGTATTATAAACTTATGACCCTTTGGGTCATTAATTCTATCTCCACTTTTTGCATAGTTTTTAATATTGTCGTTATTCAGGCAAATTGCTAACAACTTTATCCTTGAATATAAATTTTTGATTTCACTGAATTCATCTCGGCCTTCAACGCACTTGTCTATGGCCGATTTAATCTGAATAAGAAAATCCATAAACCAATCAGAGTTCATTTTCTATCACCTGCTTTCCTGTTTTAATATTAGTAATTTTGACAAACTCTTCCATTTTCTTTAATAATAAAGGTAGCATACCATTAGCTTTATCTTCACGTAACACATAGCCCCAAAATCGTTTAGTTTCGAGGGTTTTTCCATCTTCTTTGAAAGAGAAGATTTTCTTGCTTACAGCCTTCTCCGTTCTTGTGGGTGCTTTACCCCAGAAAAACTCTTCCTTCCTGTGGTCACTAAATATATTTGCCGACCTCAAACTATTTAGGGTTATCCTATCCAAAGTCTCGCCTTTTTTAAAAAAGAAATATCTTAAGTCCGGCCACTCTAATGGCATACTTTTTTTCTTGGAGCTCTTCAAAAACGTTCTAATTGTATCCTTATCTATACGAGGGGGAGACATTAATGGTTCTATAAGCTCAATGATGCCATAAGGGCCGCTAATCTGCCTACTGGGATTACTTTGTGGTTTTAATACCGTTTTTCCGCCAATTGCTCCATATTCGCAAATTATCCACACCGTTTTGCTTATGAGCCAAATTTCCTGTTCTCGGAAATTTTTAACTTCCAATATTTTTATTGTGTATTCTTTGTGAGGTTTTATTTGCCGCGTCAAATTTCCTTCTTCATCTAGAATTTTTAGAGAAAATTTCCTACTCCATCCTGTACAACCAAACATTTGACAGGCTGGACAAATCTTTTGAAGCTCGGTCGTTATGTTTTTATTCTTTTGGTAAGATTTTGTATCAAACTCACATCTCTCTTCTTTTTTCTCGCTAGCCTGGATTCCCATGAAGGGTGAAGAACCTAACAGATTCTGAGTCCAACATGGTTAAGAGCACGTCATTTCATCATCCAGATGTTAGGTTTAAACAAAACTTATAAACATAATGCCACATAA
>JBFMEC010000112.1:0-7948 GCA_040753575.1 Nitrospirota bacterium | reverse complement strand
CCAATAAGTTGAATTGACACGCCTCTGAAATTTGTGTTTTAATAGAATCACCTTTAAGGATGGCCCTGTGAGGCTGAAAAGGTAAAGGAGGCAGCTTGTGCTGCAAATAGTCAGATATCAAAAACCTTCCATCCGAAAGGGGAAGGTTTTTTTATGCCTACTTGAAGGTGGAGAACCAAATGCCTAAAGAACTGATGAACAAGAAAGACATTGACAGGGCCCTAACAAGGATGGCCCACGAAGTCATAGAAAGAAATAAAGGTATAGAGAGACTATGCCTTGTGGGAATACAAAGAGGCGGAGTGCATCTGGCAAAAAGAATCGCCTCAAAGATAAGAGAGATTGAAAAAAGGGATATACCTGTTGGCTCGCTGGATATCGCCTTTTACCGGGATGACATTAATATCAGGAAAGATCAGCCCGTTGTTAGAAGGACGGAAGTACCCTTTGAAGTGACAGATTTAAAGATTGTTCTGGTCGATGACGTACTTTATACGGGCAGATCAATAAGGGCTGCACTGGATGCGCTGATGGATCTTGGAAGGCCTGCCGGTATCCAGCTGGCAGTGCTTATAGACAGAGGACACAGGGAACTTCCAATAAAGGCTGACTATGTGGGAAAGAACATACCCACATCTTTAAGCGAAACAGTGGAGGTTCAACTGAATGAAGAGGGCATGGAAGATAGCATAATACTCACAAAAGTGAATAAGGAATAAAGATGTTAGCAAGGAAAGACCTGCTCGGCATAAAGGAACTTACCCTGGAGGAAATAAATCTCATCCTCGATACCGCAGCAGGTTTCAAAGATGTTCTTGGAAGGGACATAAAAAAGGTTCCCACCCTCCGCGGAAAGACTGCCGTAAACCTTTTCTTTGAACCGTCAACAAGAACAAGGACATCCTTCGAACTCGCAGCAAAACGACTTAGCATGGATGTCATAAATTTCTCTGTTCCCACCAGTAGTGTTGTCAAAGGTGAGAGTCTTATCGACACAGCATTTACAGTTCAGGCTCTGGGAGCAGATTTCATAATAATAAGACATTCTTCGGCAGGTGTGCCCCATCTGCTTGCAAAAAAGCTGAGGGCCTCCGTTATAAATGCGGGTGATGGGGCCAATGAACATCCAACCCAGGCACTCCTCGATGCCTTTACTATTAAAGAAAAGAAGGGAAATATTGAAGGTCTTAATGTAGCTATCGTGGGAGACATAATCCACAGCAGGGTAGCAAAATCCAACATCTATAGTCTGTTAAAGCTCGGGGCTAAGGTCAGACTTATCGGACCTCCAACGTTAATATCAAAAGAAATGGCAAACATGGGCATCGGAATCTTTCACAGCATGGAAGAGGGGCTCAGGGATGTGGATGTTGTGATGATGCTCAGGATACAGATGGAGAGACAGGGAAAGGGTTTCTTCCCGTCTACCGAAGAATATTCAAAGAACTGGGGTTTAACACCTGAGAGGGTCTCCCTGGCAAAGGATGATGTTTCAGTCATGCACCCCGGGCCAATGAACCGGGGAATCGAGATCACATCGGAGATCGCCGATGGTCCGAGGTCTCTAATCCTCGAACAGGTAACAAATGGTCTTGCCGTACGGATGGCCGTTATGTATCTCCTCGCAGGAGTCAAAAGATGAGACTCTTGATCAAGAATGGACATATTATAGACCCTTCACAGGGGATAGACGGGATTGGGGATATTCTGATAGAGGATGGGAAGATTAAGGAAGTTAGAATACAGAATACAGTAGTGAGGAGTCAGAAGACAGAAAAAAGGGTGCAGGATAAAGATCATGAATCTAACTATAAAATTGTTGAAGCAAAAGGTATGGTCGTCCTCCCTGGCCTCATTGACATGCATGTTCATCTGAGGGAACCGGGTTTTGAATATAAGGAGACTATAAAAACAGGGACGATGGCTGCCGTAAAAGGCGGTTTTACAACCGTTTGCTGCATGCCAAACACCCTTCCCGTTAATGATAATGCCAGTGTCACGGAATTCATAATAAGGAAGGCTTCCCAAGAAGGAGTTTGCACTGTCCTCCCCATTGGTGCAATAACGAAAAGCCAGAAGGGAGAAGAGATCGCGGAAATAGGAGCAATGAAGCAAGAGGGCTGTATCGCTTTCTCCGATGACGGGAAACCTGTAATGAACAGTCTGATCATGAGGAGGGCCCTTGAATATTCGAGGGCATTTAATGTTCCCATAATATCCCACTGTGAGGACCTGATTTTAGCTCAGGGTGGCGTAATGAATGAAGGTTTGCTTTCAGTGACCCTCGGTCTTAAAGGAATTCCTTCTGAAGCAGAGGTAATAATGGTTTATAGAGATATATCCCTGGCAGAACTTACGGGCGGAAGACTTCATATTGCCCACGTATCTACAGAAGGCTCTGTCAAATTAATAAGGGATGCAAAGAAGAGGGGGGTAAGTGTCACAGCAGAAACCTGCCCTCATTATTTCAGTCTAACCGAAGAGTCTGTCAGAGATTACGACACGAATGCAAAAGTCAATCCACCTCTGAGAACTAAAAGAGATATCGAAGCCATAAAGGAAGGCATTAAAAATGGAACCATCGATGTGATAACCACTGATCATGCACCCCATCACGCAGATGAAAAGCTCAAGGAGTTTGACCTTGCACCACCGGGCATCTCAGGACTTGAGACAGCTCTGGGGTTAAGCATTAAGCTCGTTGAGGAAGGAATTCTGACTATGGGCGAAATTATCGAGAAGATGGCACTAAATCCTGCAAAGATTTTACAGATAGATAAAGGAACTCTGAAGGTTGGCTCAGAGGCAGATTTAAACATTGTGGATAAAAATAAGGAATTCAAAGTGGAATCAAAGAAATTTTTTTCGAAAGGAAAAAATACACCCTTCGAAGGATGGGTATTAAAAGGAGTTCCAATTTTAACCATTTGCAAGGGTAAAATCTATGAATGATAAGGCAATTCTTGTCCTGTCCGATGGGATTGTCTTCGAAGGAAAAAATTTCGGTGCCGTAGGTGAGGCTATGGGGGAAATTGTATTTAATACTTCTATGACAGGATATCAGGAGATACTGACTGATCCCTCTTACAGAGGCCAGATTGTCACGATGACTTATCCCCAGATAGGCAACTATGGTGTTAATGCACAAGACCTTGAATCTTTGAATGGCCCAAAGGTAGAGGGTTTTGTTGTCAGGGAGTATATTGATTTTCCGAGCAACTGGCGGGCTGAAAATTTTAAGGTTTATCCGGTCACAAATTCTCTTTCAGATTATCTGAAGGAATACGGGATTGTTGGCATTGAAGGAATTGATACGAGGGCTCTGACAAGACATTTAAGAAATTACGGAGCCCAGATGGGCATAATATCAACTATCGATTTAGATCCTTTTTGCCTGCTCGAAAAGGTGAGGTCCCATCCGGGTATATCGGCCTTCGATCTTGTGAAGGACGTTACTACTCATGAAGCTTATAAATGGAATGAGGGCTGCTGGAAATGGTGTGTTGTCGAAAGGGGAGAAGCCGTCTTGAAGGTAGTCGTTTATGATTTTGGCATAAAGTTTAATATCCTGCGGAATCTTGTGGAGGCAGGCTTTGATGTAACCGTGGTGCCAGCCAAAACACCTGCTGAGGCTGTCCTCGAGATGGAACCCGATGGGATAATTCTGAGCAATGGCCCTGGCGATCCCGAGACAGTAACCTATGCTATTGAGAATACGAAAAAGCTTATGGGCAAACGGCCCATTTTCGGTATATGCCTTGGTCATCAGATACTCGGTCTTGCCATGGATGGCAGAACCTATAAACTTAAGTTCGGTCATCACGGCGGCAATCACCCTGTCAAGGATTTATCTACAGGCAGGATTGAAATAACCGCGCAGAATCATAATTACTGTGTCGATATAAACAGTCTTCACGGAAAGGTTAAGCTCACCCACAAAAATCTTTATGATGGAACGGAAGAAGGGATGAGCCATGTATACTTACCCATCTTCTCGGTGCAGCACCATCCAGAAGCCGGGCCCGGACCGAATGACTCGGCCCATCTTTTTAAGAGGTTCAGGGAGCTGATAGAGGGCTGCAAATAAATGGAATTGGATTTTAAATCAATATTCAAAAGACTTAATGCGCTGAAAATTGATTACCTTGTGGTTGGCGGGTTGGCAGTCAATTTTCATGGGGTTCCAAGAATGACTTATGATATTGATCTTATGATTTTGCTCGAAGAAGGAAATGTCAGCAAATTGGTTACGAAGCTTACCAATTGGGGCTACCGTACAAAAGTTCCGGTTAATCCGATGGACCTTGCTGATGAGGTAAAAAGAAGTTCCTGGATACAGGAAAAGGGGATGAAGGCAGTAAATTTTTACAGTGAAACATTGCCTATCGGAGAAATCGACATTATCTTTGATTCACCGATTCCGTATGATGAATTGAAAAGCAGGGCTGTTATGATTGAACTATATGGAGAAAAGATACCTACTGTCTCAATTCGTGATCTTATAGAACTAAAAGAAAAATCAGGGCGTAAACAGGATATTGCAGATGTGGAATATCTGAAAATGATTCTGGAGAGATAATGAAAGAGCAGAGGAAAGGATTCACTTATACCGTAAGCAAAGAACAGTTAGATGACTACCGTAAATGGCCTATAGAGAGACGGCTGAAATGGCTTTATTATGCCAACAAGATGAGGAAGTTTCTTCCACGAAAAACTATTGAAATTCAGGAGTTGTTTCGTAGTGGAAAGATATAGAGTAAACAGGCAGAATTCGGGGGATGCTTTGAAACGTAAAGTAGTTAAAGTTTTGAAATTGCAGGGATTTAAGATAAATCCCACGTTCGGACAAGCCGAAATGACAGAAAAAGAAGGGAAAATGATTTAGGAAAAAGGTTAAATGCCTAAAAGAACTGATATCAAAAAAATACTTTTAATTGGCTCTGGTCCTATAATCATAGGTCAGGCCTGCGAGTTTGATTATTCGGGGACCCAGGCATGTAAGGCTCTCCGTGAAGAAGGTTACGAAATTATACTGGTCAACTCAAACCCTGCAACGATAATGACAGATCCCGATATGGCCGATACGACCTACATAGAGCCATTAACTGCTTATATGCTGGAGATGATAATCAAAAAGGAAAGGCCCGATGCCCTTCTTCCGACAATGGGTGGACAGACTGCCTTGAACCTTTCTGTTGAACTGGCTGAAAAGGGTATCCTCGGCAAGTATGATGTTGAACTCATTGGTGCAAAGCTTGAGGCAATAAAAAAAGCGGAGGATCGCGAACTCTTTCGGGAGGCCATGAAAAAGATTGACCTGGAAGTACCTGAGTCTGTTTATATTGGCTCATTGAAGGAGGGTGTTAAAGCGATAGAAGATATCGGATTTCCTGCAATTCTGCGGCCTTCCTTTACTCTCGGAGGTACAGGTGGAGGGATTGCTTACAACATGGAGGAATACAAAGAGCTCCTGGAAAGGGGCCTTAAATTCAGCCCTGTTCATCAAGTCCTTGTGGAAGAGTCAGTCCTTGGGTGGAAGGAATATGAGCTTGAAGTGATGCGTGACGGAAAGGACAACGTAGTTATCATCTGTTCTATAGAAAATTTTGACCCCATGGGTATTCATACGGGCGACTCGATCACTGTTGCACCGGCCCAGACCCTTACCGATAGGGAATATCAGAGGATGCGTGACGCAGCGATTGCCGTCATACGGGAGATCGGCGTTGACACCGGCGGTTCTAATATCCAGTTTGCCATTAATCCCACGAACGGGAGAATGGTGGTGATAGAAATGAACCCGAGGGTGTCAAGAAGTTCAGCCCTCGCCTCGAAGGCTACGGGATTTCCCATAGCCAAGATTGCAGCTAAACTCGCAGTCGGTCTTACTTTAGATGAAATACCTAATGACATCACAAGGGAGACACCTGCATCCTTTGAGCCCACAATAGATTATGTTGTAACGAAGTTTCCCCGTTTTGCCTTCGAAAAATTTCCAGAGGCAGATCCTATATTAACCACCCAGATGAAGTCCGTAGGGGAGGTAATGTCTATAGGAAGAACCTTCAAGGAATCCCTCCAGAAGGCAATAAGGAGCCTTGAGATTAGTAGCTACGGGCTTGAGGAAGTTGATGCTGACATGAATCTAATAAAGGCCAAGCTTAAGAATCCTAATTCTGAGCGTGTATGGTACATTGCTCAGGCTCTGAGAAAGGGAATGAACATTCAAGAAATATATGATCTCACACGGATAGATCCATGGTTTCTGAATAATATTAAGCAGATTGTTGAAATGGAAAATGAAATAAGGGGTTCCCGACCCCTCGAATCCTTACTCCGTAAGGCTAAGGTACATGGTTTTTCCGACAGAAAGATTGCCGGGCTGCTTAATGTTGAAGAGGCTGATATAAGAAATTTAAGACGCAAGTATGGGATGCAGGCAGTTTACAAAATGGTTGACACCTGTGGAGCCGAGTTTGCGGCGTATACGCCCTATCTTTATTCGACCTATGAAAGGCCCTTTTATAAAGTTGAAAATGAAAGTCAGATCCCCCCACAGCCCCCCCTTAGTAAAGGGGGGAATGGGGGGGTAGTTGAATGTGAGGCCAATCCGAGTGATAGAAGGAAGATCGTTATCCTCGGTTCTGGACCGAACAGGATAGGACAGGGTATCGAGTTTGACTATTGTTGTGTGCATGCTGTCTTTGCCCTGAAAGAACTCGGCTATGAAACCATAATGGTTAACTGTAATCCTGAGACTGTTAGTACTGATTATGACACTGCTGATAGGCTTTACTTCGAGCCACTTACTATAGAAGATGTGTTAAATATCATTGAGGTCGAAAAACCAGCAGGAGTTATAGTTCAGTTCGGAGGTCAGACCCCTCTTAAACTTGCCGTTCCTCTTGAAAGGGAGGGCGTAAAAATTCTTGGAACCTCGCCTGATTCTATAGATCGAGCCGAAGATAGAAAGCGCTTCAAGGAACTCCTGCATAAACTCAATTTAAAACAGGCTGAAAGCGACACAGCGATGTCCGTTGAAGAAGCCCTGATTGCTGCAGAAAGAATTGGATACCCTGTAATGGTAAGGCCATCGTATGTGCTTGGCGGCAGGGCTATGGAGATAGTTTACGATGAAAAATCACTCAGGGAATACATGAAACGTGCTGTCAAGGCATCTCCTGAACATCCAGTGCTTGTAGATAAGTATCTTGAGGATGCCATAGAAGTTGATGTTGATGCGATCTCCGACGGAAAAGATGTAATCATCGGGGGTGTCATGGAACACATTGAAGAAGCAGGAATTCATTCAGGGGATTCAGCATGTTCCCTTCCACCTCATTCATTACCATCAGAAATTATTGAAGAGATAAAGAGACAGACGAAGGCACTGGCAAAAGAACTTAATGTAATAGGTCTTATGAATGTGCAGATTGCCGTGAAGAATCAAGATATTTACATACTTGAGGTAAATCCAAGAGCTTCACGGACAATACCTTTTGTCAGCAAGGCAACAGGTATTCCCCTTGCTAAGATAGCAGCTAAGGTAATCGCTGGCAGGACATTGAGAGAACTCAGACTTACAGAGGAAAGAAATATTAGACATATTGCCGTTAAAGAGGCTGTCTTTCCCTTTGACAGATTTCAAGGAGTTGACACTATTCTCGGCCCTGAGATGAAATCCACAGGTGAGGTGATGGGCATAGATGAGGACTTTGGTCTTGCCTACGGGAAATCCCAGACGTCAAGCGGTAACAATATTCCCTTAGCCGGAAAGATATTCATGAGTCTTAAGGATAAGGATAAGCCTCATTCTGTCCGGATAGTCAAAAAACTGCTTGAAATCGGCCTTTCGGTAGTCGCCACAAGAGGTACTGCTCAATATCTGAAAGATCACGGTCTTGAAGTTGAGGTTATCAACAAGGTTGCCGAAGGAAGGCCCCATATC
>JBFMEC010000111.1:0-7954 GCA_040753575.1 Nitrospirota bacterium | reverse complement strand
AGCATATACTCAAAGTGAAAGTTGACCTTACATCAAGAAATTTCGGAAGTGCAAAGAACGAACTTAACCTTGTGGATGAGGCATTTGAAAAGGCGAAGACCGCCGCATCCGATAAAAGGGTTATAGAGGAACTTCAATTGACCCTCAAAAAAGCGAAGTCAGAAATAGATACTGACTTACCCTCGGCAATCAGCAGAATTGACCTTTTATGGCATGAAACCGGAAAATTGCTGAAGAAGGTTTAATAATGATGAGGTTGCAGAAATGATAACAATAGTCTTTGTATTGATCATCATCACAGTGGTGACAATCTTTTCTGTCCAGAATGCCACGCCTGTTATGGTCTCTTTTCTCTTCTGGAGGTTTGAGGCTTCTCTGGCAATAGTAATATTTCTTTCCGCGCTGATCGGGCTATTAACAGGAATTGCAATTGCATCGATGATAGGGCTAAAAAGATTTATGAAAAAACAAAAAGATCTTGAGACTAAAAGAGTAGATATTCCTTAAATTAGATTCAGCCCAGAATATGGAGAAGATCGTAAAGACCTGATGGGGATAATTTCTTAGTCTTGACACCTGAAAGATGTTCTTGGTAGTTTATAATTACTAATGCGGTTATAAGTATGGCGACATGGAATTCCAATCTGTCATTCCGGGCTTGACCCGGAATCCAGTATTTTTTCTGGATTCCTGCCTCCGCAGGAATGACGGGATGTATTCTTACTTATAGCCGTCTTAGTAATATATATATCTTAAGAGTAACTGATATTGATGGAAAAACATTTTGAGATAATAAAATTTCAAAAATCGTTCTTAATGAATGATCTTGAAAATATTTATAAAACCATTATCCTGCTATATAGAACATATCATAATTTTCCACCAAGATTTTGGGGATTTGATATGTCTCCCCCGTGTTTCACCCATTAAAAATCATATCTTAATCATATCCTAATCTCAGTAGAACTTAAAAATTGTTTCCTAATTAAGACAAATCCTCGTGAGAGGAGATAGATAGAACTGATAAATTCAAATAGATATTGAATCTTGTGACTTTGCCGTTAATCGCCGTATACTATCAATCTAAAGTACAATCTGATATCTACTATTTAGAAATTGCTTGAAAATGTGACTTTTGGTAACAAGATTAAAATATGTCATACATACTTTCAATCATACTGACTATCTTCTGGTATCTTGAGATTTAAGTTTGATAAAGACCGAATAATTGAAAATAACTGAGAATTATGAAGACTCATGTATTAGACAGATATCAAGAAAGGTAATGAGTTTTACTGTGCTCTTACTTTACGTTGTCTGTTTTTTCTTAGTTTCTGCAGATGCAGAAGAAAACAGATGGCACCTTTACTATACACACCCCGATGGAACCGAACATTATTATGATTTGAAAGATATAACCCGTATATCTAAAGTTATTTTTGAAACTCAAACCTCAACTAAAAAACGTTTTCGAACTCCTAAGAAATATACAAAGGTATTAGTAGTGAAACTATGGGAAAAACTGGTTTTCAATAATCCAGGATATCCGTTAAAAGAATCAAGAATTCTAAGGGAACTTGATTGTTCCAGGAATATGATTAGAACCCTTATGATAAGTGAGACTTACAGAAATGGTTTCAAAAATATAGAAGGCAAAATTCAACAGTGGGAAAACGTCGATTCAAAAGCTTCTTATAAAACACTTTATGAAATAGTTTGTAAACCTTAAATGCCTTCTCTTTATGAATAGACTCAGGACGTTATTGACACAATTTTCGAGAACGTGTCCATGAAAACTAAATAAACTCTTGAATTATAAAAAGAAAATATTCATATTGGAGAAATTTTATGAAAATAATATTTGTTGCCCTTGGAGTGATTTTATCTGTATTTTTTATCCAAAGACCTTCAAATGCCCTATGCGTAAGTGCACAAAAAGCAAATTTGCGAGCTGGACCTGGCACAAATTATGAAATTGCATGGGAAGTTTATAAATACATGCCGTTTTCAAAAGTTGGAATATCGTTATCCGGTGAATGGTATGCTGTGAAGGATGTTGATGGAGACGTAAATTGGATATATAAGAGATTAGTAACAAACAGATATCGTTGTGCTGTTGTAAAAACACAAGAGGTGAACATACGGACAGGTCCTGGCACAAATTATTCTAAAAGTACCTTAAGTCCTGCGAAGAAATATTATTCTTTTAAAATTCTCCAAAGAGGAGGTATATGGGTTAAAGTGAAGGACGAAAGGGGTAATATCGGATGGATTCACAAAAATTATCTTTGGATTCAATAAATAGTAGAAGGAGGGGTGATGAGGAAGGTATTTATAGTAGTTACTTTTATTGTAATAGCATTTCTGATAATCAGGAGCAATTTTTTAAATCTTTTAAACAAATCAGCTGATATTAAAACTGAACAGGAAAGATATATGGAAATAAGCGGTATTGTTAAAAAAGGAGAGACGCTTTTTGATATCTTCAAAAAATACAAGCTTGATATTGGTGAGCTTTTCAAATTAAGAGAGGTTTCAGCAGATATTCATAGATTGAGGGATTTATATCCTGGCAGACATTATGCAATACTTATTGATGACGCCTCGCACATCAACAGATTCACGTACTGGATAGATGATGATAATATTTTAAATATCAGCCGTACAGAAGCTGGATTTTATGCAAAAAAGGTAGCTATAGAATACGAAAAAAGGATTTGTCACATAGGCGGTCAAATAAAAGACAATCTTATTTCATCCGTGGGTGAGGGAATGGAAAATCTGATGCTGGCCCTTCAGCTTTCAGATATCTTTGCCTGGGATATCGATTTCACAACAGACCTGAGAAACGGCGACATATTCAAGATTGTTGTTGAAACACTTTACCTTAATGGAGAATTTAAAAAATATGGTGATATACTTTCTACAGAGTTTATCAATAATGGTGAGAAATATTATGCGTACAGATTTGAACATGGTGGAGAAGTTGATTATTACGATGCTGACGGAAAATCCTTAAGAAGGTCATTTCTGAAGTCACCTTTGAATTTCAGGAGGATAAGCTCCGGCTTCAGTTATAAAAGATTCCATCCCATCCTCAAGATTTACAGGCCGCACTTAGGAGTTGATTATGCAGCATCTGCTGGGACACCTGTTTCTGCTGTAGGAGATGGGACTGTTGTTTTTGCTGGATATAAAGGTCAGAATGGTAATATTGTGATAATAAGACATTTCAATGGTTATAGGACATTTTATGGTCATTTATCAAAGATTGTGAAAGGCCTCAGGAAAGGAGTAAAAATTAAACAGGGGCAGGTTATTGGTTATGTGGGGGCAACGGGACTTGCAACAGGACCTCATCTTGATTACAGGATAAAAGTCAATAATAGGTTTGTAAATCCACTTACACTGAAGCTTCCCCGTGGAAAGCCTGTCCCGAAGACATTAATAGCTGAGTTCGAGAATTTCAAAAATAAAATGGACATACAACTTGCTTCAATTATGCCCACAGTTTTTGAATTTGCTGAAATGAATAATCGGTTAGAAAGGGCAGATGGAAGAGTTAATTAGAATTTTTAAAATCACAGAGTCCCATACCTTAAATGCATTACTGATATTTGTTCTTATTATTGTTCTTGCAAAGGTTGCAGACCTGTTTATAGATAAGATTTTAAGGAGAATAACGAAACTTACAAAATTTAAACTTGACGATAAGATAGTGGATTCAATACATAAACCGATATTTTATACAATAATAATAACCGGTGCAGTATATACGATTCAATTACTCAATGCGTTCGAAAAAACTGTCTTCTATATCAGTGGGATTCTATATTCAGTTTTAACCCTCATATGGGGAATCTGTATTATAAAGATAAGCAATCTCATAATAGAAAATTCTGTTCATAAGATGGCAGACGTAACAGGTCTGAGTAAAGAGGTGATACCACTGTTAGAGAATGTCTGGAATAGGAGATTACATTGTTCTTAATACAGGTGAAAGGGGGGAAGTTGTAGAAATCGGTATAAGAAGCACACGGATAAAGACCAGAGACGACATTTTAATAAGTATTCCAAACTCCATTATAGCGAACACCAAGATAATTAATGAAAGCGCACCAATCCCAAATTTTCGTGTCAGAATACCTGTTGGAGTAGCATACGGCAGCGATATAGACGTTGTCGAGAAGACACTTATAGAGATAGCATCTCAGAATGAGAATATCTTAAAAGAACCCAGACCAAGAGTAAGGTTCAGGGAATTTGGAGAATCCTCTTTAAATTTCGAGCTGCTGTGCTGGGCAAAAGATCCTGCACTAAGGGGGCTTACGGTTCATGAATTAAACAAGGCAATTTACAAGAAATTTAATGAAAGAGGAATAAAAATACCATTTCCTCAAAGAGATGTGCATATATACGGAAGCGAGGGAATTAATGATCTCTAAATTTGGACATCTATTATTACCCTTTGCTGTTTTTGTTATCTCAACTGCTATTCTATTTATTTTAAGGTGGATTTCCTTCAGACTCCTCCATAGATGGGCAGAAAAGACAAAGACAAAAATTGATGATATAGTAATTGGATCCCTTAAGACACCTTCTATTTACTGGTGCCTTGCCCTTGGTCTTTATATAGGCGCAGAAATCTCAGAACTTCCGAGAAGATATGTCTTTTACTTTAGCAAGGCTATCCACGTAGTTGTAGTACTGTCTATCACGATTGCGACAGCAAACCTTGTAGGCAAAATATTCAGTAATTACGTACAAAAATTAGAACTCCCCCTTCCAACAACAGGTCTTGCCCATGCACTATTGAAAGGCGTAATACTCACCATAGGTTTTTTGATTATACTCAGTACCCTTGGCATTTCGATAACACCTCTTATCACAGCGTTGGGTGTTGGCGGTCTTGCCGTCGCCCTTGCCCTCCAGGATACCCTGGCAAACCTCTTTGCAGGGATCCACATACTTGTTGAGAAGTCTATCAGGGTTGGAGACTTTATAAAACTTGAGACAGGACAGGAAGGGTATGTCGAAGACATCACCTGGAGAACGACGAGGGTGAGGATGCTACCGAACAATATGGTAGTCATTCCAAATAGTAAACTCTCACAGAGTATCGTGACAAATTATTATCTACCTGAGAAAAGGATGTCCCTGTTAATTCCAATAAGTGTGAGCTATTCATCTGATCCCGAAAAGGTGGAAAAAATACTGATCGAAGAAACAAAAAAAGCAGTGGGAGAAATTCAGGGGCTTCTTGGAGAACCGGAGCCCTTTGTCAGATTCATACCGGGATTCGGTGAAAGTTCCCTTGATTTTACCCTCATATGCCAGGTTCAGGAATTTGTTGATCAATACGTTGTACAGCATGAGTTGAGAAAGAGAATATTCAGGAGGTTCAATGAGGAAGCAATAGAGATACCTTTCCCCCATCGGACTGTGTATCTGAGAGAGGAGAGGGAATGGAAGAGATAAAACCCTTTGAATTTAAACAGTGTGTGAGCATTTTAAAATCTACCGGAAAGAAGGCTAAAAACATACGCGAGCTCAGAGACATAATAGCAAAAGTAAGTGAGGAATGCATATTTCATCATACATACCAGTATTTTTTGAAAGGGCATGTTCTTGAATATACAAGTGATTTTGCCCACTGGGCAGGTGAAAGCCTTGAAGAGAGGGCTCTATCAGAGCAACTCTCGAATATAGATCCCTATGACTTTAAAAATATTAATGATTTGAGAAACGAACTTATTAATGTAATAGACAGATATCTCAAAGAGTTTCCTGAGCCAAGGGCAGCGATGCCGGGTGATGAGTTTTATTTCAATGAAACGATAACACTCATATTTCCTGTCGGGATAAGAGCCAGAAATCTTGCAGAGTTTCTAACAGCCATCAAATACATTGATCTAGGTTCTATGTATTACCATTTCTATGAAGCAAGGATGCGCCTCGGCGGCGGAATAGATGATTTCTCAAGGTGGATTGAAGAAACCCTCTGGAAAAAAGAACTTGCCGAAAAGATAAGGGCTATAGACCCCTTTATGCACAACCTGGAAAAAATAAAGGAACACATAGTCTCTACCGTTGAGGATGAGGTAAGGAAAGATATGGAGGTCATTGATCGTTGCTTGACCTATATTTAGGAATATCGCCAAAAAGTGATCTGATACTTCTGCAAATGCTTAGTGAAAGACTAAACAAAAGGTCTTTCCTTCACGTTAATTCGACCCGTGCAGGTGGAGGAGTAGCGGAAATATTGCAGAGGATGCTGCCAATGCTTGAAAGTCTCGGCATTCATGCAAGATGGGAAGTTATAGAGGGTGATGAAAAATTTTTTGATACGACGAAGAAGATCCATAATGCCCTTCAAGGTAAAGAAGAAATAATAACAAAAGATATGTGGAATCACTATTTTGAAATCAACAGAAAAAACGCCTTCAAGATAAACCTTGAAGCGGATGCAGTCTTAATACATGATCCTCAACCTGCGCCTCTTATCGAATTTAAAAAGACAGGTACATGGATATGGCGCTGTCATATAGATGTATCAAATCCACAAAAAAGGGTCTGGGATCATCTGAGCCGTTATTGTAAAAAGTATGATGCAGCCATCTTTTCGGTAGCAAAATTCGCAAGAGCAATGGGAATAGACGAATTCGTCATTCTTCCATCTATAGACCCCCTGAGCGAAAAGAACAGGAAACTTACAGAACAAGAGATAAATGAAACATTAAATAAATTTCAGATACCTCTGGACAGAAATGTAATACTCCAGGTTTCCCGTTTCGACAGATTTAAGGACCCCCTGGGCGTTATAGAGGCATATAGAACCGTAAAGAAATACAATGACTGTATCCTCATTCTCGCAGGAAGCCCCGCAACAGATGACCCTGAAGGAGAGATTGTATTGAATGAAGTAAGAGAATATGCTGGAAATGATCCTGACATATATATTCTTCTCTTACCACCTTTCAGCGACAAAGATATAAATGCCTTACAGAGAATAGCGACTATAATTCTCCAAAAGTCGCTGAAGGAGGGGTTCGGGCTTACGGTAACTGAATCTCTGTGGAAAGGAAAACCTGTAATAGGCGGCGCCGTAGGCGGAATTCCTCATCAGATAATACATGGTGTAACAGGCTTTCTTGTTCATTCCGTGGAAGGTGCTGCCTTCAGGATAAGACAGCTTCTCAGTAATCCAGGAATGGCAAAAAGCATGGGCGAAAAAGCAAGAGAATATGTAAGAAACAACTTTCTCATAACAAGACAGGTTAGAGATTACCTATCAGTGTGGCATTCCATGGAAAATAAAGGCCTGAATGTTCTGGAACTCTAATGTCTACTATATTCCTTAATCTAATTTTTGCCATATTAAATACACCTGTTGGGATTAATCATCTTAGATGATCTTGATATTGATATAATGATTGATATGCAATGCCCTTAAACCTTCTTATTATGAAGGAGTGAGGATATAAACTCCTGACTTAAAAAGGGACTCCTTTTTCAATGGTTAACGCTTTAAAGAAGGTAAAGAAAATTATAATAGGAGTTGTCGGTTTTACAGTACTCGCAATAGGTATACTGCTTATTGTACTCCCTGGTCCGGCCTTCATTGTAATACCGATAGGTCTTGCGATTCTTGCCACGGAATTTGCCTGGGCAAGACGCTTACTGAAAAAAGTCAAAGAGCAAATTCATGAAAATAGAAAAAGAAGTTAAATCCTCTGACACTTCTTAATCCAAAAAAGGGTCAACAACTTTCTATTGAACTGCTTTCAGATAGTCGATACAATTCTTAATAAAAGTACAGTGAAAATATTACTATATAGCCTTGCATAAATAAAGCTACATATGAGATAATGGCATCATCCCCCAAATAGGAGGTGCCATGAGAGCGGTTAAGATTTATGGAACGGTCAAAAAGATACAGGAGTTGGTCAAACTT
>JBFMEC010000110.1:6529-8112 GCA_040753575.1 Nitrospirota bacterium | reverse complement strand
TAGTTGTTCAGGGAAATCTTGATCCCTGCGCCCTTTTTCTTTCAAAGGAAAAGATTGAAGAAAGAGTCAAGGAAATATTATGGAAAGGAGAAGCCGCAAAAGGCCATATCTTCAATCTGGGACACGGCGTTCTTCCGGAGACACCTGTGGAAAATGTGATGACTCTGGTTGAAGCGGTACATAAATACAGTAGTAAAGAATAGAAAAAAACCGCGAAAATCTTAGTTACAAACAAATTTGTTTTAAATTTAGATTTGGGAGTGAGCTTGTATCAATTCAGTGACGTGTGGCAATAGAATATTTATTAAAGAATCTGTCCTATCTGCCATGCTTCACTGAAGGATTATGTGAGCTTCTGATTTATATTGATAGAAAGAGTTAAAAAAGAGATTGTCGGGGTTGTTCTCCTTAATCTTGGAGGGCCTGATTCTCTTCAGTCGGTAAGACCCTTCCTTTATAATCTATTTTCAGACAGGCAGATTATTCGACTTGGTCCTTCTTTTATGCAGAGACCCCTGGCGAGTCTAATATCAACAATAAGGTCGAAAAAGACAAAGAGGTTATACGAACTCCTTGGAGGTAAATCTCCAATCCTGGAGATAACGAAGTCTCAGGCCAAGGCCCTCGAAAAAACTCTTAATAATCAGTCAGAAGTCAAAAGTCAGAAGTCAAAAGTTGATAACTCAGGACTCAGGACTCAGGACTCTCGACTTTTTAAAGTTTATGTGGCCATGAGGTATTGGCATCCACTAATACAGGAGGTTGTTCCTGAGATCTTCAATGATGGAATCAGGAAGATTGTTGTCCTGAGCCTTTACCCTCATTATTCGATCGCAACAACAGGTTCATCCCTGTTGAAATTTAAGGAAGTCATGATAAAGATTTACCAGCCCGATAGAAATGAGATTCAAGAGATAAATAATTCATTTGACCTTCAAGAAGTTAGAGATAAGTCCTCTTTTACTGTTCACTGTACACTATGCACTGTGCACTGCGTGACTTCGTGGTTTGACCATCCACTCTATATAGATTCCCTTGTCACAACTATAAAGAAGGGATTAGAATCATTCACCCTAACCCTAACCCTCCCCCTTCAACGGGGAGGGAAGGATGGGGGTGATATCCATATCCTCTTTAGCGCCCACAGCCTTCCTGAGAAATTAATCAATAAAGGTGACCCATATGTTAACCAGATCATGGGCACAATCAGAGAGATTTCGAAACGTATACAAATAAAGTGGCATCTAAGCTATCAGTCGAGGAGCGGCCCGGTAAGATGGCTTAAGCCATCGACAGAGGAAAAACTCAGGGAGTTTTCAAGGGAGGGTATCAAAAACGTTCTTGTGGTACCGATCAGTTTCATCTCAGATCATATCGAAACTCTCTACGAGATAGATATACTATATAAAAATATGGCTGAAAAATTAGGTATTACGCTCATGAGAGTTGATTCCTTAAATGTTCAACCAGGGTTTATAGAAGCCCTGAAAGACATAGTATTGAAGAATGCTGAAAAGGTGGGATAGATAGATATAAGGTCATAAATGACCAGTAACCGAGTCACAATAATCAAATCTGCTGAA
>JBFMEC010000110.1:0-6429 GCA_040753575.1 Nitrospirota bacterium | reverse complement strand
TACTTGAGAGGAGATCTTCTCTTGACCTTGTTGTCCTTGAGTCTGAAAACCGGCCAGGTGGAAAGATCTGGACAGATAAGGTTAACGGTTTTCTCTGTGAAGGTGGCGTCAACGGCTTTCTTGACAACAGGCCGAGGACTCTCGAACTTGTTTCAAAGCTCGGACTTACTCCGTTAAAAAGCAGTGATACGGCCAAGAAGAGATATATATATTCTAAGAAAAGACTTAATCTTCTGCCCGAATCACCCCTCTCCTTTCTTTCCTCAAGCCTCCTGAGTCTTTATGGACGATTGAGGGTTTTAGGGGAAATCTTTGTGCCGGGGAGCAACAAAGAAGATGAGACTCTTGCTGATTTTGCCAGGCGCAGGCTTGGCAGGGAGGCCTATGAAAAATTAATAGACCCCATGGCTTCGGGCATCTATGCAGGTGATCCTGAAAAAATGAGCCTGAGGAGCTGTTTTCCAAGAATATATGAACTTGAGAAGGAGTACAGTAGCTTGATAAAGGCTATGATAAGACTTAAGAGAGAGGCTAAAAGAACGGGCAAAAAGGTAGGACCAGGGCCTGGAGGGGTTCTCACTTCTTTTCATGAAGGTATGGTCTCAATCATAAATGCCCTGGCAGCATTCCTGGGAGACAGACTGAGGATAGGAGCAAAGGTAATCTCTGTTGAAAAAAGGGGTAACAACTTTTTTATCCATCTTTCCGATAATTCCGAGATTGAAGCGGAGGTAGTTGTTATTGCGGCACCTGCCCATACAACATCAGAAATGACAAGGGATTTGAGCAAAGAACTCTCTTCATCTCTGAGGGAAATCTTTTATCCCGCCGTTTCTGTTATATGTTTTGGATATAGGAGAGAAAAGATCAAAAATTCCCTTGACGGGTTTGGTTTCTTAGTGCCCTATAAAGAGGGCAGGAAGATACTCGGAACACTTTGGGATTCGAGCATATTTCCCAACAGGGCGCCTGAAGGGTATGTGCTTCTTAGAACCATGCTTGGAGGTGTCAGGGCCTCTGAACTTGCAATGCAGGATGAAGCTAAATTGGTGAACATAGTAACAGATGAATTAAGAGATATTATGGATATAAGAATAGAACCAGATTTTGTAAGGGTTTACAGGCATGAAAAGGCAATTCCACAGTATTCACCGGGTCATGCTAAGAAGCTCACCATTATCGATGAAATGCTTTCGAGATATAAAGGTCTGTATCTGGCAGGCAATGCGTACAGAGGAATAGGTGTCAATGACTGCATAGAGAATTCTTATAAACTTGCGGAAAGGGTAGTCAAGGAGATATAATTCATCTGTCAGCCCGAAGGGGCAGAAGCTCAAGAACAAGTTCTTTCAATAAAAGAAAGGTACTAATAAAATATTTAAAATAAACAGGAGGGAGACTTGAAAGAACATGAGATAATTGAGCTATTAAAAATTGAGAACGAGGAGTTCAGGAGGCTTTCGGAAGAACACAGGAATCTTGACAGTTTTCTTTCAGAGATAGACAGTAAGCTCTATCTTACTCCTGAAGAAGAGATTGAAAGAAAGAAGATACAGAAACAAAAACTCCTCAAAAAGGACAGAATGGCAGAACTTATAAGAGAGTTTAAAAAGCACCATTCTAACAGTTAGTAAGTAAACAATAATTTACTTAAATTATCTCTCTACATAGTAGTCTTTTGCCGTCCCAATTCTTAATACCCTATTTCAAAGAGGAGGTACGTTTCATGAAAAGGAGCAAGATTATCAAAGAAGGATTAGAAAGGGTTCCACACAGAGCTCTTCTTTATGCAACGGGTATTCCAAAGTCAGAAATGGATAAACCCTTTATCGGCGTGGCAACAAGTTTTACTGACATAATTCCCGGTCATATAGGAATGCGTGATCTTGAAAGATTCATAGAAAAGGGTATACATACAGGTGGAGGATATCCCTTTTTTTTCGGGATTCCCGGTATATGTGATGGAATTGCGATGGGCCATAGAGGAATGCATTATTCTCTTCCGTCAAGAGAACTGATCGCAGACATGGTCGAAGTGATCGCCGAGGCCCATCAGTTTGACGGGCTTGTCCTTCTCACAAACTGTGACAAAATCACTCCTGGAATGCTTATGGCATCTGCGAGAATTAATATACCCTCCATAGTGGTTACTGCGGGTCCCATGCTTTCGGGTCATTTGAGAGGTAAAAGATTATCTCTTGTGAATGATACCTTTGAAGCCATAGGCAAATATAAGAAGGGTTTGATAACGGATGAAGAACTGGAAGCCCTTGAAGAATGCGCCTGTCCCGGACCAGGATCATGCCAGGGTATGTATACTGCAAATACCATGGCATGTGTAACAGAGGCTCTTGGAATGAGCCTTGAGCATTGCGCAACTGCCCTTGCCGTGTCATCAAAAAAGAGAAGGATCGCCTTCGAAAGCGGGAGAAGAGTCATGGAGCTTGTAAAAAAGAATATTACTCCCAGAAAAATAATGACGAAAAAGGCCTTCGAGAATGCTATAATGGTCGATCTTGCACTTGGAGGTTCAACAAATACAGCACTTCACATTCCCGCTATAGCTTACGATGCCGGGATTGAACTTCCACTGGAAATCTTTGATGAGTTGAGCAGGAGGACTCCGCACATCTGCGACATGCTGCCAGCCGGAAGGCATTACCTCGAAGATCTCGATTTTGCAGGTGGTATACCGGGTGTCCTTAAAAGGCTCAGGGAAAGATTGAACGAAAATATTACCGTGTCGGGCAAGAGTATTTATTCGATAGCGGAGACAGCAGAGATTATGGATGAAGATGTCATAAGGCCACTCAACAGGGCCTATCATAGAGAAGGCGGTATCGCCATACTTCGAGGAAACCTTGCTCCAGAAGGCGCCGTAGTGAAACAATCTGCTGTAAGTAAGAATATGATGAATTTTGAGGGCAGAGCAAGGGTTTTTGATTCGGAAGAGGATGGCATGAAGGCTATCCTTGCGGGTAGGATAAGGGAAGGAGATGTCGTTGTTATAAGATATGAAGGACCCAAGGGTGGTCCGGGAATGAGAGAGATGCTTTCACCCACCTCAGCCATTGCAGGCATGGGCCTGAGTGAATCCGTTGCCCTCATCACGGACGGCAGATTTTCTGGGGGAACAAGGGGTCCCTGCATAGGCCACATTTCACCGGAGGCCATGGAAGGTGGGTCTATGGCGGTTATTAAAGATGGTGACAAAATTAAGATAGATATACCGAAAAGAAAGGTCGACCTGTTGATCTCCGATAAGGAAATTAAGGAGAGATTGAGCAGGTGGAGACCTCCTGAACCCAAGATAAAAAGAGGCTATCTGGCAAGATATGCCAGAATGGTGAGCTCAGCAGGAAAGGGAGCCATCATGTTAAAATAAAAATTAAAAATATTAAAAGGGGTTAAGAACAAGGAAGATAATATGAAGATGTCAGGTGCTGAAATCCTCATCGAATGTCTTAAAAGAGGGGGTGTGAAGTATATATTTGGCTATCCAGGGGGAGTAGTTCTTAATATCTTTGACTTCCTTTACGACGAAAAGGATATAAAACTGATCCTTACAAGACATGAGCAAGGAGCTGTTCACGCAGCTGACGGCTATGCAAGATCAACCGGAAAGGTAGGGGTAGCGCTTGTAACATCGGGGCCAGGGGCAACAAATACAGTAACAGGTATTGCTACAGCTTCAATGGACTCGATCCCTTTGATTGTCTTTTCCGGACAGGTACCTACAATGCTTATCGGCAATGATGCTTTCCAGGAGGCTGACATAGTAGGCATCTCAAGACCATGTACAAAATATAATTTTCTCGTAAAGGATGTGAAAGAATTGTCCAGGACTGTAAGAGAGGCATTCTATATTGCCGCCTCAGGCAGGCCCGGTCCTGTCTTGATAGATTTGCCAAAGGATGTAACAGCAGGAAAGACAGATCTCACCTGGCCTGAAGTAAAAATAAGAAGCTATAATCCAACCTACGAAGGTAACAGGTGGATGATTTCACAGGCTGCACATTTAATTGCAAAGTCAAAAAGGGCAGTTATAATTGCCGGCGGCGGCGTAATAATCTCAGGCGCTTCAAGGGAACTCAGAGAATTAGCAGAACATGCAAATATACCCGTGACAATGACCTTGATGGGACTCGGATCTTTTCCGGGAATCCATGAACTGGCCCTTGGCATGCCCGGAATGCACGGAACTTATTATGCAAACAAGGCGATCCAGGAGTCCGACCTCGTCATAGCATTGGGTATGAGATTTGACGACAGGGTAACAGGCAAGATTGACGCCTTCGCGCCACAGGCAAAAATAATCCATGTAGATATTGACCCAACTTCGATAAGAAAAAATGTCCGTGTGGATATACCAATAGTGGGAGATGTAAAGAGAGTCCTTACAGTCTTAAATAAGATTCTGAAAGAGGAGATAAAGGAGCAATGGGGAGAGGTTCGAAGGATCTGGTTGAAGCAGATAGATCTCTGGAGAAAGGAAAGGCCACTATCATATATTTATAACGATGCGGTAATTAAACCTCAGTTCGTCGTTGAAAAGATTTATGAGCTTACAAAAGGGGATGCCATCATCACTACCGAGGTCGGTCAGAATCAGATGTGGACAGCCCAGTTCTATAAATTCGATAAACCACGAACTCTATTAACATCGGGGGGACTTGGGACGATGGGCTATGGTTTCCCCGCTGCCATCGGCGCGCAGCTCGCCCATCCCAATAAACTGGTAATAGACATAGCAGGAGATGGAAGTATACAGATGAATATCCAGGAGCTTGCAACGGCCGTTATTAATAAACTTCCTGTAAAGGTGGCTATACTTAATAACCACTATCTTGGCATGGTCAGACAATGGCAAGAGCTTTTCTTCAATGAAAGATATTCTTACAGCCATCTTGAGGTAGTTCCTGATTTTGTAAAGGTGGCAGAGGCCTATGGTGCAGTTGGCTTAAGGGCAACAAAACCTGACGAAGTTGAACCTTTACTGAAGGAGGCCTTTAAGATAAAGAAAACAGTCTTCATGGATTTTATTGTCGACTGGAAAGAAAAGGTCTATCCCATGGTTCCGGCAGGTGCGCCAATAGACCATATGTTATTTGAGGAACATAAAGAGAAGACCGAGAAAAAGCTGAAGGCGGTGAAATAATTATTCAGTTGTCAGCAGTCAGAATTCAGAAGTCAGAAGTAATACTGAAATTAAGGAAGAGAAGCTAATGAGACACACTATTTCATTGATGGTAGAAAATAAATTCGGTGTTCTTTCAAGGATTGCGGGCCTATTCAGCGGAAGGGGATATAATATCGAAAGCCTTTCTGTTGGAGAGACAATTGATCCCGCAATATCCATTATGACCATAGTCACAAGTGGTGATGACCAGATAATAGAACAGATTACAAAACAGCTCAATAAACTCATTGATATTATAAAAGTGACCGACATGACAGAGCTTGATCATGTTGAAAGGGAGATGGTTCTCATAAAGGTTGCACCCGGGCAGGAGGATAAGGCAGAGGTACTCAGGCTTGCCGAGATTTTCAGAGGGAGGATCGTGGATTCAAGCCAGAGAACCTATACGATAGAGGTCACAGGGGACGAAAAGAAAATAGAAGCCCTCCTTGAACTCCTCAAACCTGTGGGTATTAAGGAGTTTGTAAGGACCGGCAAGATAGCAATTGCCCGAGAAGGGGTGAAAAAATAACCTTTACTTTTTTGTCTTTTTAGCTAGTGGTTTTGCCGTTGTCTTTGTCTTTTTAGTTGGGCCGCAGGGTACACCCTTTGGTTTGCAGGGCATAAATCCTCCCTCCTTTTCAATTTATTGACTTAAAATATCATTATGTTTAAATATCTGTCAAATAAAGTTAGAGGTAAGTTTCATTGAGTGATTCATGCGACATGAAAAATCAAGTTAAATACCTTCAAAATCTGTTTTACGATTTGCTCAATGACTATGGGAGAGTTTTTATAGTGGTTAGATACTCAGATCGCACTATGATAGGTAAGAGGGGATTCACAGACGAGGAGAAAGAAAAGGGGATAGTCCTGGTTTTTAATGACATGAATCACAAGAATCTTCAGTGGACCGAAGAAGGCAGCATCGTGGCCACGATGGCCTTTGGGATTAATAACAGACCCGAAAATTGTTTTATCCACTATGATGATATAGTAGCTTTGTATTCTCCCGAGGCAAGGGTGCAGTTTGACAGGTGGGATATGTGGGAAGATTACCCGAAAAAATCTGAAGGGCCCGGGAAGCTTAAGAAGGAGAGATCCCCTAACGGAAAAATAGTATCCTTAGATAATTTCAGAAAATAAAGGAAGATTATGAATCATTTTTGGAGGTGGATGAAATGAGCATTTTGCCAGAGGGTGAACAGTTAAGGAAGGCTATCAGGTGGATATCAGATGAAAGATCTTCT
>JBFMEC010000109.1:0-8273 GCA_040753575.1 Nitrospirota bacterium | reverse complement strand
GACGGGAAAACCAGCCTTAATGTAGGAAAGGGCCCTATCGGTAATATCCTTAATGTACCTTGTTTCCACAAAATCAGGCAGAGGCCTAGGCTCTAAAACTGTAGTCATCTCATCAATCATCTTATCTGACCTCCTTTCTATTTTTGCCGGTCTTAATCGGGGGATTTTGTCTTCTTACTTTTTAAAGTCTCATTCATCTTATTCCAGATTTTGCTTGCTTCAGCCAAATCTGTCCTTATTTCTCTTTCCTTTTTCCTGAAGTTTTCTCTCAGGGCGTTGACATTTTTGATCAGATCTTCTCTATCTTTCTGCAAGTTCTTTTTAAGGTCTTTACTCATCTCTTCATGGAATTTCTTAGAGTTGGCTAAAAACTTCCTGGCATTATCTCGAAGGGCCTCAACCTGACCTTTGATCTGTTTAATATCGGTCTTTCTATTTTTGTGACCTCTTAAAATGTCTCCACAGAGAGATTTCATTCCAACTGATACATTATCCATCACAGATCAACCTCCTTTTCAAACAACTTGCCTACAAAAATGCTACAAAGGAGATTCTTATATAGTTCATAGCCCTGTACTACCTAACCCCGGCGTGTACCAAGTTTGGAAAATAGAGATTCTCCTCTTTCCTGACCTTGCCCTCATCCAACAGTCTTTTGGCTATTGCACCTAATCTTGTTCTGGCGACTCCAAGGGGCTCTTCCATATCACTCACTTTCAACCCTTCTGGATGTTGATTAATAAATTCCAATACCTTCTCTTCCAAGTCTACTTCTACCTCTTCAACTGCCTCCTCTACCGGTCTTACCTTTACCTTTGCCTCCAGCTTTGGCACTACAGCCCTGCCCTTTCTTGCTCTGGAAAGGGTCTCAGACATACCCTGCCATGCATTAGCCGCCTTCTTCATATCCGAGCTATATTTGCTCAAGAGTTTCTTGGTACCACTGACGATACCTGAGACATATTTAGCCAGATCCTTCTTTAGTTCCTCGCTCATCTCAGCATGGGCATCAGAAAATTCCTTGAGTTTATTTGCAACATAACTTTCAATATCCTTAATGCCTTTTCGGATATTTCCCATCATAGATTTGAAACTCTTTAGCCTGTCAGTCTCACCTTTCTCAAGGCTTTCCTTGAGTTCGTCAGCCATCTCTTTATGTGCCTTCTGGATACCTTTCATCATATTCCCAACATTCTTAGTCAAGTCTGCCACAAAATCTGCTAAACTCTTCGCTTGTTCCACGCTCATCTGTTTGTGGCTCTTCTGAAACCCTTTAAGCATATCTTCTACACTCTTTGACAAATCCTCGACAAAGTCAGCCAAATTTTTAGCCTGTTCCTTGCTCATCTTCTTCCTATCAGATGCAAAACCCTTTAAGGTTTTACGGGTATCAGCCACTAAATTATCCAATGCCTTTACCCTTACATCATGGGAAGTAACGATGTTCTCTGTAATTCTTTTCATATCGTCAGCTATTCCCATTTTTACACCTCCTTGTTATTTTTCGCACCTTAAAATCACTTAGCATACTGCGCACCTCTTCCCTTCTTTCTTCCTGGCGAACTTTCCGCTCTTGATATTGGGCCTTGAATTCCTTGAGCATCGATTTAAGATCCTTTATACGAAGTTCCTTTCCCTTTGCTAAAAGTTCTTTAAGTCTTTTAGCCATCTCCTGTTGCTCCTTTTGAAACTCTTTTAGTTTAGAAGTAACCTCATTTTTTCTTTCATCCTGTTTAGCAAGAATCTCTTTAATCATGCCCTGGAATTCTTTGACCCTTTCAGTCTCACCTCCGGCAAGAGCATCTTTGACCTTAGCCAGATTATCTCTTAAAGTCTGCGCCATCTCTTTCTGTTCATTAAGGTAACCTTTTAACAGATTCCTTACTTCTTTTTCTCGCTCATCTTGAGTTGAAAGAATACCCTGCATCATATTGTCAAAATCCTTCTTTCTCAGAGACTCGTTTTTGGCAAGACTCTCCCGCACTTCAGCATTAACTTTTTCTCTTTCTTGTTTTGTGTCAAGAAAGGAATCCTGGAAACCTTCGAGGATTTGGTGGGTGGTATCAAAAATAGCTCCGATACTCTGAATCCTTGCCTCGTAAGAAGAAACCATATCATTGACAATATCTTTCATATCTTCTGCTAAAGGTATTGCTTTCACTTACCCCTTTCTCTTAAAAGAAGGAATTTCTTGGCGAATCATGCTTTCTGTCACCCACTCGAAAGGGCCATAAGGATGACCCGGCAAGAATCCTTTTACTCACCAACCCTTAGGCTGCTGTTGCAGTCAAACCAATAGCCTCAGCATACTTCAGGTAGGTCTCGACTGATGCTGCTACGACTCTGGCCTCAATCGCAAGTAGTTCAATACCCACTAAAGAGACCCTTACCCAGGCATCAATCACAACGCCTTTGTCCAGAATCCGGTCAATAACCTCGACCAGGCTGGAAGAAGCAATCGCTTTTTCTACTGCCATCTTCTACACCTCCTTTCGTCTTGCCCCGTTAGATAGGTTTTTATCTAACGGGGTGAAGATTCCGCTTTTAAAGAATCGGGACAGTCCCCTTTGAGGAGCGGTCAACCTCACCCTGACTTTTTTGCCAGGGCATTTTTACAACCTTTATAAGTCTATTTAAATCAAAAGGCTTATCCAGAAACTGATAAACCCCCAATTTTTTTGCCATTGATTTTATAGAAGGGCTACCGTAGGCAGAGATCATTATTACTTTAAGAGAGGGGTTTATACGGCGAACCTCTTCAAGAACCTTTATACCGTCCATATCTGGCAGTTTATAATCCAGGATTATCAAGTCCCAACGCTTCGCCTTAATCTTTTTGATTGCTCCCTTAGCATCATATGCCTTATCTACCCTGTAGCCTTCCTCTTTTAGAATAGATGAGATCATCCGACACATGTCTCTGTCATCTTCCACCACTAACATCCTGTTCATTATGTTCAGATTACTAGAGCAACAATAATGCCATCACCAGTCTGTTAAACCCAGATTATGCAAACCTTCTACCATGTCAATAGCGAGGAGTGGACGAAAAAGCAATCTCTCACTTTATAGATTCGCTTGCAACGACAGGAATAGTAATGGTTTAAAGACAACTCTTGCGCAATCAGGTTAAAATGATGGATTGACAATTAAATAAGAATTTTTCGCTATTGAAATTTTTGCAGGAATGGAAGGAAGGATGAAATCTGTCGAGGAAACTCTACAATCTGTAAAGATGGCCTTACAATCCGAGGGATTTTATCTTTGAATATAATGTCATGCGGTCTATCTTGAGGATTTTAGCGGCCCTAACCTTATTATTCTTTGCCTGAGCTAATGCCTTTTTGATCATCTCTTTTTCTACCTCATCTGTTATTTTCCTGGTTACTTCTCGAAGGGATATGCCTTCATCTAAATCTGCTAAAAGGTCATTTTTTCCAAGATTAGAAGTTACATCCACAGGTAAATTGATTTCTCTGATATAATTTGAATCTGTTAAAAGCACTGATTTCATGAGTTCATTTCTTAACTCTCTAACATTTCCTGGCCAGTGATAGTTTAAAAGGGATTTTACCGCATCGCCGGTTATCACTTCGATCTTTTTATTAAACTCCTTATTCGCTTCCTCTAAGAAATATTTTGCTAAGAGAGGTATGTCCTCTTTCCTTTCTCTAAGAGGTGAGAGATTGATATTGAATTCGTTAAGTCGATAGTAAAGGTCATCCCTGAATCTACCTTTTTTAACTTCATCAAACAGAACTGCGTTTGTAGCAGCAATTATCCTGACATCTATCTTTATATCTTTTATGCTGCCCAGATGCTGGACCCTTCGCTCCTGAATTACCCTTAAGAGTTTTGCCTGAAGAGACTGAGGAAGATTGGTTATCTCATCTAAGAATAAGGTTCCACCATTTGCTGATTCGAATTTCCCCACTTTTCTCTTATCAGCCCCCGTAAAGGCACCTCTTTCATAGCCAAAGAGTTCACTTTCAACCAGATTTTCGGGAAGAGTCCCGCAATCTACAGCAATGAAGGGTTTATCATGCCGTGGACTTTCCTCATGAATCATCCGGGCAATCAGCTCTTTTCCTGTGCCACTTTCACCCTGAACAATCACGGTTATATTTGTAGAGGCAACTGTCTTAATCTGATTCAGGACCTCTTTTATTCGAGGGCTTTCACCAATAAACTTTGTGATAGCTGTTTTCTCCTTTAATCTCCTCCTTAATTCCTCAATTTCTCTGCTGAGATATCGGGTCTGAAGTGCCTTCTTTATATTTAGTACTATCTCTTCATTATCAAAAGGTTTGGTTATATAATCAAATGCGCCTAATTTCATGGCATGGATAGCATCTTTTATTTGTCCATAGGCTGTAAGCATGATTACAATTAAATCTTTGTCTGTCTTTTTAATCTCTTCCAGAACCTTCAGTCCATCCATTTCAGGGAGCCTGACATCTAACAAAACCAGATCGGGCGAATGCGTCCTGATTTCTTTAAGTGCTTTTCTACCATCGGCTGCAGTAATAACTTCATATCCCTCTGACTTTATGATATCTGAAAGGATCCACAGAAGATCTTTATTATCATCAACTATCAAGATTTTACTCACCCTTAAACTCTCACCCTCATCTTCTCCCACAAAGGGAGAGGAATTTGATTACTTGCCCACTCATTTTGAGATAGAACTTCTTTACACACCGGAAGTCTGACTGTTACCTCTGTGCCATAATCAGGTTTACTTTCTATATGAATCTTCCCTCTATGAAGCTCGACAATCCGTTGGGCTAAAGAAAGGCCCAATCCTGTTCCGTCTTTTTTTGTGGTAAAGAAGGGATCAAATATCCTGCTTAGATTATCATCCGAAATCCCGCAGCCTGAATCAACAAAACCTATTATAGTCTCCTCCGCATTATGGTCGTAATAGGCGGTGATGGCAAGCCTTCCACCTTTTGGCATGGCATCCAGGGCATTGAGTATAAGATTTAAAAATGCCTCTTCGAGAAGCTTTTCATCCAGAAAAATCCGGGGCAGTCTCCTTGGAAATCTCTTAGCGAGGCGTATGTGCTGTTTTAAACATCTCGCATTAACGAGACCACATATACTGTTAATAACCTTATCAATATAGCCTATCTTAAAAGAGGCCTCACGTGGCTTTGCGAGAGTAAGTAAATCTTTGACAACCCTGTTCACCCTATTAGAGTTCTTCAATATAACCTTAAGGTATTTTCTTATTCCTTCATCAGGTTCGTATTTTTTGAGACATAATTGTGCTGCTGCCTTGATATTACCGACAGGGTTTCTTATCTCATGAGCTATACCAGCTACTAATTCTCCGATTCCGGCTAATCGCTCTGAGTGCAGTAACTGCTCTTCTAATTTAACCACATGGGTAATATCTTTAATACATTCAACTACCTGAATAACATTGCCATTCTCATCTTTTATAGGAAAGGTAGACTTGTTCAATATAACCCCTCGTTTGCTGACCTCTCCATTGATTTTAATAAGGTGGCCGGGGATGCCTTCCTCAAAGGTTTTTTCTGCGGGGCAGTTGTCGCAGATTATATCCCGCTGGTAGTACTCATTAAAACATTTTCTACCAAGAATATCTGAAAAATCCCTTTTCTTGAAAATATTGAGAATCCCCTTGTTTGCCCTTATTATCTCGTACTCTCTGTTTATGACATGTATCCCATCTTCTATGCCATCAAATATTGCCTGGAGGCTCCTTTTAATCTTCCCCAGGAGATGTTTAACTTCTAATTCCTTAGCCAGATCATTAGAAGGTCTAATTTCTTCATTTATTGCGTTAGGTTCTTCCATTGATAAGCGTCTTCTTAGGCCACCCACATTTATCTATCAAGGAAATAAGTGAGATGTAAAAATTTGGCTCTTGATATAGAAACATTCTTTACCATAGTGAACCTTAATAGAAGAGATTGACAATCGGGAATTTCCCTAAATCTCACTTCGAAATTTCTGATGACCTGAGACTGTTATGAAAAAAGGTTAAATTTCTGGTAGAGTTGCAGACTCTCTTCTTGTAGGTGATGAATGCTCAAGATAATGTTTCTTTGCACCGGAAACTCATGCCGCAGTTCAGATGGCTGAAGGTTTAAAGACCTCTCTCAGGTCGAGGAAAATCCTGGCAATGCCCATCATCAGAGCAAGGATCACAAGAGGGATCATCAGCTTCACCAGGACATCCACAACTTTTTTGAACAATCTCATTTTGCAGTAAATGTAAATCCTCTTTATAAAGATTGTAGTGATTTGTAACATCCGGTTTTAAATTGAATATGGCATCCCATGAAGCCCAATCAGCATAAGGTGATCCCTCAAGCTGAAAGGCAGATGTAGCGACACCCCAGAAGAACTGGTTTTGCTTTACCATATCCTTATTAAAGCATACCTTAACAAAAAAGGAGCCCTCCACGAAGGGAGGGCAGGGGGTTAGCAGGACTCTTTATCTGGCTTAAAGAGCAACCTGCAGGGTTAGCTGTACTCTTTTGTCGTCCTTTTTGCCGCTTGCTTTATAATCGACATGATCATAGTCGACGAGGAACATGTTCTTGTGCGGTTTATCCAAATAGTAAGCAACACCAGCGATATACCTGTTATTCTCATCGTCTTTTTGGTCGGTATTGGGGTCGAAACGATCATAGCGGCCGATTACGCTGAATCTGTTCATGGGGGCTTTGAACATATTATATAGTTTCAACTCGGTAAAGAAGGAATAACCGTCTTTTTTGGTCTCATTAGAACCGTTCTGCTGTCCCTTCCCCCAGTAATATTGACCTGTCAGAACAATGGGCTCGGATTCAAAGCTCCCGAACGCAAGATTTGTGGTCCAGTCCGGTTCAGCGTCCGTATTCCCCTTTCCGGTTATCCCGAAGTAGGTTAACTGGAGTCCCGGAATAACATCAGGTAAGGGTCTGATTGTCACCCTGCCTTCCAAAACCTTGTTCTCGTTCTTCTCGCTCGCATGATATCCTCCGCCGTTATATATGCCTCCCTGAATGCTTCCGAAGCGGCCCGCATAATGGCTGTTTACATTCTTTTGATACTCTTCGGGCATTTCTCCGCCCAGGAGAGAGGTAAACGTCACACCGAAGTCAGCTGAGTTGAAGATGCCGTTTCTCTCGATGAACATTGTGTCCTGGAGGCGATAGAAATTAAGGTTTTCCTCGAAGTCGAGCCAGGGTATATGAGCTAATCCGACCTCGAAATTGGGTTTGGTCAGAAAACCTATGTCAGGCAGTTTGAATTTTCCATATATATATTTAAGCCTGACCTGAACGGAATCCGACAATTTGCTGTCTTTAATCGATTCCTGCGTCACATCGAATGTTATATGACCATCAAACCACGGCATGAATCCTTTGGTAAACCTGAAATAACCTCTCTTGATAGCGAATTTATTCTTGTCTACACCGTCGCCTGCGCTTCCGCCCACGTCTTTACCCTCTCCACTCATATAAGAGAGATACCAAAGGAGTCCGAATTTAATACTCTTAAGCTCTTTTACCACCTTTTCGATATCCTTCTGGTCGACCTCTTTTTCTTCTGCTGCTAAAGCTATTGACGATCCAGCAAACAACAGCAAGCAGCACAAACTTGCTATGAAAACTGACAACCTTTTCTTCATACACCATCCTCCTTTTAATTAGATTGTTATTGATCTCACAGATGAGATTGTCACGCGTGATTAGGCATTACTCTAATATTTGAATGTTACAGAAATATTAAGGTGAGATTAAATTTTGGTTAAAGCTTTCTTAATCAGGAACGTATGTGGAGGTCCGATCCTTCTAACCTTATGGCGATTCAATCCAACTTCTCTGTCTTTTCCATCTGGTTCTTCTATGTGAAGTGAGCAATTCCAGGCTGCGCTGATCGGAGCGAAAAATGTAGTTTTCATTCTGGAAAAGTGATATTATTATGGTGCTTATGAATCTTAATACAATAAATATCATTATTGTTGCTCTCATTACAGGCCTGCTCAGTATTGGAACAATGACAGGCTGCAAGGGAGGACAGGAAGTGACCGGTGGAAAAAGTCGGATCACTGCGGAAACTCGAACAAAGGCAAATGTCCAGACTTTTGTCACTTATAAATATATAGACAAAATGACCGGTATGGAGGCGTTTCACCTTCTCATTCCAAAAGGTTGGCGGGCAGAAGGAACGATTACATGGTCGGCCAATCCTGCTCTTCCGGCTCAGGCACGCTTCCGATTCTCTAACCCGAACGGTACCGAGGAATTCAA
>JBFMEC010000108.1:0-8481 GCA_040753575.1 Nitrospirota bacterium | reverse complement strand
TGTCAAGAAAAAAAATATTAAAACGTGTGCCTATGCAATTTTACTTCAGAAAAATATGAATGCAGGAAGATCAAGTACTTAGCTGAATATCTTTGCTAAAATATGCCTATTACTGTCGAACACGGGAGAAATTCATGAGACAAAAGGGTTGCCCCTTCTTCTATGGCTTTCAACAAAGATAAAAGGTAAAACCGCAGAAGAATTTTGCAAAGAGCAAGGTTATAAATATAATATTGATTACAAAAGGAAGCCAGGCTTTTTATAGGAAAATTTAAAGATAAATTTTTCAGACGAGGAAATGGATTTTATCCCTTCGATTTCACTCATGGCAGGCATCAACTACGGCATCAAATATCGCATGGGGTGGGAGAGTGAGGAGGAAGATTGACCCAAGAAGAACTCAAAGAGCTACTTGATAAATTACGAGCTTTGGCCGATGAAACTGAGTGGGTTGAGTTTAAAAAAGCACAAAGTTCTTATGATTTTAATAAGCTTGGAAAATATTTTTCTGCCTTATGCAACGAAGCAAATCTAAAAAATCAAAATAACGGCTGGCTGATTTTTGGAGTAGAAAGTAAAACCAGAGAAATTGTTGGTACCAATTTTCGAGCTATTCGAGCCGATCTTGACAACTTGAAACTTGAGATTGCCAATAAGACTACAAATCGTATTACTTTTTCAGAGATTTATGAACTCTTTCTACCCGAGGGTCGTATAATCATGTTTCAAATACCTGCTGCACCTAAAGGGATTCCCATTGCATGGGAAGGTCATTACTATGGCAGAGACGGCGAGTCGCTGGTCGCTCTAAATCTTCAGGAGATTGAGCAGATTCGTAGTCAGGGGCAACAATTTGACTGATCTGCACAGATTTGTGAAAGAGCAACGATTGACAATCTTGCCCCGGCTGCTATTGCAAAGGCTCGTAAAAATTACAAGGAAAAGTATCCTGCAAAGGCTACGGAGGTAGATGGTTGGGACGACATTACCTTTTTGAATAAGGCGAAGGTTGCAATTCAGGGCAAGATTACCCGGACAGCAATTATATTGTTGGGCAAAGACGAATCGGAGCATTTTCTAAGCCCCTCCGTTGCTAAGATTACCTGGGTATTGAAAGATGAACATAATGTGGATAAAGATTATGAACACTTTGGTCCACCTTTTTTCCTCAATGTTGAAGCGGTTTACACCAAAATTCGGAATTTGAAATACCGCTATCTGCTTGATAGTTCCTTATTCCCCACCGAAGTAATGAAATACGAACCTTGGGTTATCAGGGAAGTGCTGAATAACTGCATTGCACATCAGGATTATGAGTTGAGGGGAAGAATAAGCGTTGTTGAAAATCCTGATGATTTGGTTTTTGTCAATCTCGGAAGTTTTATCCCAGTGTCTGTTGAGAAGGTTATCGAGCAAGACGCTCCTCCAGAACGTTATCGCAACCCATTTCTTGCAAATGCCATGGTCAATCTCAACATGATCGATACCCTGGGTGGCGGAATAAAGAAAATGTTTATTATGCAGAAGAACCGTTACTTCCCTATGCCGGATTATGATTTAAGTGCACCGGATAAAGTAAAGGTAAAAATAATCGGAAAGGTAATTGATGAAAATTATACAAGGATGCTTATCAATAAAATCGATTTGAGCCTGAAAACCGTTATATATCTTGACAAGGTTCAGAAAAGAATAAAAATTACAAAAGATGAGTACAAATTATTAAAATCACAAAAACTGATTGAAGGCAGATATCCGACTCTTTTTGTTACTGCAAAAATTGCTGCTTTAACCGGAGATAAGTCAACCTATATCAAACATCGTGCTTTTAATAAAAAATATTATAAGGCGATGATTATAGAATTTATAAGAGAGTTCAAGTCAGCCAGCAGACATGATATTAATAATTTACTGCTTGATAAACTTCCAGATATATTAGATGAAAAGCAGAAGATAAATAAAATAAATAATTTGCTTTATGAAATGTCTAAAAAGGACGGATCAATTAAAAATATTGGCTCTGATAAGAAACCTTGCTGGATTATTGTCTAAATTTTAGTTGTAAATAAGAAGTAATTTAGAAGTAAATTTAGAAGTAAATTGAACATAACTTATTGATAAATAAGTATATTTAGAAGGATCAATTCAGTAGAAATGAATTTATAAAGATGTAAAAATAGATTTTACAACAAATGGTCTTCTAAAGCACTGTCACTTCATAATTTTCCTGATGGAGGCTGCTGTTTTTCTTTATGGTAACCTTAACGTTATACTGATTTTCGATATCCTCAAGACCTGGACGTTCTTCATCCGTTAGAAGCTCTGCCACGGAGGGATGGGCCGTGACAATAATCCTTTCCCCACCATGTCTTGCGAGCCTCTCTATCTTCCTGAATATTTCGTAACAGAGTGACCGCGGCGACTTAACAAAACCCTTACCTTCACAATATGGACAGGCTTCGCATAATATTCTGCCCAGGCTTTCCCTGACGCGTTTCCGTGTCATCTGGATAAGCCCCAGTTCTGATATGTGAGATATCGTATTTTTTGCCCTGTCTTTTTTCATTGCCTCCACAAAGGAATTGAAAACCTTCTCCCTGTTTTCAGGTTTCTCCATATCTATGAAGTCCACTATTATTATCCCGCCAAGGTTCCTCAATCTTATCTGGTATGCGGTCTCCTTTACAGCCTCCAGATTGGTTTTCAGTATTGTGTCTTCAAGCTCCTCCTTTCCAACGAACTTGCCTGTGTTAACATCGATGACGGTCATTGCCTCTGTCTGGTCGATAACTATATACCCCCCTGATTTCAGCCATACCTTCCTCCCGAGGGCCCTCGATATTTCGAGTTCAATTCCAAAGGCATCAAATATCGGCTCCGTACCTTCATAGAGTTCTATCTTTCCCAGGAGTTTTTCAAAGTAAGTTCTAACAAAATCCTTGATCCTTTCATATTCTTCCTTAGAGTCAATAATCAGCCTGTTTACATCCTGACTCATGAGATCACGAACACTCCTGAAAACAAGGTCAAGATCGCTATAAAGTAGAGCCGGTGCGCTGATCTTTTCTTTCTTCTTCTGGATGTTTTCCCATAATAAAAGCAGAAACTCCAGATCTTTCTTGAGGTCCTCTTCGGCAGAACCCTCGCTGGCTGTCCTGATAATCAAGCCGTATCCCTTCGGTTTGATATTCTCGACAATCGTTTTGAGCCTTGTTCTTTCGGCATCGTCGGAGATCCTTCTCGATATACCTATATGTTCAACGTTTGGCATAAGGACAAGGTATCTGCCGGGAAGTGTAATGTAGGAAGTCAGACGGGCCCCTTTACTGCCGATAGGATCTTTTGATACCTGAACGAGAATTTCCTGACCTTCCTGGATCAGCTCCTCTACAGTAAGGTCCTGTTTTCCCTTTACAGAGACTAATTCCACCGGATTTGCTCTTTCTTCTTCTTCAAGAAAGGGAGCATATTCTTCTATGCCAGCACGGATATCAGTAACGTAGAGGAAAGCAGCCTTTTCAAGGCCTATATCAACAAAGGCTGACTGCATGCCAGGAAGGATTTTGACAACCCTGCCTTTGTAAATGTTGCCAACGAGGCTCGCATCACGCTTCCTCTCCACATATAACTCAACAACCTGGCCTCCCTCAAGAAGACCGACCCTGACCTCCTCCCTGGTCACATTGATCACGATTTCATTGTACACTCTGAACTCCGTTCTAAGGGTTTCACCCAACCTCCATTCCATCCATAGAGGGCTACTCTTGTTATTTGCAGGTCTTTTAGAGGGAAGTTGAAGATCTTTAGGAGAAGTTCACCTAACCTCACCTTTGCGTTATCATAATCTATCACTATCAAATTTATTGTTTCCTCATCGACCTGTGTCACCTGTTCCACCATAGATCTGAGATTTATGATCTGTCTTTCTCTCTGTACATTTATCTCCTTTTCAGATAAAAAACGATGCATTTGCTCTAAATCCCGACATTTAATGTAATACTCATACCTTCTTATAAAACTATCAAGAGACTTCGTCTTTGCCGGAATAAAGACCATATTCTTTATGTAAATCCCACCGGGAAGAAGATTGTTAAGTTTTCTCCTGTTAAGAACTATATCAAAGGGCGGAACTACTTCCATATCAAAATATTCGCTAAGGCCTTCAATACCGACTCTTAAAGGAGGGCCAAAGGAAATCCGGGGAGAAGGGTGAAAGCCCTTTGAATACTCGAGAGGAAATTCTGCCCGCCTCATGGCCCTGTGCATCAAGGTTATAAGTTCGAGGTGTGAAAGGTATTTCATTATTCCTGTCTTAGAGAATTCAACCCTTATTCTCACGGGTTTGAATCTTCGACAAATCCCACCATGCCCCCTTTTGCTAAAGAGGGGTAAAGTAACTTGTAACTTGTCACTGTCTTTGCATTCAAGGCCGCAGTTATGGCAGACCTTCCTGCAGTCGGAAGTAATATTGCCTGAGAGGGCTTGCTGATATTCCCTCCAGAGGAATTCCTTCCTGACGCCGACATCTATGTTTTCCCAGGGCAATGTGTCTGGTTCTTTATATTCCCTTTGCGCAAAACTCATCACATCAATACCGGTGAGATCCATCGCCCTTTTCCATTTTTCGAAATCGAAGGCCTCTGTCCATCCGTCAAGTCTGCAACCGAGGTACCAGGCCGCTTCGATAAGTGTGGCAAGACTTCTGTTGCCACGGGAAAAGGCAGCCTCAAGAAGGCTCATCTCCAGGTCATGGCCCTTGATCTTAAATCCTTTTCTTGGAAGGACATCTCTGAGATAGTCTTTATTTCTCTTGAGATCATCAAAAGGTCTCTGCCCGTACCATTGAAAGGGAGTATGAGGCTTGGGAACAAAGGGAGAAACTCCTATGTTTATATTGACAAACCTGCCCGAATACTCTTTGGCGATCCTGAGAGCCCTGAGGGCCATCAGGGGGATCTTCTCTACGTCTTCCTCCGTTTCAGTGGGAAGGCCTATCATAAAATATAGTTTAAGGTTGAGCCAGCCCTCTTCAAAGAGTGTTCTGAGGGCTCTTTCATAATCTTCTTCAGAGAAGTCCTTATTGATCACTCTCCTTAGCCTTTCACTACCAGCTTCGGGTGCAATCGTGAAGCCCGTCTTTCTAACCGTCCGTATCTCTTTCAGCAGGCTGTGATTTACGGAGGCCACCCTGAGGGAGGGTAGTGAGATGGCGACCTTATTTTTTGAGAATCTACTGTTAAATTCTTTTAGAAGCTGTAAAAGACAACTATAATCTCCAGCGCTCAAAGATGTGAAGGCAACCTCACCATAACCCGTGTATTTGAGAGAGTTTTCGGCGATTTCGAGGGCCCTTGCTGGGCTTCTTTCACGGACCGGTCTATAAATAATACCTGCCTGACAGAACCTGCAGCCCCTTGAGCATCCCCTTGAAACCTCGATATTTATTCTGTCATGAACGATTGAAGTATAGGGTAATACCGGGTTATCGGGATAGGGGGCATCATCGAGAGATTCTATAATGCGTCTTTTGATGGTAAATCCTCCTTCGGCCCCCTTTACCCCTCTTACTCCCCCTTTGGTAAGGGGGGATATAGGGGGATTAACGGGATTATCATAAATAGAGGGTACATACATCCCTTCGATCTCTGATAATGCAAGAAGGATCGAATCCCTTTTGCCATCTCCATCTTTTTTCCATCTGTAATATGTATGCAGAATTTCCTCTATGGCTTCCTCACCGTCTCCGATCAAGAAGGCATCAATGAAGGGGGACATTGGCGCAGGGTTAACAGTGCATGGTCCACCGGCAATCACGATGGGATAACGGTTGGTGGATCCCTGACGGGTTCTTTCTTCAGAGTGCAAGGGAATGTTACCGAGGTAAAGCATGTTGAGGACTGTTGTATATGAAAGTTCATGCTGCAGGCTAAAGCCAAGGATATCAAAATCTTTCAAGGGTGAGTTTGATTCCAGGGAAGACAGAGGTATCTTCTTCGCCCTCATCTCGGCTTCAAGATCAAACCAGGGAGAAAACACCCTTTCAGCAGAGGCGAAAGGAAGGTCATTTATTATTTTGTAGAGGATTCTTAGTCCCAGGTGAGACATTCCGACCTCATACAGGTCGGGAAAGGCAAGGGCAACTCTTACAGCCGCTTTTTTATGGATAGAATTGATCTCGTTGTTTATGTAACGGCTTGGTTTCTGGAAGGATGATAATTTCACAAATAAGGATACCACCTAAAAAGTACCTTTGGCAAGACAACTCTCTTTTTCAGTCAATGATATTTCATCCGCAATTTGGTTGCTGAAAGCAATTTTCTGATAAACTTAAATTAGAATGATTCTCTTTTTATTCACTTTTTTTCTTCTCTATGGTCTTTTCCACCTTTATGCGTTTCTGAAGACAAAGGCTGCTCTGGCTTTGGGCACATATGCCAGTATTTGTCTGGCTCTTGTCATGATAGTGATGATCTTTGCCCCCCTCATTGTGCGAATGTCCGAAAAGGTAGGGTTTGATTTCTTTGGACGCCTGATGTCCTACATTGGATATACCTGGATGGGGGTTCTCTTTTTGTTTGTTTCGGTTTCACTGGTCGTTGATTTCTATCGTCTCACGACACATTTAGCGGAAATTATCCTGAAAAGGGATCTTTCGAACCTTGCGATATCTAGTCAATATGCCTTTTTTATCCCAATCCTTTTTTCCTGTCTGATAGCTGTTTACGGCTATTTTGAGGCAAGAAGTATTCGCACCGAGAGATTAATAATAAAATCTAATAAAATTCCCCAGGCCAGCGGAATAAGGATAGTCCAGATATCCGATGTTCATCTGGGTCTTATTGTGAGAGAAGATAGATTGAAGAGGATCCTCAGAGAAGTTCAAAAGGCCGAACCTGACATCATGGTATCAACGGGTGACCTTGTGGATGGGCAGATCGATAATCTTGGAGGCCTTGCAGAACTACTCAGGGAAATAAGGCCAAGGTACGGAAAGTTTGCGATAACAGGGAATCACGAATTTTATGCGGGCATTAGCCAGGCTTTGGATTTCACAAAAAAGTCTGGATTTAATATATTGCGAGGAGAAGGTCTGAATGTGGCAGGAATTAATATCGTTGGTGTTGATGACCCTCAGGGAAAAACTTATGATAACTTTAAAGACATCCCCGAAAGGGAATTGCTTTCAGGATTTTCCCGGCAGGATTTTACCTTATTTCTTAAACATAGACCTCTTGTAGATAAAGGTGCGATTGGTCTCTTTGATCTACAACTCTCAGGGCATGTACATAAAGGCCAGATTTTTCCTTTCAGCCTTATCACGGGGCTTTATTATCCCATCCAGGCAGGTTTTGCCAATCTCAGTAATAATTCTAACTTATATGTAAGCAGGGGGTCAGGAACCTGGGGACCGCCGATCCGCTTCCTTGCACCACCGGAGGTGACGGTGATTGAGCTTGTTCATCTGGAGTAACCCCTTTTTTATTTCAGTGGAATACTAACTGTCAGTGTGGTTCCTTTTTTCCTGATTCCTTTGATTTCCAGGCTGCCACCGAAATGATGAATCCTCTCTTTTATCCCGATTAATCCGAAGGATTTTGGAGCGCCTGAAATCTTCTTTTCTGTTATTCCTTTACCGTTGTCTTTCACTTCAAGCATTATCTCACCATCCTTCTTTTTCAGACTTGCCTCAACTTGAGTTGCCTTCGCATGGCGTATAACATTTGTCAATGTCTCCTGAAAAATCCGGAAGATGACAGTTGAAAGGTTTTCATCAAGAGTGATTTCCTCGGGTTCTATTAAAACATCACATTTGATTCCGGATCGTTCTTGAAATTCCCGCGCCTGCCATCTTATTGCTTCGACAATTCCGAAGTGATCCAATACGGAAGGCCTCAATTCGGAGCATATCTTTTTTACCGATTGGATGGTCTCATCAAAATGCCTTAATATTAATTCTGTCTTCTGAATAAGCGGTTTATGGTTTGGATACAACTTGGTTGCTAAGGTCGATACTTCCATTTTCAGGGCAGTCAGGGCCTGCCCGAGTTCGTCATGAATCTCACGGGCTATATGTGTTCTCTCTTCCTCTCTTGCCGATTGCAGATGTTCAGAAAGGTTGCGCAACTGTTCATAGGATTTTTTCAATTCTTCACGGGCCTGCTTCAGTTTCTCCTCTGACCGCTTTTGCTCGGTAATGTCGATGCCCATCTCAAGGATGAGGGTGGAGCCGTCCCTGTCGGTGAAGGGGAAGTCGAAGATATAGTAATTGCGGCCGTCCGGGCCGGTCCATTCCCACTCATGGGGCGCCATGGTTTTCAGAACTGTATACGTTTCGCAAATCTCGCAGGGTTCGGTGCGCCCAAAGAGATACTCAAAGCAGCATTTGCCGTGGGACTCGCCGAAGCGCTCACGGAAGAAGCGGTTAGTAAAGGGCACGTGATAGTCAGGCGTCAACAGCACGACGTAAACCGGCAGCATCTCCAG
>JBFMEC010000107.1:0-8488 GCA_040753575.1 Nitrospirota bacterium | reverse complement strand
ATTTGGTTATTGGTTATTTTTTTTCAGGCCCTTGGATGATGTTTCATATAAACCTTTTTGATCCTGTCGGCTGTCACCTTTGTATAGATCTGGGTCGTTGAAATATCAGAGTGACCAAGCATCTTCTGTACTGACCTCAAATCGGCGCCGCCTTCGAGCAGATGCGTCGCAAAGGAATGTCTCATTGTATGGGGTGAAAGATCAATCCCGATTCTCCTGCCAAAGCCCTTAATTGTCTGCCAGAAACGTTGTCTCGTCATTGGCTTTCCCCTAACTGTAATAAATAGATAGGGTGACCGTCTTCCCTTCAGAATCTCCGGCCTCTGTTGTATCATATATTGCTTTATTTTTCCCATTGCCCTCATGTTAACAGGTACAACGCGTTCCTTAGATCCCTTTCCCAGAACTCTTAAAAAACCTCCCTCAAAATTGATATCCTCAACTTTCAGAGATACCAGTTCACTGACGCGCAGACCCGATGAATAAAGCAGTTCAGACATTACGTAATCCCTGATTAACGTTGGATTTGCCAGATTAAAGGATGAGCTGAAGTCAAAAAAGTCTTTCACCTCGGAAATGCTCAATGACTTTGGCAGTCTTTCCCACCTTTTTGGCAGTTGTAAGTTTTCTGAGGGGTCATCACTTAAGATATTATTAATGATTAAGTATTTGCATAGACCTCGTATAGAGGATATGAACCTGCATATACTCGATATGGAATAACCCTCGTCTTTGAGGCTCTCAATAAAATCGACTATATCAGCCCTAATGAATAGGGCCAAGGCTTTTTCTCTTGATGACAAAAAGTCCTCGAATTTTTTGAGGTCTATTGAATAGGAAATGACAGTATTTCTTGAGAGCCCTTTTTCGACAGAAAGATATGTGAGGAAATCTTTAAGTAATTCCACCAGTAAAGATTAAGGTTAAGGTTAAGGTTAATTTTTGACTATTATACATGATTTTTAAAAATCTCCCTCATCTCGTCGCTGTAGCTACCGTCATCATTATATATAAAGAGTGGTTTTTCAACCTTCAGACCTTTCTTTCCCCCTTTAGCTGCTTCGACCAAAACCATCTTTGCCTCTGATGATATATTTGAATGGACGAATCTCAGCCTTTTTGGCTCGAGACCTCTTTTTTTCAGGCCTCCGATGAGTTCTGAAGTTCTGGAGGGATGATAGATTATGCAAAACCTGCCTTTCTCCCTGAGAAGAAAGGAACCGGTATCAACGAGTTCGTCGAGCGTAAGTTTTACCTCATGTCTGGCAATCGCCCTTTCTTCCCCTACACTCATACGACCGCTTTTAAGAACCCTGAAGGGAGGATTTGATACAACAAGGTCATAATAGTGCCGGGCAGCATATGGTGAGTGGCTATTTTTAATCTTTCTTATGTCTTTCTTTATTACCCTGACCCGACCTTCAAGTGAGTTCAGGATAATATTTTTCTCCGCAAGCAGAACGAGCCGCTCCTGAATTTCAAAGAGGGCGACCGTAGCATCGGGATACTTTGTCGCCAGCAGGATTCCCACTATGCCCGAGCCTGCTCCGAGATCGGCAATACGGTTTATCTTGCCAAGGTTTACAAAATCATAAAGGAGGAGGGCATCCACAGAAAAGCGATAGCCAGTCTTCGGCTGATACAATTTTATATCACGTATACTGTCGAGGGTGATGTCCATGATTGATTCCTTAACTCAAATAATGTAGTTTAGGAAATGCAGATGTTGTGAGAAAATTTATTTTTCGATATCTTAGTGTACCTTTAACTAATGATTCCCTGAATGTTTTAGTGAATATAAAAATTAAAGATATTTTTAATAAATTCATCGAGTTAAATAAATTTTTGAACAATGTCTGCATTATTCGGGTTAAATACCAGACTAAGAGTTGAGGTTGAGTCAGACTAATATATATTTTAAAACAAGAAGGCCATGCATTTGCATGGCCTTCTTATATTTTCGACTTGGATTATCTTTTTTAAGTTCTTCTTTCTGCCACCTGTATCCTTATGGTTGCCCTCTCCAGTGCTGCTGTCGCTCTGGCAAAATCTATCTCCTCAGCCTTTTTAAGCCTCTCCTCGGCTCTCTTCATCGCAGCCCTTGCCCTTTCCACATCAATTTCCTCAGACTTCTCGGCACTATCTGCCAGAATAATAACTTTATCAGGTCCTACCTCTGTAAAGCCGGTATTCACAAAGACATATCTTACATCATTGCCTTTTTTGTAGCTTAGCATACCTATCTTGAGGGTGGTAACAAATGGCACATGACCGGGCAATACCCCGAACTCGCCTTCACTTCCTGAAGCGGTCACTTCATCGACATCGTCACTCAAAGTCAGGCCATAGGGTGTAACAATTTCAAGTTTTAATTTAGCCTCTGCCAATCTCTTCTCCTGTTTAAATTATATTTGCCTGGTCCAACCGAGTTTCCTGGCCTTTTCCTCGGCCTCCTCAATCGGTCCTATCATATAGAATGACTGTTCAGGCATATCGTCATATCTTCCATCAAGAATTGCCTTAAAGCCCGTTATCGTATCTTCAATCTTGACATATTTGCCAGGGGTTCCTGTAAAGGTCTCTGCAACATGAAAGGGCTGGCTCAGGAATCTCTGAAGCTTTCTTGCCCTCGCAACTACGAGCTTGTCATCCTCTGAGAGCTCTTCTATGCCGAGGATTGCGATGATGTCCTGAAGTTCCTTATATCTCTGCAGCACTGCCTGAACCCCTCTTGCAACAGAGTAGTGCTCCTCTCCTAGTATCTTCGGATCAAGGATCCTCGATGTAGAATCCAGAGGGTCAACACCAGGATATATACCAAGCTCTACAATCTGTCTGGAAAGAACGACAGTTCCATCAAGATGTGTAAAGGCTGTTACGATAGCAGGGTCTGTGAGGTCATCGGCAGGTACATATATAGCCTGCATGGATGTAATAGCACCCTTATTGGTGGTAGTAATCCTCTCCTGAAGTGCCCCCATGTCTGTTCCCAGTGTTGGCTGATACCCAACTGCTGAGGGCATCCTTCCAAGAAGGGCAGAGACTTCTGATCCTGCAAGGGTATATCTGAAGATATTGTCTATGAACATAAGGACATCCTGACCCTGATCCCTGAAGTATTCTGATACTGTAAGGGCACTGAGTCCCACCCTTGCCCTTATTCCCGGGGTCTCATTCATCTGACCATAAATCAGGGCAACTTTTGGAAGGACCCCCGAATGCTTCATCTCTAAATAAAGGTCATTGCCTTCCCTTGTCCTTTCACCAACACCAGCAAAGACAGAGACACCACCATGAACCATCGCTATATTATGGATCATCTCCATTATGATAACAGTCTTACCGACACCTGCTCCACCAAACATCCCCATCTTGCCACCTTTAACGAAGGGGACAAGGAGGTCGAAGACCTTAACACCCGTCTCAAACTGCTGAGTTGTTGCTATCTGCTCTGTAAAGTCAGGTGCGGGTCTGTGGATAGGCCATCTCTCCTCTGCCTCTACCGGACCCATCTCATCAATAGGCTCACCAAGCACATTTATCAGCCTTCCGAGGGTGGGTTTACCAACAGGTACTGTTATTGGCTTATCTGTATCTAATACCTTCATGCCCCTTACAAGGCCATCTGTAGAGCCCATAGAAAGGGACCTCACCTTATTATCACCCAGATGGGCAACCGTCTCGAGTGTAAGGCGGGTTTCAGGGATACCCTTTGCAGGGTCTCCTGGGTCCTCTATCCTCAAGGCATCGAGGATAGCAGGTAACTCCTTTTCGAATTCTACGTCAACTACCACACCTATTACCTGTGAAACTTTTCCTATATTTTCCATAGATTAACCCCCTCATCAAAATTCAAAATGCAAAATGAAAAATTTAAAATCGGAATTTTACAATTCCATAATTTTGCATTTTTCATTTTAAATTTTGCCTTTTATTTTACTTTCAGTGCCTCAACACCACCCACGATATCCATCAGCTCTTTTGTTATACTTGCCTGCCTGATCTTGTTAGCTATGAGTGTTGTCTTTGCTATGAGATCTTCGCAGTTCTTTGATGCATTCTCCATTGCATTCATCCTCGCAGCCTCTTCAGCAGCCGAGGACTCAAGAAGTGCCCTATAAATCTGTATCTCGATATGTTTTGGTAACAGTCTCTCGAATAGCATCTCAGCAGAAGGTTCATAGAGGAAATCAACGGTAAAGGGGACTCTTTCAGCAGGAGCCTCTTCTGCCTCTAATGCCCCTATAGGAAGAAGTCTCACAATGGAGAGCTTTTGAGTAAGAAGCGTCTTAAATTCATTGTATACGAGAACAACCTCATCTATAGTCTCATTTGTATAATTCTCGATCAGGTCATTTGCGATCTCTTGAGCATTCGTATAGGTTACCCTTCCAGACAGTCCGATCCATGCCTTCCTCCTTGGTATGTTTCTCCTGCGGAAGTAATCACGGGCCTTCCTGCCTATAACACTAAGACTTAGTTCAAAACCCTCTCTTTTCAGAGATTCAATATAATTAGTTGCAGCCCTCAGGATATTCGTATTAAAGGCTCCGCAGAGACCTCTATCAGAGGTCATCACAAGGACCTCTACAGTCTTCCTCGGTCTAACAGCAAGGAGGGGGTGGAGTTCCCTTTCTGCAACCCTCGCAAGGTCGGAAAGGACTGAGTCCATACTCATGGCATAGGGTCTGAAATTCAGCATCCTGTCCTGGACCTTCCTCAGCTTTGCAGCAGCCACCATCTTCATTGCCCTCGTAATCTTCTGAGTGCTCTGGATGGCCTTTATTTTTTTCCTTAAATCCCTTAAAGTCGGCATCTATCCTCCACTAATCGTAATGCGTAATCCGTAAATGAGTAATGCGTAATGAGTTACGCCTCACGCTTCATGCCTTACGGTGTAAATGTCTTCTTGAAGGCTGTGATAGCCTCGGTAATCTTTGCCCTGAGCACGTCATCCAGTTCTCTCTTTTCCATCACCTCTTTCTTCAGATCCTGTTTCTCAGCTCTTATATATTTGAGGAACCCGTCCTCAAAGACCCTCATTGATTCAACAGGAAGATCATCGAGAAAGCCCTGTGTCCCTGCGAAGATAAGCATTATCTGTTCATCAACAGGCATGGGCACATACTGATCCTGCTTCAGGAGCTCAACCATCCTTCTGCCTCTTTCAAGCTGGGCAAGGGTTGCCTTGTCGAGGTCAGATGCGAATTGTGCGAAGGCAGCAAGTTCTCTGTACTGCGCAAGGTCAAGCCTGAGCATTCCAGCAATCTGTTTCATAGCCTTCATCTGGGCTGCACCTCCAACACGGCTGACAGAAAGACCTACATTAATGGCTGGCCTTACACCACCATAAAATAGTTCAGTCTCGAGGAATATCTGACCATCTGTAATCGATATAACATTTGTAGGAATATAACCAGAAATATCTCCGGCTTGGGTTTCGATTACCGGGATGGCTGTGAGTGAGCCGGCACCATATTCATCAGCAAGCTTTGATGCCCTCTCGAGGAGTCTCGAATGGAGATAGAATACATCACCAGGATATGCCTCACGGGCTGGCGGACGCCTGAGAAGCAATGAGAGCTGCCTGTAGGCGTAGGCTTGCTTCGTCAGGTCATCATAACAGACAAAGGCATGCTTACTATTGTCTCTGAAATACTCACCCATCGTACATGCTACATAAGGTGCTATATACTGCATCGGCGCGGGCTCACTTGCCGTTGAGACAACGACTATTGAGTGCTCCATAGCGCCGTATTGTTCGAGAATATTCACTGTTCGCACAGCAACCGGCCTCCTCTGTCCGATTATGCAATAGATACAGATAACATCTCCGCCTTTTTGATTGATAATCGTATCAATAAGGATAGCACTCTTTCCTGTCTGCCTATCACCTATAACCAGCTCCCTCTGTCCTCTTCCAATGGGAATCATAGAGTCTATAGCCTTGAGGCCTGTCTGGAGGGGCTGATTAACAGGCTGTCTTTTGATGATACCTGGTGCTACGATATCAACCTGCCTCAACTCTTTTGCATCTATAGGGCCCTTGCCATCTATCGGGCGACCTACTGCATCCACAACTCTTCCTATCAATGCCTCGCCAACAGGACAGGACATAATCTTTCCAGTGCGTTTTACTATATCGCCTTCCTTGATAAGTTTATCCTCACCAAAAAGAACTGCACCAACTGCATCTTCCTCGAGGTTTAGCACCATACCAACAATATTATGAGGAAACTCAAGTAGCTCTGAGGCCATAGCATTATCCAGACCATATATCTTTGCAACACCGTCACCAACGTAAGTGACCACTCCTATCTCACTTACGTCAACCTTTTTCTCGAAATCCGTTATCTGTTTTCTTAAGACTTCGCTTATCTCTTCTGGCTTAATCTCAATTGCCATAATATTTACCTCCCTATAAGCTCATTTCTTAAAAGCTTTAATTGACCTTTTAGACTGGTATCATAGAGTGAGCTATAAACTCTGACAAGGATCCCTCCAAGGAGGGAAGGGTCAATCACATACTCTATGTCTATATCCCTTTCTGTCAGTTTCTTCAGTGACGAGATAAGCCTATTTTCATAATCCTTGCCTATCTCGATCGGAGTCATGACCACTGCCTTCGCCCTCTTCTTCTTTTCAAGATAAAAGCTTATAGCTATACTAATAATATCTGAAAGGTGGATAATGAGTTTCAGTTCAGACAGGTGCATAATGAATTTTACTATATTATCAGAAAGCTTAAGCGCGCCAGCAATCTGCTTTATAATCTTTTCTCTCTCCTCTAATGTAAACTGGGGATTGACAAGTAGGCTCTTTAACGCTTTGCTTTTCATCATAAGTTCATTGACCGTATTCAGCTCGTTAATCGCCTGAGGTGCATTTTCAATACCCACTGTATCAAGTAAGGTCTTTGCGTATCTTTTTGCCTCTCTCAGCCTTTTCAACTGCTACCCCCCATTTTCGCAATAGATTCTTCAAGCAATTTTTCCTGCTCCTTCTTTGTCAATTTCTCCTTAATCTTTTTTTCTGCAAGCTCCATTGCGATTTCGACTGCCTCCGCTTTAATATCTTCCTTTGCTTTCTTAACTTCAAGATCTATATTTGCCTTTGCCTGTTCTAAGATGTACGCTTTGAGTTTATCACCCTGCATCATGAGATTTTCAAGCTCCTTCTCACCGGAAACCTTAGCCACCGACATGATTTCTTCTATCTCCTTATCCTTTTCTTTCAGCCTGTCCTCAACCTCCTTTAGTGCCTTCAGGGCAAGCTCTTTTGCTTCCCGCGCCTCATCGAGGGTTTTTTGAATCAGCTCTGTCCTCTGTCTGAGGAAGGATTGAAAGGGTTTTTTTGCAAATTTAAAGAGAATAATCACAAGAACTGCAAAATTAATTATCTTCCAGAGATATTCTCTCCAGAGAGGGGTGTGGGCAGCTTCTTCTTCGCCAGCACAGAAGGCTAAAGATGCGAAGGCTAAAGTTAGGATACAGAATAGGAAGAGAAGAAAATTTTTTTTATTTTGGATTTTGAGCTTTGGATTTTGAACTTTCTTCATAGCTTTATCATCTTTCTTACAATTTCATCAGAGAATTTCTCGACATCGGCCCTCAAGGCCTTACTTGCCTTCTCAACCTCTGCTTTAAGGTCTGCCCGGGCTTTCTCAAGTATTTTTGATGCTTCTACCTCAGCCGAAGCAAGCATTTCTTTCTGCTTTTCGATGCCTTCGGCTTTATGAGAATCAAAAATCTCTTTAGCTTTGTTTTTCGCCTCAGCAAGTTCCCTTTTCAGGATTGCCAGGCCTTCTTCCCTCCTGTTACTCAGGTCCTTTGCGGCATTTAGAGAGTCCTTAACTGTATCATCTCTGGCTTTGAAGATTTTGAGAAGGGGTTTGAAAAGGATAAAATTCAAGATAAAAAAGAGAAGGAGAAAATTTATGAGCAGGACAAAAAACCACTTATTTAGCTCGATCATTTCTTTCCCTTCCTTGAAAGAGTTTAAAAAGCGTTGAAAGCATATCACAGAGAAAAAAAAATTGTCAAGAGATTTTATAAATAAAAAAAAGGGTTACCTCAAATTTTAAAATTTAACCTCTTGGCAAGGAATGGTGTAGTAAAGATCGATTTGTTACAATAGGCCTGATGTTTCTTGAAAGGCTCAAAAATTTAAAGGAAAAAGGACTTTTTAGGGAGATTAAGGACAGGGAATCTCTCCAGGGTCCGAGAATAAAACTTGCCGGCAAGGAATATATTAACTTTTCATCAAACGACTACCTGGGCCTCTCGAACCATCCATATATGATTGCAAAAGTAATAAGGGCATTGGGTGACTATGGCTTCGGTTCAGGTGCTTCGAGGCTTCTCGGTGGAGGATGTATGCTTCACAGAGAACTCGAGATTAGACTGGCAGGGTTTAAAGAAACAGAATCTGCCCTCATCCTTAACTCTGGATATGCCGCAAATACAGGCATTATACCTGCCATTGCGGG
>JBFMEC010000106.1:0-8543 GCA_040753575.1 Nitrospirota bacterium | reverse complement strand
TTCAGTTGATCCAAAAGGTCAGCCCTGGATCGGATTTGATGGTAAACAGATAATTAATCCAATAATGCGATTCATAGCAAATCTGTCTCACCCATATCAAACATTTGTTCATCTCGATAGCGGGGCATTATTCTTTTCCACTTTTACAGAATTGGGATTTATTGCAGCTACTGACAATCTTTCAGTGGATGAAAAAGGCATACCCATTGTCCCATTTCAGCCCATAGCCTTGCTTCCGGTGCCTGATAGCCAGATGTATAGAGGAGAAGGGGAGAGTCTTTATTTTGTAGGCTACAATGTTGCCTCAAGCATGTACGAGGTTTACCTACTAAAACCAGAAGGAATAAAACCTCATATAAGGGGCTACAGAAAAATATTTGAATCTGAAGAGAAGATAACAGCAGTAACCGGAAATGGCGATATTACTTATGTTGCCATAGGTAGGCTTATTGTTAAAGTATCGCAAAAAGATGGCAGTATATCCAGACTTTACCTTCATCCGACAGAAGATATCACTGAATTTGCATATAGTCAGGAGGCAGGACTTTTTTATGCAACTCAAACGGGCGTTGGCTTTTTAAGTGATAAGGGTGCATTAGAGTTTTTAAAAGCAACTTCACCAAAAACCTTTCTTCAGAAAAAGACCCTCTATGTTCTTTTCCCCGCAAATCTGGGCATTGTCGCTATAGAAAATATATCTGATCTAAAGAACTATGATCTTTCAGTAAAAGAGGTTGTTACCGGATCAGCAAAGGTTTCTTATATTGGTTTTTTTAAAAAAACTGGTGCTGGTAGAAAACCTGTTACAGAGTCTGATCGACAGAATGTCCAGGATATAGTGTGCGAGGTTAACATAAAAAACGCTGATTTAAAGCAATTTCATAGACATACAGTAACAGTTAGCTTTTATTATGGAAATATAAAAGTATCGGGCGATATAGTGATGGATATTAATTTTAAACCTGGAGAAGAATCTAATGCGCTACAGTTTTTTTTATTCTACCGGGACCGTAATTATTTCCACCCTGGGAACTATACTGTTAAGATTTATATTGATAATGTGAAAGCAGGTGAGAAAAATTTTAAGATTACTGGCAAACCAGACCCATTTGAGGCAATACGCTGGAAAGATAATAAAACGCTCTATAGGATGTTAAAAAATGGATTAAATCCGAATCTGAAAGACCCGAAAGATGTGCTTGGCCGGGCTTTATTGCATGATGCTATTGGCTTTGGAAGTCTTCAGGATGTGCACCTGCTTCTTAAGTACGGTGCTGATCCCAATGTAATTGACAAAGGTGGAAATACTCCAATTTTTTATGTATATACAAAGGATGCGGATGCGTTTAAGAAAGCTCAACTACTGATCCAACAAGGTGCCTCAGTTCATGTAAAAAATGCTGATGGGAAAACACCTTTACTTGCTGTCATAGAAGACAATTTATTTTTTAATGCTTTTAATCCGGATATCATAAAGCTTTTATTAGACGCGGGGGCCGAAGTTGATGTCCTCAATAAAGATAAAGAGACAATCCTTATGAAATTGATAGGTAGTTTCATATTAAAAAGCCCTTCAAAGGATTTGTTGGAAGTTATTAAACTATTGCTTTCCAAAGGAGCAAATACAAATAAAAAAGACAAATATGGTTATGCTGTACTTGGTCGACTTCTGCTATTGAGTTACCCAGACCCATCGTGTTTGCGAATACTTTTAAAATATCGAGCAGAGGTCAATGAAAATATATATGATAAAGCAGGAAATCCAAGAAGTCTTCTTTACATGACTTTATTAGAGTATCTTGATCTTGCAATATCAGATAGGCCCATGGCTCATAAATTGAGAGAGTCTATCAGATTACTTATTGAACATAATGCAAGGCTTCTGCCCGGCGAAGAGGAGATTATTTTTAGTGGTGACATATATAAATGGATTGGATTAGATTTTATTGCCTCTGTACTCAATCGGAATGAAAGCCTTTTTAAAAAAGCAAAAGACATCGATGATCCAGAAGTTCGTGCTCTTGTAGTATACAGGTTGCTTGCAATGACAAAAAACAAGGTTATGCAGGCAACTTCTATAGATGATTTTGAGGCAGCGCTTAAAATATGTAATCAAGCCCGCGAAATTTCCCAGAAAAACTACTTAAGACTATCAATAATAGATGTTACTCTTAGCTCCTCTTCCCAAACAGGTCAACCTTTATTTGGTGTTGAATACTGGCCCAACAAAGGAGGCGGAGTGTATATTGTAAGGGTTATACCTGACACCCCCGCATCATCTGCCGGTCTCCAGGCTGGGGATATTATTATAAATTTTAACGGGGAAGAGTTAAAGTCAGATAAGGACCATCTAAGGCAGATAATTTCCAGACTCAAGGCGAACAATGTTTATAAAATGACAGTGCTATGCAACGAAATGCGAAAATTTTCAGAAATTTTCTTATATTGTGGATTGCTTGAGTATAGTTTGGGAAAACCTGAAGCAAAAATTGATTTATCTCTATATCTTGATCAAAAATCAGATTCCCCAAATGCAGGCAAAGTGAGAGATTTGCTCAAGGAATTAAATAAATGAAGTATAGTATAGATAAAATCTATTGCAAGGAGAAGAAATGAAAGAAATCAGGGAGCCGTAAAAATGATCCTTAAAAGGACTTTCTTTGCTTCTTTGTTCATTATTGTTTTCTATGCCCCGGCATATGCCGACATGGGCAGGATTCATGCAACAGATGCAAAAGTAAGCGAAGAGTCTCAAAAGGCTATCATTCTTCATAACCATGATGAAGAGGTTCTTATATTAGGGACTGACCTTAAAGCAGATAAAAAAACAGGGCTCATACGGTTTATTCCCTTTCCTTCTGAGCCACAGGTTAGTCTTGCCCCTGCAGATGTGTTTGAAAGTGCTTCACAACTGATTAAAAAACACGGACTGAAATTTCTTTCCAAATCCAAAGGTGGCACTACTTCGGCGCAGGCAGTAGAGATGCGTTTTCATAAGAAACTTGGTGCCCATGATGTAACGGTTATTAAGGTCAATGATTCTCCCCACTTCAGGGAATGGGTAAATGACTTTTTCCAAAAGAAGGGGTTGCCGCAAAGAGAAGAGTATCCAGATGTTGAAGGGATAGTTAATGATTATGTGAAACGAGGCATAACTTACTTTGTCTTTGACTTTGTTGAGGTAACAAATGAGACACACCTTATTGAGCCAATCGTGTATAGTTTCAAAAGCAAAGAGCTTTACTATCCGCTTAAAACCTCAAATACCTTTGGAGGTAAAGGCTCGATAGACTTAATTTTTATTACCGCCAAGACATTATGTAAGCCATCGGTATTTTTTGACTATTTCGACACAAAGAAATTTCAATGTATAAAACTGCCAGGGCAATCCTGGGAAGCAAGCACTTCGGCAAATATATCAAGAAATGAAGTAAAGGATATTTATCCAGAAGCCGAAAAATTTTTCGAAAATAAAAACATATTCATTCAATTTATCGAATATTATGGAAGATATGAATTTGAAGATGATATTTTTGCTGATATCTCAAAGGCTTTGCCTTATGCCATCGGACATACGGAAGAACATATAGGTAGTCCTCCATGGATATTCCCTTTTGAGGATATTCTCAAGGATATTAAACTATTGGTAGAAAGTTCAGACACTGAGGAATATATTTCAGACAGAAAGTATTTTTCAATCCTGATTCCGAAAGGCTGGTCAAAAGACGAGGCATTAATGACCAGAAGAAACATGAAGATTTTCGGGGTTGAAATGGCAATACCATTCCGGGGCGAAGATGAAATTCCTCCAACAATCACAGTGGAATATTATGCAAAAGACAACATCCTTTACAAAACTCCAGAAAAATTCATAGAAAGGCTTTCCAGACCAGACCCAACCATGCCAAGCCGGGGAAGGGAATATGGTCCGGTAGAGCCCACCATCATTGCAGGAAAAAAGGCAAGACAGTTTGAACGAAAAATACCCCAGCTCATTCCTCCGCATGCAGTTGAACAAAAAGAAATACAAATCTATGAGAAGTATATAGTGGTTTGGGCAAAAGAAGGATTTTATATTTTGACTTATCAATGTCCAATGAAATCGGCTAAATCTAATATTCAAATCTTTGAAAAAGTCGTTTCTTCATTTAAGCCCTTTATACCCACTAAAGATTTTGACGATGCGGAAAGATGCTTACTTCAACCTGACTCTGGCCCATGCAAGGGTTTATTCTGGAAATACTATTTCAATCAGAAGACAAAAAAATGTGAGAAGTTTGCCTGGGGTGGATGCGATGGAGTTGTACCGTTTGAGACACAGCAAGAGTGCGAAAACCTCTGCATAAAGGAGGGAAGATGATATTTAAAGCGCATCCGTTTTTTTCCTTATTTGTTTCTCTATTTATATTGACAGGATGTATCCCTATCTATAATACAATTCGCTTAGCCGAACCGCTTGAGGTAATTGTGGTGGATGCTGAAACTGAAAAATCCATTGCTGGTGCAAGCGTAGTTTATCTCGTATGCGATCTGCATGATTATGGTTGCAGCAGAGGTAAATTAATCCGAACGACTTCTAACGAGAAAGGTGAGGTAAAGATAGAAGGTGAAACTAAAAGCGGGACATGGGCTCTGGCACCGGGCGGGCTGCCTGTTCCAAGCCATTTGATAGCGATTTGGGCGCCGAGATATTCTGCATTTGTCTTCATCCAGTATAAATCGGCTGATGCTCATATTGATGAACTCTTGGAAAGAAAGAAGAAAAGCGTGAAGAGAACGGATATACTTAAAGCCCTCCAAGAAATACCTGAAGACAAAGCATCCAGTGATGAACGGCTGAACACAAAAGAAGAACTGACTGGTGGAAAAATCAGGTTATTAAAAATAAGGAACTAAAACATGGAGGCAAATTATGGGAGCAGACCAGAAGTCACCCGGAAAAGTACAAAAAGCTAAATCAAGGCTAAATCCCCAAAGATCCTCATGGGCTATCAATTTTCTTTGTGTTGATAGAGGGGAATGATTATAGACCCTCTGACAGACTTTATCTGTTTTATGTTGGTAGGAATTCTCATGTTCATAGTAGCTCTATATGGAACAAGACGTTTGGGCTATATTACCTATGTCCTGTTGATAATCATTATTGCCCTCGCAGTATGGAAAGTTCCCGAAGCCAGCATTCACTTCAAAGTTTATAAAGACCGCCCACAGTCAAATCCAGTGCGATGAAAAGGTGTTACATCATGGTAAAATAAACTAGAGGTGCCACTGTGATAGACGATGACAGGATCAAATTCTTTTCTCTCGCCTTTCATAGGTAGCTAAATGGGGGCAGATATGACTAATTCTTATTTTTTAAAAAAGTAAACAGCTTCTCGTCGACATACTTTCTACAGGTAGTTCAGATGCTTGACTTCAAGTGGTAATCTGCAATCTGCCTTAATGAAGATATTTAAAGACTTGTAGGTGTAACGGAGGAGACTCGAGGAGATGGATATCGGTCGAGCTTCGATAGAACTCTTACTTAAAAATGATTGAAGAAATGCAAGGCAATCGACCTAAATCATATCTGCTTGGGGGGTAAGTTCTCTTGTCCTTCTACTTTCAGGTCAGGGACGATCATCATCGTCGCTGTTCCATGGGCTAAGAGATTTCCTTTAGCATCATGAATAGTAGCGTCTCCTAAAGCCAAAGTTTTCCCTATCTTGATACACCGGCCTTTGGCCACAAGCTTCCCCTTCCGGATCGGGGCAAGATAGTTGACTTTTATTTCGACAGTAGTGAGTCCCATTCCATCCTTCACTTGAGGGAAGACGGCCCAAAAAGCGGCTGCGTCCATAACCGAAGCAATAACCCCTCCATGGACATAACCAAAGGGCTGGAGGTGTTTCTCCCCCAGCTCAACCTCCAAAACGGAGTTACCCCATTCAAGGTCTTTTATCTTCATTGAGAGGAGTGAGAAATATGGACTTTGGTTTACAACATTCGATATGGCCTTGGTGTATTTGGGATTCAACTGAGACTCAGACATCGCTATTTCTCCTTTCTTGCAGATAAAATAATAGCCAATAATATTTAAGATTCCCCTCACCCCCTCCCTCTCCCCAATGGGGAGAGGGAGGGGGTGAGGGGATTAGGCCGCCCGCAGGGCGTCTACGATAATCATGCGCGATGCTCGTATCGCCGGAAGTACACCACCTACAAAACCCATGATCAGTGCGAATGTCATGCCCATATAAATAATATTGAAGTTCAGAGAGAAGCTGAAGGCGAGTTCCGAAAAAGTCTGAAAGTTCATCGTGGAGATGGTGATGAGTTGCATGAAGGAGGCGAAAAAAAGTCCTGCGATACCACCCAGAAAGCCGAGGAGCAATGATTCCAGGAGAAATGCAATCAAAATATCTCTTCTTTTAAATCCAAGGGCCCGGAGCGTTCCGATTTCAGCAGTCCGGTTTGCAACAGCCGAATACATGGTAATCATGGCACCGATGATCGCTCCAATGGAAAAAATGATCGTCAGAGATATCCCTAAAATTCTGAGAAACTTTGCCATGATCTCAGATTGGTCTGCGTAATATTTATTTTCCCGATTTCCCTTAACCATCAGACGCGGGTCGCTTTCAAGACGAGATTTAACCATCACGAAATCTGAAGAATCCTGTAACTTAAAAATGACTGAAGAATAACCATTTCTTCGAAAGGCCTGCATGAACTGGTCTGCATCTCCCCAAATCTCGGAACTGAAACCCGTGTTCCCGGCATCAAAGACTCCCACGATCCTCCAGTTGCGCATCCCGCAGCAAAGTGTTTCATCCACCCCTATATTCTTGAATTTCCGAACAATGTTCATCCCGGCGATGACTTCAGTAGAGCCCATTCTTGGAAGGCGCCCCTCCACCAGTCTCAACTGGGGCCTCAAGAGAAGAGAGTTTTCATCAATTCCACGGAGGACCACATTGGAGGGGTTGTCGGTCCCTTTCTTGGGAAGAGCAATCAGGACCACAACCTCCTTGGCCAGAAGTCTCTGGCCTCTCGGACCCACGGCAATTTCAGGGAATGTTTCCAGAATAGAAGCTTGCTGTCTGGTCACACCGCTCACCACTTCGGAACTCGAACCTTTGCGAAGGAAGACCACATTATCATAAGAGCCTGTCTCGACCAAGGTCTTCTGGAGTCCTTCTGCAAGCATCAAGATGGAGGCAAAGACAAAAACGACTAAGGCCATACCTGAGACGGTCAGAAGTGTTGTCAGCCTTCTTGTCCAGAGATTCCGAAAGTTGTAAGCAATCGGGATCGCCATCAGCCTATCCTCCTGAGGCCATCTGCTATACGAATCTTAACGGCCCGCCGTGTGGGGATGATTGCTGAAACAAAGGCAATGGTCAACGCAGCGACGAAATTAAGTAAGATGGTTTCTCTTCCTACATTAAACACGGGAAAGTAAGTTCCTAATTCATTGCTGATGATCTTTGTCCCAGGGAAAGTCGCTGCTACACCCAGTAGGCAACCTATGATCGTGATCACCAGAGACTCTCCGAAGATTAGTACAGTAATATGCCCACCTCCAAACCCCAGGGTCTTTAAGATGGCATACTCTCCTATTCTCTCCCGGGTGGTCATGGCCATAGTGTTTGCCACCACGGCCATAATAATGAAAATAACCACAAAAGAAACGATCTGGATGGCCATCACGATGGCTCCGCTCATGGCGACAAACCCTTGCTGGAAGGCCTTTTCAGTTTCAGTCAGGGTTTCTGCCAGAGAATTTTTAAAGATTTGATCTATGGCAACGGCCACATCGCCTGCCAGGTAGGGTCGGGTTACACCAATGATATAATAACTTACCTGGTCAGCCCAGCCAGGAAGAGCCTTTTTCTGGATTTCATTGAGGTAATCCCAGTGAAAGAAAAACTGACTTTCATCCGTATCCTTATCTCTCCCCTGATAGATTGCTCGAACCACAAAATCCCAGTTTCCCAAGAAGATAGTTCCTTTGAGGGTAACGATATCGCCAATCTTCCATCCGAACTTGGCTGCAAGTTTTTTTCCAATGACACAACCCTTTTGATCTTTGAAAAAGGCTTCCTTGTCATCTGGAGGAATGATAAATTCAGGATAGAGTTCAAGAAAGCTCCTGGGTTCCACGGCATAATTGGCAAAGAAGTTTTTCTCATCACCGTAAACACCACCAAACCAAGTTCCATAAGAGACGGCCTTCACGCCGTTGACCTGTTGGATCTTACCTTTGTAAAAATGGGGAAGCGGGAAAATGATGGATACCGAATTCCTTGTGACGAGACGTGTGGCAGAAGACGCCTCTACCCCTGCATACCAGGCGCTGATCAGGGTGCGCAGGAGACCGAAGGCCAGGATGGCGATGGTGATCCCCAGGATGGTGAGACAGGTGCGGAGTTTATTTCGAAAAGCATTCCTAAAGAGAACTTTGAGAATGAGCATTATTTAAAAAACCTTTTTCCAGGTGCCTGAGCACCTGAGCCCTTTTAGCTGCCCGTGGGTCATGAGTGACCATGATGATGGTTTTT
>JBFMEC010000105.1:0-8575 GCA_040753575.1 Nitrospirota bacterium | reverse complement strand
TACCGGATCTACCGACAGGACAAAGGATATTGCGAAAGCCTTCGGTGCAAAGGTATATGATTTTGCATGGACGGACAGCTTTTCAGATGCCCGGAATTTCTCATTGTCAAAGGCTTCCGGGAAATGGATCCTCGTGCTCGATGCCGATGAGGTAATCTCCGCTTTTGATCATGAGAAGTTGAGGGAGTTAATAAAGGGGTCAAGGGGTCAAGGGGTCAAGGATTCAAGTGAAAAAGGGCTTCTGGATTCCCCGGTCAAGCCGGGGAATGACGATGATATATGTCAACGCTATATTGAGACGGTTAATAAGGCGTACTCTTTTGTGACGCGTAATTATCAGGACTCCATAAGGCTGGGATGGATTGCCAACGATGGAAAATACCCGAAAGAAGAAGCAGGGACAGGGTGGATACCCAGTGAAAAAGTGCGATTGTTTCCAAACAATCCTGCGGTACATTTTGAAAATCCTGTCCACGAATTTGTAGAGTCTTCCCTTTCAGCCCTTGGTATAGAGGTTGTACCCTGTGACATACCGATTCATCATTATGGAAAACTCAATGAGACGCGGACAGCTTCCAATGCGGAATACTATTACAGCCTGGGGAAAAGAAAACTTGCCGCAAAAGGGGAACAGGACCTCCAGGCACTCTATGAAATTGCGGTCCAGGCAACTGAACTGGAAAAGCACGAAGAAGCCTTGCGGTATTGGGAAGAAGTGTGTGAATTGAAACCTGACTTTGCAGATGCTTTTCTTATGCTGGCTGATACCTATAGTAGCCTGGGCAAGTACGAAGAGGCTGCCTCAACCGCAAAAAAGGCGCTGTCGTTAGATCCGGATTCCCGCGAAATCAGAACCTCATATGCGAAATATGAGATATTCCGCGGGAATCCTGAAACTGCGATTGAGGAACTCAAGAGCCTGATAGAAACAGACCGGTCGTATCCGAAAGCTCTTGCCTTTCTGGCCGCTGCCTATCTCTGCATAAAGAAAAAAAGAGAGGGTCTCTCTTACCTGGAGCTTTTAAACAAGACCACCTTTCACGCCTCTGATTTTCTCACTGATTTTGCAAAAAAGTTGATCGCAGCTCACAAACCGGATTTAGCAATTGCCCTTCTTCAGGCCGCCCTTGAACAGCAATATACAACAGACGAGACCCACAGATTACTCGACAAATGCCGGCCTCCCAGTCTCAAGGTGTCTCAATCAGTCTCCATCTCTTTGTGCATGATTGTCAAGAATGAAGAACAGAATATTGCCCGCGCCCTGTCAAGCGTAAAACCCGTTGTTGACGAAATGGTTGTTGTCGATACCGGATCTACCGACAGGACAAAGGATATTGCGAAAGCCTTCGGTGCAAAGGTATATGATTTTGCATGGACGGACAGCTTTTCAGATGCCCGGAATTTCTCATTGTCAAAGGCTTCCGGGAAATGGGTCCTCGTGCTCGATGCCGATGAGGTAATCTCACCTTTAGATCATGAGAGAATAAGGAAATTATTGATCCCTTCTAAACCTCCAGTCTCCCAGTCTCAAATCTCTCAGTCTCAAGTTTCGAGACCTGTAGCCTATTCTTTTACCACAAGAAATTACGTGGATCAGATAAATACTATTGAATGGACGGCCAATGACGGATCATACATGAAAGAAGAAGCAGGAACGGGATGGTTCCCCGGGGACAAAGTGAGGTTATTTCCGAATAATGCCGGCATCAGATTCGCATATCCTGTTCACGAACGCATTGAACCCTCTCTGGCACGTGCAGGAGTAGACATACGGCGGTGTGATATACCGGTACACCATTACGGGAAGCTCAATGCAAAAAGGTCTACTGAAAGGGCCGAACTCTATTTCGAACTCGGCAAGAAGAGACTCGCCGAACAAGGCGAGCAGGATGTCATGGCTCTATATGACCTTGCCGTGCAGGCTTCAGAGATCAACAAATATGAGGAAGCTCTGGAGTACCTGCAAAAAGTGATCCCGGCGAAACCGGATTTTGCCAGAGCTTATCTCAGCATGGGAAATGCATATTTCAACCTGCGAAAATATGAGGACGCGATCAATGCATACAGGAAAGCTCTTGAAATTGATGCCCGTTTACCGAATGCGATGTCGCAGTATGCGGTGTGTGAGATTCATCTGGGCAAAGCCGAAGATGCAATCCCTCTTCTTGAAGAATTATTGAGAAACGAACCGTCATATCCGGCAGGAATGCTGCCGCTTGCGGCTGCTTATATATGTACAGGGCGGAGATATCAGGGATTGGAGCTTTTACACACCCTGCGAAGGGCTAATCTTGATGTCGCTCAATACATCACGAACTTTGCCAAATCCCTGATGTTGTCGAAAAGAGTATCTTACGCTGCTTTATTGCTTGAGGCTGTTCGGGAATGTAATATGGCGACTCAAGAAACCGCTCTCTTGCTGAACGAATGCAATAAGATAACGAATCAGACTCGTCCATAGGAAAATGAATGTGGTTGGATGCCTCATAAACAAATTCTTGTCATTGACCGAAGATACCCCCCTCACCCCTCTTTGTCATTCTTCGACAGGCGTTCGACCCTTCGACAAGCTCAGGGTGACACCGGCCTGTCATGGTGAGTACTGAGCCTGTCGAAGTATCGAACCATACCTCCCTTTGGCAAAGGGAGGTATGGAGGGATTTTTCGGTCATGTTCAGCTCCCCGACCGGAAGAAATTCACAGCGAATGCGGAAATACTATGAATATCGGTAAAGCGATCTCTGCGGTCATGACATATATCCATGAGAACAATCTGCATGAGGCAGGGAACATCTGCAGAAAAATATTAAGAAATAAGCCGAACAATTTTGATGCACTGTACCTTCTCGGAGTCATCTCATACGAGTTGAAAGACTTCGACAGGGCAATGCAAAATTTCAGAAAGGCGCTGAAGGTGAATCCGGCGAATGCCGCGGCATACTATAATCTCGGACTCTCACTGCAGGAAAAGAAGCAGTTCGACGAAGCTATCCAGTGTTATCAGCGGTCTCTGCAGCTCGATCCTGCGCTGGCAGAGGCTTACTATAATCTTGGTATTGCCTTTCAGGAACAGGGGCGGCTCGACGAAGCCCTACCCTGCTATCAAAGAGTAATACAACTGAAACCGGATTACGCTGATGCCCATTACAACATGGGAACAGTTCTGAGGGAACAGGGCAGACAGGATGAAGCCCTGTCTGCCTATGACAGAGCGCTTTACTGGAGTCCCGATTACATCAGTGTACGATGGGCACGGTGCATGTCACAGTTGCCAATTATTTATCCGGACACGGCAAGCATAGAGGTCTCCCGCGAACGATATGCACAGGAACTCAGGCAACTGAGGGATACCATTACCCTGCGAAACGCACAGGAGATTGAAAACGCTGTAAGGGCTGTAGGCAGCCAGCAGCCTTTCCTTCTGGCATGCCAGGGTCAGAACGATCGTGAACTGCAGCAGCTCTATGGTGAGCTTGTATGCAAAATCATGGGTTCGAAGTATCCCCAGTGGGCGGAACGGCCAGGTATGCCGGCGTTATCCTCCGGCGAACCAATACGGGTCGGTATCGTATCCGGTTACTTCTGCTACCATTCAATCTGGAAAATCCCGCTCAGGGGATGGGTAGAAAATCTTGACAAAAACAAATTCACCCTCTATGGATATTATACGGGGAGGATAAAGGATTCTGTGACTGAAACAGCCCGTCAGTGCTGCACCAGATTTGTTGAGTACAACTATTCTTTTGACGAGCTCTGTAATGCCATACGGGGCGACAATCTCCATATCCTGATCTATACGGAGATCGGGATGGATCCGGTCACGTTGAGACTGGCTGCACTGAGACTGGCCCCGGTTCAGTGCACCGCCCTCGGACATCCCGAAACGTCAGGACTTCCAACAATCGATTATTATCTGAGCAGTGACCTTATGGAACCGCCCGATGCCGAAGAACATTATTCCGAACACCTGATCCGCCTGCCCAATCTGTCTTTCTCTTATACCCCGGTAGATATTCAGCCGCTCCCTTTAAGCCGTGAAACATTTGGCCTGCGGCCGCAGTCTGTTCTTTATCTCTGCAGTCACTCCCTCTTTACACATCTGCCTCAATATGACGAATTATACCCGCAGATTGCGCGGGAGGCTGGCGATTGCCGGTTTCTTTTTATTGAACACCGCAGCGGTCATATTACACAACAATTTCATTCACGACTTAAAAATGTGTTTCAACGCTTCGGGATGAATGCCGATGACTATGTTGTCTTTTTGCAGCGTCTTAATGCTGCCAGATATATTGCTGTCAACCTTTTATCCGATGTTTTTCTTGATACACCGGGATGGTCGGCGAACAATTCGACACTTGAGGCGGTTTCCTGCAACCTGCCTGCTGTCACCCTTCCAGGCCCGTTCATGCGCCAGAGGCATTGTTATGGAATATTGAAGATGATGGGAATAATGGATACAATTGTGAACGCAACCGACGAATACATTGCCCTGGCAGTCCGCCTGGGTAAGGATGCTGAGTTCAGGCGTCATATATCTGAAAAGACCCTGGCCAACAAGCACCGGCTTTATCATGACAGAACCTGTATTTCCGCTCTTGAAGACTTTATTGAGAGTGTCGTCACGAGGAAGTCATAACCCGAATCCAGCGATAATTGTCATAATGGAGCGATGTCATGGTGAGCCTGTCGAACCATGACATTAGTGTCACCCTTCGACACGCTCAGGGTGACATCGCTGGTTTCGGGTATAACAAACAGAACGAGAGATTATGGACGTACTGGCGGTGGATGTTGGACCGCCGAAGACAGCCCCTGGTATCCAACCATGAGACTTTTCCGCCAGCCGAAACCCGGCGACAGGCAAGCAGTCATTTCCAAAGTCGTCGAAGAGCTCAGGAAAGTATTAAGGACTGCATAATAGTATTCACTAAAATCTTACCCCCTCACCCTACTCCCCCACCAGGTGAGAAGGGAGAGGTTTTAGAAAACAAACAAAATCAATAGGTTATGGTAATATATAGATGTAAAATTCACTAAAATCAGCAGCGAAGAAATATTGCAAGATGGTGAAATCTCTTTTGTTAACAATGCCTTTGAAAAGGAGCGTCAATGCTTAACGATAAAACCATCCTCATAACCAGCAGGACCGGTTCTTCCGGGGAAAAGTGCATGGAATGCCCGGTCGCCAAAAAAATAAAGGAGGAAAAATATGGTTCGGTATTTGCCGTATACACAGGTATTAATCCTCGTCCTGTTGCTGTTTCAGGCTGTTTCTCTTCCTGTTGTCCTTGCTGAAGAAAACTCCGTGCTTTCGATTGATGAGGTTCTGAAAAATGTTGATCCGGCAAAAGTCACCAAAGCGCAAGTGAAAGAATACTACAAAGAAGTGAGCGGCAAAAAGGTCAAGGGAGAAGGTACGATTGTAAACGTTTTCCCGGGAACACGGGACACCCATCGGATTGCTGTGCTTGCGGCGGGAAGCGATCCGGAGAAGGGGTATAACGTGATGCTTTATGTTACACAGGAAACGCGCCCCGATGTCAATAAAAATGACCGGATTGCCTTCGAGGGTGAGATCAGCCGTCTGAGCGCTTACAAGGGAGCCCTTATAGATATTCACCGAACGAGCTTTCGAAAGATAGAGGCAAAGCAATAAATCCCGAAGCATCTCGCAGACATTGGTTAGAACATAAGTATCGGCTCGTCATATGATAGACAGATGATAGACAGAATCAGCAAAGTCGTACTGTTAATCTGCCTGTAATAAAACCATGGAAAAATACGTAAACGTTTCGATTGTTACATTTAACAGGCTTGAATACACTGAAAAATGTATCGAATCAGTACTAAAAAATACCGATTATCCTCATGTTATTACGATTGTAGACAACTTTAGTCAAGATGGCACAAGAGATTTTTTAAAAGATTTAAAGTCAAAGGGATTAATTAAAAATCTTGTTTTACTTGATGAAAACATTGGCGTGGCAAAAGCCTCTAATATCGCCTGGCTTTTAGAACCATCTTCAGAGTATTATTTAAAACTTGATAATGACATCATAATACAAAAATCTCCCTATCTTTCCCCTATGGTAGAAACAATTGAAAGTGTTCCCGTTTTAGGTGCTATCGCATACAATTTTGAAAAAGTAAGTTATCCGCTTCAAACTCTAAATGATTATCGCATCAGATTGAAACATGGTAATCTTGGCGGCGCATGTATCTTGATTCCGAAACGAACTGAAAAGTTACTCGGTTATTGGTGTGAAGATTATGGTCTATACGGTCAGGAAGATCTTGATTATGGGATCAGAATTCAATTAATAGGTCTCTTAAACGCATATATGGAAGACGAACAAATTGTGTCAAATACGGATTTTGACGATAACAAAGAATATACTCAATGGAAGAAAGAACAATTTGAGAAAAATGACAATTATACAAGAATTGTGAACAATGTATATGGATTTTTCAAAGGGTTGAGATCCTTATATTACCGATCAACCTTTGCCGAGAGGTATCTTTCAATCGAAGAGAGCACTTCAAATAATGACATTCAAGAGGTTCTGAATAGAATCCATTCTTTGATCAGCAATAAAAATTATGATGAAGCAATTAAAGAAGCAGAAAACTTATTACAAATTTATCCGGGTTTTGCCTTTTTGCACAATTATCTTAAGTCCCTTTATCAAATCAAAGGTAATGGAATAAAAGTAGCATACCATCATGAGCAAGCAAAATTAATCAATCCCTATATATATGAAGTGCCGCCTAATCTTGCCGATTTCTACGAACTCATAAATAGGGACAGCTACCATTTTCATTGACATTTACAAAGAGAAAATCATATCTTATTAATAATTGTGCCAAGAATATCTCGAGCCGTCGCTATAGGATATCCCCATCATATTACGCAGAGAGGAAATTATCAGCAATCGGTATTTGAGGATGACGCCGACTTTGCACAATATTTGCTTTGGCTAAAAGAATACAGCGAGAGGTATTTCTTAAAGATTTGGGCATACTGTCTTATGAGTAATCATGTTCATTTTGTGGGAGTTCCGATGAGAAATGACTCACTTGCCAGAACATTTAATACTCTTCACATGAGGTATTCGCAATATTTCAATCGAAAGGGAAACAGAAAAGGACATTTATGGCAAGGACGTTTCTTCTCATGTGTCCTGGATGAAAAACACATATATACAGCTATTCGCTATGTAGAGAATAATCCCGTAAGGGCAAACATCGTGAAAAAACCTGACGAATATAGATGGTCAAGCGTAAGGGGACATATATATAGAGGATCAGACAGTATTTTATCAGATGACTGCTATTTAATTAATGAGATAGACAATTGGATGGAATATCTTGCGGAAAAAGATGATGTGGCAATGATAGATAATATAAGGCTTAGCACAAAGACGGGTCGACCTTGCGGGGATGAATATTTTATAAAGGCAGTAGAGGGACTTCTTGAAAGAAGGTTGATGGCATTACCGAAAGGAAGGCCTGGTAGGAGGAAAAAATAAAATGGTCGCTGTCCCCTTTAAAACAATATTGATAACGGGCGGTACTGGCTCTTTCGGGAAAAAATGTACCGAGCTCATCCTGAAAAGATACAAACCTAAAAAATTAATTATTTTCAGCCGGGATGAACTCAAACAGTTCGAGATGTCACAAGTTTATTCTTTCCAGAAATATCCCTGCATGCGCTATTTTATTGGTGATGTACGCGATAAAGAACGTCTCTATCGTGCTTTCCATAAGGTTGATTACGTAATCCACGCAGCCGCTCTAAAGCAGGTTCCGGCGGCAGAATATAATCCCTTTGAGGCGGTGAAGACAAATATTCTGGGTGCTGAAAATATTATCAACGTGGCGATTGATAAAGGGGTTAAGAAAGTTATCGCCTTAAGCACTGATAAGGCAGCAAACCCCATAAATCTTTACGGCGCAACCAAACTCTGCTCGGACAAACTCTTTATTGCCGGAAATTCCTATGTTGGAAAGGAAGATACTATTTTCAGTGTAGTCCGCTATGGAAATGTTGTAGGTAGCAGAGGAAGTGTAATTCCAATTTTTTTGAGTTACCGCGAAACGGGCATTTTGCCCATTACAGATCCTCGCATGACCCGATTCTGGATCACCCTTGAACAGGGAGTTAACTTTGTGCTTGATTGTCTTGAACGGATGGTGGGCGGCGAACTCTTTGTTCCAAAGATTCCGAGCATGAATATCATGGACATTGCGAAGGCCATTGCACCGGAATGCAAGACAAAGATCGTCGGTATACGTCCTGGTGAAAAACTTCATGAGGTTATGATTCCGAGAGATGAAGCAAGAAATACTCTTGAGTTTAAAAATTATTACATAATCCGGCCGGATTTCAGGTTCTTTGCGAGGCGTTTCAAAAATAGAGAGGGGAAGACTGTGCCTGAAGACTTTGAGTACAACTCGGGAAAGAACACATGGTGGCTGACGGTGGATGAATTAAGAAAGATGATAACAAATTTGTAATGATAATCATGGAGACTCGTAAGAGACTGATGGAGATTCATGGAGATTCATA
>JBFMEC010000104.1:0-8696 GCA_040753575.1 Nitrospirota bacterium | reverse complement strand
GATGCCGCATACTTTCGTAATGCCTTTTCATATTCTTCTACTTTTTTGGGCAACTCTTTTTTAGTAAGCCCTCTTTTCAGTAGATATTCGTCAATGGCCTTTAAAACACCTGAATAAGCAGTACCGCAGGCGGACTTTACATATTTGTCATCAACATAGCTGTTATCCTCAATTGGGGACCTGGCTAAAATTTCTTTTGCATTCTGTAAGTATCTTAATGCTTCTTTTACCATACTCTCACCTGTTTTTATCATTCCATAGATACTGTGGTTTGTCAAGGAAGTTAATAAGGTCTTGTAGAAGTAATACTTAGATAAATGCCATTCATTATTCAGACTCTGAAGGGTAAAGAGAGGATAGTCCAAGCAGTCCTCAGAAAAAACGTGGTTGACTCTAAAATATCGCCTTTAAAGGAATTCATAATCTGTCAGGAAAGACCGCATCCGTTTATCAAGGACATACCGCAGGTGTTACAGATTGTAGAGGTTACCCCTGAGAAGTTCGAGTATCTGCTCAAGGAAAAAGTACCAGAGAAAGAAATTATTAAAGTTGGAACCCTGGTAGAAGTAACTGCTGGAGAGTATGAAGGATTTGCAGGTCTCGTTCGAAATATCAGAGATGGTGAGGCCACAGAGGATCTTAATGTTTTCGGAAAAATGCTGCCTGTAACAGTACAGACTGGAGAAATAAGGCATGTTGAGGTGGGAGAACAGTGGATATAGCAACACTTACCAATTTAGATTTGTAGTATGAAGCTGAAGGCGAAAATAATGAGTTTCTCGGTTCTCCAGGATGCAATTTCCATCAGGCTGACAAGCTGCAATAGCGATAACAATATAATTCAGGAACTTAAAGACCAGAAGAATAAAGCTCAAAACATAAAGATAGGTGCTCTTGACCTTAATGCCGAGATTAAGTCTATAAGCATCCGCAATGATATTTACATTCTTCTTCATTCGCTGAGGAATAAGTATGTTATCAACAGGCTATTTGAGTTTATGGATTCCGATTCTCTAACGGTGATAATAAATAGCGAACAGGAAAAGAGGCTTCTTTATCTCCTGAAACTTGCTTCAAACAATTCAAATAAAATAGAAAGTGAGTCATACTTGTTTTTTCAATTCGATTTTGGTAAATTACTATAAAATTTGGAGGTAAAGTGTACGCAATAATTGAAAAGGGGGGAAAACAATATAGAGTCTCTCCTGGTGGTAAAATTAAAGTAGAAAAAATTCCCTTTGAAACAGGTGCAGAAGTTGTCCTTGATAAGGTTCTCATGGTCTCTAAAGATGGAGGCAATATCTTCGGTTCTCCCTATATTAGGGGAGCTAAGGTAATAGCGTTGGTTGAAGACAAAGGAAAGGCGCGGAAAGTTGTTGTATTTAAGAAGAAACCAAGGAAAAATTACAGAAGACTCAGGGGACATAGACAGCCCTTTACTTCTTTGAATATTAAGGAGATAGTTTTCGGAGGATAGAATGGCACATAAAAAAGGTGTGGGAAGCTCAAGAAATGGCCGTGACAGCGAATCCAAACGCCTCGGAGTTAAACGGTTTGGAGGAGAGTTTGTTCGCGCCGGCAATATACTTGTAAGGCAGAGAGGAACAAAGTTCCATCCCGGCTTAAATGTCGGGAAAGGTTCTGACGACACGCTTTTTGCAAAGATTGATGGCATCGTCAACTTTGAGAGAAAGGACAGAGCGAGATTACAGGTAAGCGTTTATCCCTTTGTACAGTGAGATTAAATAATAATTGAGAAATGAGAAAGGCGGGCTGTAAGCCCGCCTTTTTTTGTTTTTATAGATGTCGGTATAGGATTTTAAATTTTGTTCATGCATTTTGCATGTTAACCCGAATAATGCATTTCCTGAACTGCATTATTTGGGTTAACATGCAATTCGTCGATTATGTGAAGATTCATGTGAAGGCCGGGGATGGAGGAAGAGGTTGTGTCAGTTTCAGAAGAGAAAAGTATGTCCCCCGGGGTGGCCCTGATGGAGGGGACGGGGGAAATGGAGGAAATATAGTTATCGATGCCTCGGGTGAGCTGAATACCCTGATTGATTTTAAGTACAAACGTGAATACAGGGCAGAGCGAGGGGGGCATGGTAAGGGGAAAAATATGAAAGGCAGGGATGGAGAGGACCTCTTAATACCTGTTCCTGTCGGTACTGTCGTCAAAGACGCTGATACGGGAGAAATACTGGCCGATCTTGATGCTGAAGGAAGTTGTATCGTTGTGGCAAAGAGTGGGAGAGGAGGTCGTGGTAATGCTCATTTCGCTACTGCCACAAGGCAGGCCCCAAGATTTGCGCAACCCGGTGAAAAAGGCGAAGAGAAATGGTTGATACTCGAATTGAAACTCCTCGCAGATGCTGGCTTAATAGGTTTACCAAACGCCGGGAAATCAACTCTCATATCCGTAATCTCTTCGGCGAAACCGAAGATAGCTGATTATCCCTTTACGACTCTTGTACCAACCCTTGGTGTAGTAAAGGTAAATGATTTTAAAAGCTTTGTTGTTGCCGATATCCCCGGTCTCATAGAAGGTGCTCACAGAGGAGCCGGGCTTGGTTTCTGGTTCTTGAGACATGTAGAACGAACATCTTTGCTTCTTCATTTGATTGATGTTTCGAATATGGCGGAAGGAGACCCGGTGGAAAATTTTCTTAAGATTAATAGAGAACTCGAATTGTACAGCCCCACTCTTATTCATAAGCCGCAGGCCCTGGTTGCTACAAAGCTCGATATTGCCGACAGCGGCAGGCTGGAAAGGCTTAAAGAATATTGTGAAGATAGCAATATTGATTTCTTTGCTATATCTGCAGTGACCGGAAAGGGGATTAAAAGGCTTTTATCATATCTTGCAATGAAAATAGAGGAGATAGAAAAAGGAAAAATCCGGTAGATATTTTATATAATTATCTCAGTTCCGGGAGCAGGGAGAAAGTGTCCGAAAAAATAGGCGTCTTTATATGTGAATGTGGACCTAATATAAGGGACGCAATAGATATTAATGAGATAGAAAGCTTTGCCCGGAGCCTTAAAGATGTAATCTTCGTCAGGACCTTTGGCCTTTTATGTTCAGATAAAGGCAAAGAAATAATAAAAGAAGATATCAAAAAATCGAACCTCACAAGAGTTGTCTTTGCTGGTTGCTCACCAAAGGAACACGAGATAACATTCAGGAAAGTTCTAAAAGAAACAGGCTTGAATCCATTTCTTCTTCAGGTTGCCAATATAAGAGAGCAATGTGCCTGGGTGGTTAAGGACAGAAAATCGGCAACTCAAAAGGCAAAGGCAATAATCAATGGAGCAGTCAGGAGAGTTATTTTTCAGGAGCCTCTGGAAATCAAAGAGATTGAATGCCAGCCGGATGTGCTTGTTGTCGGAGCGGGTATAACCGGTATAAGTGCTGCCCTGACCCTGGCCCAGAAAAATAGAAAGGTCTATTTATTAGAGAAATTGCCCTCTATTGGCGGGAGGGCCGCCCTTTACGAAGAGATCTTTCCAGGTCTTGAATGTGCTTCCTGTATGCTTGCCCCAAAATTGGATGAAGTCCTACATAATGATCACATAGAAGTTTCCACCTTAAGTGAAGTCCAGGAAGTCCGCGGATATTTTGGTAATTTTTTGGTTAAGGTCAAGAAGAGACCAAGATTTGTGGATGTTAGAACCTGTATTGGCTGCGGTGCGTGCTTTGAAGTTTGTCCTGTAAAGGTAAAAAATGAATATAACGAGGGGCTTGATGAGCGGAGGGCTATCTATATTCCCTATGCCGGTGCCCTTCCGAATGTGGCGGCAATAGACAGGGATAACTGTCTGCATTTCCTTGGTAAAGGTTGTGATGCCTGCCAGAAAGCCTGTCCCTTCGGCTCAATTAATTTCGATGAAAGTGATGAAATCAGGGAGATAAAGGTCGGAGCAACAATTCTGGCTACCGGTTTTGATATTTTTGATCCACGGAAAGCCCTCAGGTACGGTTATGGAAAGGTGGAAAATGTGTATACCGCCCTTGAATTTGAGAGAATGTTGAATTCAACAGGACCGACAGGCGGAAAGATTTTATTGAGAAACGGTCATCCTCCGAGAAGGATTGCCCTTGTTCATTGCGTTGGTTCAAGATCCGAGAAATATAAAGATTATTGTTCAGAAATCTGCTGCATGTACTTATTGAAGTTTGCCCGTATGGCAAAGAAGAAATTACCTGACGTTTCCATCAGTGAGTTTTACTCTGATTTTTGTCTACCCGGAAAGGAATCGCAAAGATTTTGTGATCAAATGAGGAAGGAAAGAGGAATGAGATTTATTCATATAAAGAAACCGGTTTCAATAAAAATTCAGAGGAAAAAGGGAAACATTGTGATCCATTATACAGACATAAATGGTAAAACCAGATATGCTACCTCCGACATGGTAGTTTTAGCCCCTGCTATCACAGGAGTTAATGGAGCCGAGGACATAGCAAGGATTTTTGATATATCACAGGACAAGGACGGATTTTTCATCGAGGAACACAGGAATCTTGCTCCTGTATCAACAGTGACAAGGGGTGTTTATGTTGCCGGGTGTGCACAGGGTCCGAAGGATATCCAGGACTCGGTGGCCCAGGGCCAGGCTGCAGCGGGTATTATTCTTTCACAGCTTGTGCCGGGTGAGAATTTGATGATCGAGACTGTCACCGCTACTGTCAGAGAAGGCCTTTGCTCTGGATGCAAGATCTGTGTCAGTCTCTGCCCTTACAAGGCGATAACTTACGATGAGGAAAAGAAGGAATATTCGGTTAATGAGATTTTATGCAGGGGTTGCGGAATCTGTGCATCGACCTGTCCGGCTGGAGTAATAAAGGCAAGACACTTTACTGATAAAGAGATATTGGCAGAAATGGAAGGACTCCTGGAGTGAATAATTTTGAACCAAGGCTTTTAGGCTTTTTATGTAATTGGTGTTCCTATGAGGGGGCGGATTTGGCCGGTCGGTCGGGTAGGGAATATCCTTCAAACTTCCTGGCAATAAGGGTGATGTGCAGCGGCAGAATTGATCCCCAATTAGTCATTGGTGCTTTCAAGATGGGAGCCGACGGGGTCTTGGTCTTGGGCTGTCATCAAGGAGAATGCCATTACAAGGAAGGTAATTATCAAGCATTGAAAAAACTCACTCTCCTGAGGAATATGCTTGGAGAATTTGGCATTGAGAAGGAGAGGTTGAGATTCCACTGGGTTTCGGCAAGCGAGGGTGATAAGTTTGTTGAGGTTGTTTCGCAGATGGTAAGTGATCTTAAAAAATTAGGACCTTTACTATGAAAATTCTGAATTCGAAGCACGAAATACTAAAAGAGTTAGAGTTTTTTGAACATCTGGGTTTTGAATTTGTTAGGATTTGGATATTAGGATTTGGAATTTTTACAGATTATGGAAAAACCTAAGATTGCTCTTTATTGGTGTTCAAGCTGTGGAGGCTGCGAAGAGTCAGTCCTGGATCTGGCTGAAGACATATTAAAAATAATAGAATTGGCCGAGATAGTTTTCTGGCCCGTGGCGATTGACACTAAATATCAAGATGTTGAAAAGATGGGAGATGGTGAAATCGCTGTTTCTTTGATAAATGGTTCTATCAGGATGGACGAACAGGAGTATATGGCAGGATTGTTGAGAAGAAAATCACGGATAGTGATTGCCCATGGCTCCTGTGCACATCTGGGAGGAGTTTACGGCCTTGCTAACCTTTACAGAAGTGAGGATTGTTTAAATAGAGCCTATAAAGAGGTTCCAAGTGTGAGAAATCCCAAAGGGATATTACCAAAAGTGAAATTGAGGGAAGGTGAAGTTGAATTAGAGCTCTCAGGATTCCATAAGGCAGTAAGATCCCTAAATCAGGTCATAGAAGTGGATTATTATATTCCCGGATGCCCCCCGAATCCAAAATATATCTCCGAGGCCGTGCTGTCGGTTTTACAAAACAGATTGCTTCCAAAAGGAAACGTTTTTTCAGAACGAAGGGCCCTTTGTTCTACCTGTTCACGAATTGGAACAAAACCGGAAAGAGCTGTCATTAAAGAGATTAAGAGGCTCCATGTCTGGGATTGGGACCCTGAGAAATGTTTTTTAGCCCAGGATATGATATGTCTTGGACCTGCCACAAGAGGGGGATGTATGGAAAGGTGCATAAAGGCAAACATGCCCTGCAGGGGCTGCTATGGGCCAACGGAGAATGTGATAGACCAGGGTGGAAAGTTCTTATCTGCTTTAGCATCAATCATTGATACAAGAGATGAAGAGGAAATCGAGAAGATAGCCAATTCTTTGTTAGATATAGTAGGACTTTTTTATAGATACAGTCTTCCAACTTCATTATTAGGGGGAGGAACAAAGTAGTCTGATTATGCAGAAGAAGATAATCATTGACCCGATAACGAGACTTGAAGGACACGGAAAGATAGATATTTTTCTTGATGGTGAAGGTGGGGTCAAAAAAGTATATTTACAGGTTCCCGAGTTTAAGGGCTTCGAGAAGTTCTGCGAAGGCAGGCTTGTCGAAGAGATGCCTGTCATCACCCAGAAGATCTGTGGAGTATGTCCTACTGCACACCATATAGCATCGAGCAAGGCCCTGGATGATCTCTTCAATGTTACTCCCCCTGTAGCAGCAAAGAGATTAAGAGAGCTTATGCTCAATGCCTTCATGTTTGAGGATCATCTCCTGCATTTTTATTTTCTAGGGGGTCCCGATTTTCTTGTTGGCCCTGATGCTTCTGATTCTGAAAGAAATATCTTTGGTCTGATAAATAAAGTGGGTATTGAAATTGGTAAAAAAGTAATCAATATTAGAAAGCGGGTGCGGGGGATAAACACTTTGATCAGCGGAAGCCCCCTTTATCCCGTTTGCGGACTGCCCGGTGGAGTCTCAAGGGCCTTGACCGATGGAGAGATAGCTGAAATAAGGAATACCACGAAAGAGGCGGTGGAATTTGCGAAGTTTACCTTAAAGATCTTTAATGATCTAATCCTTAAAGATAAAAAATATATTGATTTAATTAATAGCGATGCTTACTATCATAAGACCTATTATATGGGTATGGTCGATGAAAATAACAGATTAAATTTCTATGACGGTAAGATAAGAGTTGTCGATCCCGATGGAAGAGAGTTTACAAAATTTGACGCACGAAATTATCTCAAACATCTGGAAGAACGCATAGAACCCTGGAGTTATCTTAAGATTCTTTATTTAAAGGAGGTTGGCTGGAAAGGATTCGTTGACGGCCATGATAGTGGAGTTTATCGAGTTTCCCCTCTTGCGAGGTTAAACGTATCTGATGGAATGACTACCCCTTTAGCCCGGTCTGAGTATGAAAGGATGTATGATTTTTTTTCGGAGAAACCAGTTCACAAAACCTTGGCCTATCACTGGGCAAGACTCATCGAAATCTTATATGCGGCAGAGCGAATGGATGAGCTTGCCAATGATAAAGATATTATGAGTAAGAAGATAAGGAACATTCCAGATCAGGTTCCAGAGGAGGGCATAGGTGTCTGTGAAGCTCCGAGGGGAACGCTTTTTCATCATTATAAAACCGATGAAAAGGGAGTTGTAAGGAAGGTAAATCTCTTAGTTGCTACACAAAACAATGCAGCTGCTATCTGTATGTCTGTCGAGAAGGCTGCAAAGGGACTTATTAAAAATGGTAATGTTTCTAAGGCTGTACTCAATATGATAGAAATGGCCTTTCGTGCTTACGATCCGTGTTTTGCCTGCGCTACTCATAGCCTCCAGGAGAAAAGGTCGATGACCATGAATATCTTTAATGAAAAAGTGGAAGTCCTTAAAGTAATTCAGTGAAAGGAGGTAAAGATGGCGACTGAAATACTGGACACCTCAGGACTTAAGTGTCCTCAGCCGGTATTAAAGATTGCAGCAAAGTCTCCAGACATGAAACCAGGAGATATCCTGGAAGTGATCGGAGACTGCCCGACCTTCGAAAAGGATATACGGGTCTGGTGTGAGAGAGTGAATAAGATACTCCTGTTTATTAAGGATGAGGGCAGTGGTAAGATGAGGTGCCAGATACAGTTTTAATCCTCAGTCTTTTAAATATGGTATGTGGAAAGTCGGGAGATAAGGTATGAAAAAGGTTAAATGCTGGGAAGTTTTTAATTGTAACAAAAAGGGATGCCCGGCCTATAAATCAAAGAATCTAAAATGCTGGTTATTTTCGGGAACTCATTGTCGTGACGAAATCCAGGGGAAGTTTTTAGAGAAGATGGAGATGTGTCTCAGCTGTAAAGTCTTTAAGACAAATATGGATGTTTCTGCCATGAAAGAGACCGTAAAGGTCATAAATAAACAGTTTAATGAATTCAGGCAGATTGTGGGCGACCGTGACAGAGAGCTTGAAGGCATCAGCATGGAGATGGCCCTTGGTTTATCGGAAGTATTCGAAGCATTAAAAAAGATTTCTTCAGGAGATCCATCCGTTTTGGTATCCGAAATATCGGGAATCGAGCTGATTACTAAATTAAAACATATGATTAATCTTACGGCCGAAGACACCCGGGAGATTGTTAATCAAACTCATGAGATCGCCATAGGTCTTGCCGAGCATTTTGATATATTGAGCAAGGTCTCGAAGGGTGACCTATGTGCAAGGGTGACGGGGATTTCCCAGATAGAATTACTGGAATCTCTAAAGAGAGTGA
>JBFMEC010000103.1:6297-8861 GCA_040753575.1 Nitrospirota bacterium | reverse complement strand
GCCGTTCCTGATTTTTTCTATATTTTACAGCAAAGATAAATATTTTAACTCAAAATTCCCTGTGATCTTTTCATGGGTTATGTCTCTTCGGTCGTTCCTGCGAAAGCAGGGAACTATAAGGAATTGAATTCTAGGTCACCCGCAATGAGATCATTCGTGATAATTGAAAATACTTGTATACCCTTTTTGTAGGATAAATACTGACAAACCACGAATGAAAGTCTTACAAAAAAATCAGACTTATACCGATACCCTTATTTTTATTTTGGATATATAGTGTAAGCAAAAAGGGGAAACCCTGAGGTAAGAAGAAAATCCATTTTTAGTAATTAAGGCAGGTGAAAATGTGAGAGAGCATCTCGAATATATTGAAGAGTACAGCGATAAAGATAATCCAGAATTCACAAAAGACCTGGTATTGGAAAAGGAAGATATCCTCTGGAATGATCATGAAGATTTAGAGGAAGAGGTCTCAGAGCAGAAGGTAGAAGAGAAGTTTACCCCTCTTGATGGTGACTATGATTCAATGAGGGTCTATTTCAAAAATATAAGCCACATTCCATTGTTAACAAAGGAGTCCGAGATAGAGCTTGCCAAAAGGATCGAAAAAGGCAATGAAAAGATTACGAGAGTTATCTTTTCGCTGCCCTTTGCCCTGGAGAAACTAATCTCCCTTTGGGAATCGGCAAGAAAGGGCAAGATTCAACTGGCGGAAATTATCCATGATGGAGATTCTGGTGAGGCAGCCGCGAATGAAAGCAGAAGATTTTTTTCGATTATGGGACAGATAAAAAAGTTATATCCCAATAATGATAAATCCTTTCTGAAAGGCTCGAAAAATAATTCTTTTGATAAGAGGGGATTCGGCGCAAAAAAGGAGAGGCTATTAGAGAAGGTCATGAATTTGAATCTCAAAGAAAATGTCCTCTATTCTATTTCTGATGAAATGGAAATGAAAATAAAAGAAATAGAGGAAATCAAGAGTGAAATTGCCATGCTTGAAAAAAGATTAAAAACCCATGGATATGATGTTAAAGGCAATAACGGAAAGAAAGGGGACAAACCCGCAGAAACTTCAAAGGGCTTGTCAGAAGAGGTGGTAGGTTCATTCATAAAGAGATGTCGCTCCTGCCAGAATAAAATAAAAGACTATGAATCTTCTGTCCGTATGAAATATGAAAAGATGAAAGAGATCATGATTACTCTTTCTGAAGTCAGGTCCGAAATACTGGAGGCTAAAAGAGAAATGATTGAGGCCAATCTGAAACTGGTGATCAGCATTGCAAAGAGGTATATCGGGAAGGGAGTAAGCTTTCCTGATCTCATTCAGGAAGGTAATATTGGATTGATGAGGGCTGTTGAAAAATTTGAATACAGAAGGGGCTATAAATTCAGCACTTATGCCACATGGTGGATAAGACAGGCTATAAACAGAGCCCTGGCCAATCAATCAAGGACAATTAGAATTCCGGTACATATGATCGAATTTATGAATCACATTTCAAAGGCTACAAGAGAGTTCGTCCAGGAGCTTGGCTGTGAACCATCTCCGGAAGAGATTGCTTCTAAAATAAATATGCCCGTCGAAAAGATTACGTCCATTCAAAAGATAACAAAGGTTCCCATATCCTTTGAATCTCCTATCGGTGCTGATGAGGACAGCCATCTCATGGACTTTATTGAAGATAAGAGGTCACCCTCCCCTCTTGAAATTTTGATTAACAATGACCTTAAAAGTCATATAAAGAAGATTATCTATACTCTCAGCCCAAAGGAGACAGATATTATAAGGAAGAGATTCGGGATAGGTCATGATTCTCCTTACACCTTGGAAGAAGTTGCCCAGGATTTTGATGTCTCCAGAGAGAGGATAAGGCAAATAGAGGCTAAGGCTATCAGGAAACTGAGGCACCCTGTGAGAAGCAGGAAATTGAAGACATTTATCTAATTCTTCATGGCGTACTCGGTGAATTCTTAAATCTCTGGAAGGAGATTCTGGAATCGGAGGTGCTTACTTTTTCAAATTAGTCCTTGTATTAGCTTTCTTTGAAATGTTATATTTTTAAAAAATTTGAAGAGGAGGCCCTATGAGAAAAATTGTTTCATTAATGGTGGTTTTGGCGTTGATTATTTTGACCTTCGGGTGCACACAGTATCATGCTCAGGGTGCCGGTGCTGTACTTGGAGGCATCGCAGGCGCCTTGCTTGACCGCCATAATCCCTGGAGAGGTGGTGTGATCGGTGGTGCCCTTGGCGCTGTGGCCGGAGCAACTCTTACAGACATTTCAATGAGGGCATCGAGAGAATCGGCAGTGACAGGGAGACCTGTAGAATATAGAACCGAAGATGGGCGCGGGGTTTACAGGGCTGACCCGGTATCCTATGACGAGCAGACGAGATGTAGAAAGATTCGCGAAAGGGTTTGGGAAGATGATAGGCTCGTAAAGGATACAACAAAAGAGGTCTGTGAAGGCGAGAAGTTCGAGAGAAGATATTAATTTCTAAAATCTATTTCTGTAAAAAAGGAGATGCTTTGTCTCCTTTTTTATTTCATTTCCTGCCTG
>JBFMEC010000103.1:0-6197 GCA_040753575.1 Nitrospirota bacterium | reverse complement strand
TGATTGGTGATTATTTAATAAAAATTTGTTAACATTCTTCAATTATTTATAGAAGATTATACGGGAGGTAAAGATGATTGCGATTCTCGCTATCCTGGTAATAATTGTTCTCCTTATATTTTTTGGGATACTCATATATAACAAACTAATTCGCTTGAGAAATACGGTAAGGTCTTCATGGTCAGACATTGATGTCCAGCTATGTCGTAAAGAAAACAGGAAATGTTATTAACATCCGGATTGGTGACGCCGATGAGTATGTGAGTGGTATGCAGACCTATGTAATTATCTATAAGGTAGAAAAGGCAATACTCCTTTTCAATGACCATGACGATCTCTACTGGAATGTAACTGGTAATTATTGGAAGGCGCCAATAAGAGAAGCATCAGCAATAGTCAATCTCTGCGATTGCCCTGGATGTTGCTGACAACTGGGCAAAGGCCTTCGAGGGTATCTACCAGGAACCTCCTGAATGGTATGTATCGCCAGGGGGATTTAGAACTTTTAATCCCCACAGTTTTTCCCGTTCTATAAATTCAGTGACGTCAAGTCTTACATCGGCAATATTTTCCGCTCCGAGGGGAAGCGGAATTAGTGGTGGTTCCGGAGGTGGCGGCTTCTCCGGAGGCGGATTTGGAGGAGGTGGCGGAGGAAGCTGGTAAATCAAGTAATCAGTTTTAGTGAACAGCCTTTAGTTCCCTCAGTGTTTTCTCAAGACTTTTGCCGTCCTCAACATTAAAAACTGTTGCCGGGGGTTCTATTTTTTTTATAAGACCCGACAAAACCCTTCCCGGACCAACTTCCACAAATGTATTTATGCCTGAATCCACAATAACCCTTATAGAGTCTTCCCACAATAGTGGCCTATTGAGCTGGCTGATAAGGGATTTCTTTATGCCCTCAGTGTCATTGAGAAACATAGCATCTGCATTATTCACAATAGGAATCACCGGATCTTTAAATTCTATTTCATCCAGTGCTTCCGCAAGTTTTTTTGACGCATCGGCCATCAACGTACAGTGCGAGGGAACACTAACTGCCAGGGAGATAACTCTTTTTGCTCCAGCCTCCCTGGCAAGTTTCATTGCATCTTCAACAGCATCCTTTTCCCCGGCGATCACTATCTGCCCGGGACAATTGTAGTTCGCAGGTGAGGCATAACCTGATTTTAATGAGAGGCATACATCATCAACCACATTCCTTTCGAGTCCAAGAATTGCAGCCATAAGTCCTTTGCCTTCCGGAACAGCCTCCTGCATAAACTTTCCTCTTTCCTCTGTGAGCTTTACGGCATCTTTAAATGATAGAACATCTGCTGCAACAAGGGCTGAATATTCTCCAAGACTGTGGCCTGCAACGACTGATGGTATTACTCCTTTTAATGCCACTACCCTGTAGACTGCAATACTCACCGTGAGAATACAAGGTTGAGTCCTAAAGGTCTTGTTGAGTTCCTCCCCGGGGCCATTGAAGGAGAGGCTGCCGACGTCATAGCCGAGTGCATCCGAAGCTTCCTTAAATGCCTCCCTCGCCGCTTCAAAATTATTAAAGATCTCTTTTCCCATCCCGACATACTGAGAACCCTGACCCGGAAAGACAAAGGCAACTCTATTTTTATTCTCAGCCTTCACGAACCTCCTTTATCTTTTTTATCAAAAGTGGAACTATTTCATAAACATCGCCAACGATCCCGAAAGTTGCCACATTGAATATGGGTGCCTTTGGATTTTTGTTTATGGCGATAATTATGTCCGATGACTGCATGCCCACTAAATGCTGGACTGCACCTGAGATGCCACAGGCTAAATATATCTTTGGACATACCGTCTTTCCGGTCTGACCAATCTGGTGGCTGTAAGAAATCCATCCTGCATCTACGGCCCCCCTGGAAGCTCCGATGGCACCTCCAAGGAGTTCTGCCAATTGTTCAAGAAGTCTGAACCCCTTCGGATCTCCAAGCCCTCTCCCTCCTGAGACGATAATCTCTGCCTCCTGTAAATTAACCGTGATGTCCGAGGCTTCTTTAATAGTTTCCAGAACCTTTGTCCGGGAAGTTAAGCCCTCCGCCTTAACCTGTATAATCTCACCTTCTTTATTTTCATTATATTCTCCCCGCTTCATTACCCTTGGCCTCACTGTTGCCATCTGTGGCCTGTTATTCGGACAGAGGATAATTGCCATTATGTTTCCACCGAAGGCAGGCCTTATCTGAAGAAGGTTTCCTGACGTCTTATCTATTGCAAGGGATATGCAATCCGCCGTAAGACCGGTTCTTAATCTTGCCGCAACTCTCGGTATAAAAGAGCGGCCTATTGGCGTAGCACCAGCGAGAACTATTTCCGGGCGATGTTCCCTGATAAGAGATGAAAGCAACTGTGAATAGGGTTCGTCGTTAAACTTTTCAAAGATTGGATCCTGAGAGAGATAAACCCTGTCGGCACCCCATTTTATCAGTTCTCTATCGCCCTCCTCGGAAGTACCAAAAAGCACCGCCGAAAGTTCTGTCTGAAGTTCATCAGCAAGCTTTCTTCCGGCTCCTAAAAGTTCATAGGCTACCGGCGCAATTTTACCACCCCTCTGCTCGGCAAAAATCCATACTCCCTTGAATCCATGAATATCTCTGCCTTTTGATTCTTCCCCTTCAACTTCAATGATAGCCCCCTCAGGACATACAGTTATACAGGCCATGCATACCTGACAGTACTCATTGACAAAAGCCCTACCCTCTTTGATTACGATCGCATCAAAAGGACAGGAGGCAAGGCACTCTTCGCAACCAGTACATTTATCCACGTTGACGATTACAGACATTTGAACTCTTTTAATTCCTGGATCAATGCATCAACCTGCTCTTCAGGTCTTCCCTCAAGTATCCTCTTCTCTGATCTTGCCTCTGGTGCAAATATATTCTTTACCTGAGTTGGCGAGCCCCTGAGGCCAAGATTATTTTCATCTGCCCCGATATCGGGGGGACCCCATTTCTTTATCTCTGCGTTCCTGGCTGCCATTTTTCCTCTCAGGGAAGGCAACCTTGGTTCATTCAGTTCTTTTACTACCGTCAAAAGTACCGGAAGGGTAGATTCAACAATGTCATAGCCTTCATCCATTAACCTCTGCAGTCTTATGGAATTTTCCGTGATCTCTTCAATCTTTCTTATGTATGAGACATGAGGGATATTCAGAAACTCTGCCATCTCGGGGCCTACCTGAGCTGTGTCTCCATCAATAGCCTGTTTACCGCAGATTATTATGTCAGCACCGATCTTCGAAATGGCCTTCGAGAGAGTATACGAGGTTGCCCATGTATCAGAGCCAGCAAAGACCCTATCCGTAAGGAGGATAGCCTCATCAGCGCCCATAGATAAGGCTTCCCTTAAGGCATTTTCTGCCTGAGGAGGCCCCATGGTCAAAACAGAAACCCTACCCCCAACCTTCTCTTTAATCTGAAGACCTGCCTCGATAGCATGTAAATCAAAGGGATTTATGATACTTGGAACCCCTTCCCTTATAAGAGTCCCTGTCTCTGGATTGATTTTCACCTCAGCCGTATCAGGAACCTGCTTTATACAGATAATTATGTTCACTGTCTATCTCCCCCTGCTTTGAAAGAGTAATATTGCTTTTTTAGCTGATAGCTGATATCAAGATGATATTATACGGATTTATTTTTGATCATGTAAATGGCAGGAGTCTTTAGAGAAACTTGAATTAACCAGGCTTCAAGAATACCGGGATGTCCTTTTTTGACACAATATGTAGATGAATTTTTTCATCTTTTTCGATCTTCTGGAAAATGATTTCGGCATTCTCTTTTATTTCACTCAGCTTATCAGTGGCTATCACAAGGCGAAATCTGTTGAATCTTAAATCATCTCTTTCCTTTTTCCCGGTATTAACAAGAAGAGGTAAAACATCTTTCAGGGTATCCTGATCATTATTCTGTACGACGTATATCAGGAGCCTGTTACCAATATTAATTTTGTTGCTTAATAAGATATCATCATTTAATTTTATGTTGGATTGACAGTCTATATATTTGAAAACCTCTTCAGGACAGGAACAGCCAAGAGTCTTTTTGACAAAGGTTTTTATATTTTCAATGTTGATCATGTTTCTCGCACCATTATACCAAATCAGCACTTACCAATAGAAGTTTGGCCCGTGTCCTATTGACCCTGAAATGACGTAGGCATCAGTCGAAACAAAATACAAGGTTTGTAAATGATATAATTTTTGAAAAAGAAAAAAATATGTCCGTTACCTTAGAGGAATTAAAGAAGACTTTATTATATTCCGAGGAGTTAGGAATCGAGCTGGCACAGAACACAGACGACGAGCTTTTCAAATGGTTTTTAGCCAGCACACTCTTCGGGGCAAGAATATCAGAGAGGATTGCGAAAAACACCTACAGAACCTTCGAGAAATATAATATTTTGGAACCAAAGAAGATATTAGAAGCCGGCTGGGACTTTCTGGTAAATCCCGTCATGAGAGAAGGTGGATACGTCCGTTACGACTTTAAAACATCCACGAAGATTTTAAGGATCTGTGAAAAACTTTTAATAGAATATAATGGCAGCCTGAAAAGGCTTTATGAAGAATCCAAAGACAAGAAGGATCTGGAGAGAAGATTGTTGAATTTCTACGGGGTAGGCCCTGTGACGGTGAATATTTTTCTAAGGGAACTGAGACCTTACTGGAAAAAGGCCGATCCGGAGCCTCTCGCGATAGTCAGAAAGATAGCCCGCAAATTCGATATAGATTTGAATGATTTCAATAGAAAATCTGTTACCTTCACAAGAATTGAAGCAGGATTAATCAGGTTAAGAAAAAAATTAGTCAACCTTTAGAACCTTCGCTCCCCTGATCTTCCTCTCTTTGAGTTCAACGAGGGCTTTGTTCGCCTCCTCTAATCTGAATTCTTGAATCTCTGGCCTGATAGGAATTTCGGATGCCAATTCCAGAAATTCGCTCACATCCTTTCGTGTAACGTTGGCAATACTCTTGATCTCTTTTTCAAGCCAGAGATGGCCTGGATAATCCAGTTTCAAGAGAGATTCCTTGTCTGCTTCTTCTTTCCGAATTGCATTAATGATCAGGACTCCCCCTTTTTCCAGATTTTTAAGGGCCTCAACTACGGGTCGCCAGACTTGCGTTGTATCGATGGCGCAGTGCATTTTCTGAGGAGACTTATCTGCAATCCCGCCGGTCCAGAAGGCCCCAAGTTCCTCAGCAAAACTTCTCTCCCTTTCGGTTCTTGTAAAGACGAAAACTTTCGAGTTTGGATATCTGTGCCTGACCATCTTGATAACAAGATGGGCCGAAGCTCCAAACCCGATAAGTCCAAGATTCTGTCCATCTTGAATCCTTGTCAATCTCAAAGATCTATAACCAATAGCGCCGGCACAGAGAAGCGGAGCTGCTTCAGAATCTGAAAAGATATCAGGAATCTTATAGGAAAAATCCTCTGAAACTGTAGTATATTGTGCATATCCTCCATCCACGTCCCGACCTGTGGCTTCAAATTTGTCACAGAGATTCTCATTGCCTTCGAGACAGAAACTGCATTTTCCACAGGCCGAGTGAATCCAGGCTATCCCAACCCTATCACCAACCTTTAATGTATTTACTCCGATGCCTGTTTTCTCTACCCTTCCAACTATCTGGTGTCCCAAGACAAGGGGGAACCTCCTGGGTGGAATCCTCCCTTCAATTTCATCCAGTTCAGTATGGCAAACCGCGCAGGTTGAAACATTTACCAAAACCTCCTTCTCTCCCTGAAGTGGTACCGGCAAATTAACGAGCTCAAGAGGTGTTTGATTTTCCTCAATCTTGCAGATTCTCTTTAAAACCACCGCCTTCATTTTCTTGCCGCTTCCTTTATCAATGCCTGGCCGATTACGTTTCTCTGGATCTGATTTGTACCCTCATAAATCTGGAGAATCTTTGCATCGCGCATCATCTTCTCAACGGGATATTCCCTCATATATCCGGAGCCGCCCATAACCTGTACAGCGTTGGTGGTGATGCGCATCGCCATATCCGTGGCGAAAACTTTCGCCATGGCGGATTCCTTAGTTATATCCCTGGCACCGCTATCTATATGTCTCGCCACGGAATATACGAGTGCCCTTGCTGCCTCTATCTCAGTGGCCATATCGGCAAGCATATGCTGCACAGCCTGGAAGCTTATTAT
>JBFMEC010000102.1:0-8884 GCA_040753575.1 Nitrospirota bacterium | reverse complement strand
ATTACATAATAGGCCATAATTTCCCTCCTATTTAAATATTCTTTGTTTTTCTTATACACCTAAAACAAAGGGGTTGTCAATAAATGAAATCAATTAGTCGGGCTTAATAAATTTCTCTGATCTTTACTATATTTCATAATTTCATAATGTCTTTTCAATATCTTTAAGACAGAAGGTTCTTGAACTGTTCTCGTTCGTTATCTATTTCCTTCAGACGTGCCTCAAGATCTCTGATATTGCCGAGTATATTATTTTTGTCTTCAAGCATTTTAAGTTACATCTTAAATTTCTTATTCTTAGTAAGGCAAATTGCAACTGATTCTGTCTAATCTATCAGCCATTTCCATACTAACAGCCTTCCGCCCTTCCGCTGCATGACAGAAGAAATTGATTGGCTGCCCGTTGAAATGCAATCTTAGTAACAACAATGTCCTCAAGGGATTCATCCACATAGCAAGTCTTTCTCGATTTGCTATAATCAATAAAAACAAAGTAAATTATATTCCCAAATTGAAAGTTGTTTTTAGACCTTGGGTGAAAGTATTGTGAGTACCTATTTATTCAATATCTGATTTGATAAAAATAAATCATGTAGGTCGAATACTTACAAAACAAAGAGTAATGTTCTTACAAAAAATCAGACCTTAGCTGACATATTTATTATTTTATTTCTGATAAAAATAATCATGCGTCAAGCTTTGAATTTTTCTGAATCTGAAAAGGGTCTTATAGTTCCCCCAAATTTTTGGACGTTGGTACTTCTCCGCCCTTTTGTTCTTATGAGAATAATTGATGACTTTACAGCAGTTCAAAACATGGATTTTTCAAAAAGGTAAAAAAGGAGACACTATGAGAGTCGCAACAATTATTATGCGGGGGTTGGCATGGATGATCATCGCCATGCTCGTGATACCGCCGGGAATACCGGCACAGGATGCCGGCGAACCTGAGGAGGCCTACAGGTTCAAAAAGGAAGAACTGACGCAGATGCTTGCGCCGATCGCCCTGTATCCCGATTCCTTGATCGCCCAGATACTGATGGCATCGACCTATCCGCTCGAGATCGTCGAGGCCGAGCGCTGGCTGCGTCAGAACAAAGAGTTGAAAGGCGATGCATTGAATGAAGCTCTGAAGGAGAAGACTTGGGACCCCAGTGTAAAATCACTCTGTCATTTCCCGGATGTCCTCTTCGCCATGAGCGATAAACTCGACCAGACGAGAAAGCTTGGAGATGCCTTTTTTAGCCAAGAGGATGAGGTTATGGAGACTATACAAGAATTGCGCCGTAAAGCTCAGGAGCAGGGAAACCTTAAGACGACAGAAGAACAGAAAGTCATAGTCGAAAGGGAAATTATCAGGATCGAACCGGCTGACCCTGAGGTTGTCTATGTACCGGTCTATGATCCGCTCTACGTATATGGTCCCTGGTGGTATCCTGCTTATCCTCCTTATTACTGGTACTATCCGCCTGGCTTTGTTATCACCGGCGGGTTTATCAGCTTTGGACCCCGCATTTTTATCGGGTTTGGCTTATTCTCATGGGTCTGGTTCGACTGGCATGTCCATCACATCCACATAGACATCCATAAAACGCGCCTATTCCATAAGCACGTCAAGCGGGATTTCGACCGACCTTTCTGGCGGCATGACCCTCGCCATAGAAGAGGGGTTGCTTACAGGGACAGGAGAACAAGTGAACGCTTCGGGGCGAGACCGCCACGAGTGTCACCGGCGAGTCCGGAAACACGCGGATTCCCGGCAAGAAGCATTGAAAGAAGGGCAGTGGAACCATCGCGGGGTCCTGTCGAACGCCGGGAACGGGCGGTTGTACCCCGGGTGGAAGCCGAGCGGGAAAGAATTGAGCGCATTCCCAGACGGGATACTCCCTTCAGGGGAATCGGAGATGGAAGATTTGAGCGCAGGGCAGGCGAACGCGGTGGCGAAAGCCGCCGGAGCATGGAAATAAGACGTCCGGGCAGAGAAATAAAGCGCCCCGGCGGTGAGATAAGGCGTCCAGGCGGCGACATGAGACAGCAAGGCGGAGGATTCCGCGGCAGCGGTAAAAGCGGAGGCCCCCGCAGGTAAAGAAACAGAAGGCTGTCGTGAATTCTTTGAGGAGAGATATATGATAAGGGAGGAAAAATGAATAGCGTCACATTTTATAAAAGGACAGAGAAGAGGCGGCTGATTTTGATAGCTTGTCTGATAGCCGTTGTCATTACCTTGTTAGTGGCCGTTCCGGCCTCGCAGGCCGCAGGCAAGACGCAGAAGAGCTCTTCCTCGCCTGAGGAGGCGGTGAAGTCTCTGGTCGCTGCTGTCAGGGCGAATGACATGGAAGAAATGATGGCGATACTGGGTCCAGGGAGCAGAGAATTGATCTCTTCAGGCGATGAAGTGGCAGACATGGCCGAACGTGAAAAATTTCTCAATGCCTATGACCAGATGAACACCCTTCAGCAAGAATCGCCGGATAAAATGACTCTTCGCGTAGGTACCGACAACTGGCCCATGCCTATTCCTATTGTGAAGAAGGGCGCAAGATGGGTTTTTGACATCCGGGAAGGGAAGCAAGAGATCCTGAACCGGAGAATAGGCAGAAATGAGCTGCATGTTATAGACGTGCTTCATGCCTATGTCGATGCACAGCATGAATACGCGACCAAAGATTGCATGGGCGGCGGCAAAGTCGAATTTGCCCAGAGATTGATCAGCACCGAGGGGAAACGAGACGGACTTTACTGGGAGGCGAAGGAAGGCGAAGAAGAGAGTCCTCTCGGGCCTCTTGTCGCGCGGGCAGCAAAGGAAGGATACGCCAATGCGGACCTCTCGCCGTTCCATGGGTATTATTTCAAGATCCTTAAGGGCCAGGGGAAACATGCCAACGGAAGAGCATACAATTATGTGGTAAAGGGGAAGATGATCCTCGGCTTTGCGCTTGTGGCGTATCCCGCGGAATACGGGAATTCCGGCATCATGACCTTTATTGTGAACCAAGATGGGATCATTTACCAAAAGAATCTCGGCAAAAATACGAAGCGCATAGCAGAGGCCGTGAAGATATTTGATCCTGACAAGACCTGGAAAAAGGTCAAGGAAAAGGCAGGGCAGGAATAATCAAAGCTGGTTGATATAAACAAAGAATTGGTCATATGTGCCTCGCATTGTAGCAAATTATATAGTCTGTTTCAGTAGAAAAGGTGAGGCATTTATTATTGAAATCCAGGGATTGTCCACGCATTTTCCTCTCACGTTTAGCTCATCAGCTTTCTGGAAAACAATAAGGTTTTTAGTCTGGCCATTGCATATTATAGACTGGAAGTTAGGAAGATAGGAAGCCTGTGGTACTTCCTGGCTAACAACCCTAACTACTGATGCCTTCCCAACTAACAGCCTTCCGCTCTTCCGCAGTATGACAGAAGCGATATTGAACGGCTGTCCATCGAAATGCATGGTGAAAATGTCTCCAAGGTGGGTTCTCTACGCACAAAAGGAAGTAATAAAAATATGGAAATGTCCCTTGGTTTTTTCCTGTTTGATAAGTGCATCTGCTTTTGGTTAAACTCATAGTGCACTGTTGAAATGGAGGATGCACAAGGGATGAGCAGACAAGCAAAGAAGGATTTTGAGAACCTCTCATGGTTCGACATGGAGTCATGGGCAGGTTCAAAAATTGTGTCACGGGGAAAATCATATCAGCGAAGCAAATCCGTCAGAGAGCTGGCGATCACCGAGTCGGGAGAGCTTGTCGCGTGGGTCGAGGGATCGACCACTTATGCGACCAAAGTCTCACTTGATGAAGGGGTGCTTTCTTCCATCTGCACTTGTCCATACCATTCAGCATGCAAGCATGCGGTGGCAGTTATCCTTGAATATCTTGACTGTCTTGAAAACGGCGGGGACGTGCTTAATGCAGACAAAAACGACGAGCGGCTGGTTTTGATCAAGCAAGGAAGAACCGCATATTCTGATGAAGAGGACAATAATGATCTGTTTGATGATGAAACCGAGAGTAATGATAAATCCTTCACAGAATCGGAAAAAGCATCGGCAGACACCAAGCTTAACGACTATCTTCAACGCCAAACTAAAAATGACCTGATTGATTTGATTACCGGTATTCTTGTACGGCACCCTGAGATCACAGAAGAATTGGATTACAAAGTACGAATAACGAGCAGCAAGCCTTCAGTACTGGTAAAGACAGTTGAAAGGGAAATCGAAAAGGCAAGCAGAGAACCTGGTTGGCAAAACCACTGGAACCGCAGAGGTTATATCCCTGACTATTCGCGTGTACGGACTGGCCTCCAGAAACTGCTTGACGAAAATCATGCAGACGAAGTAGTGCGACTGGGTGAAAAGCTTTTTTCCGCTGGGATCACGCAAGTTGAACAATCGCATGATGAAGGGGAAACCGCCGATGAGGTGGCTCAATCGATGACGATCGTCTTTAAAGCCTTGGGGGAATGCTTACTGTCTGACGTCGATAAGATGCAACGGGCCGTCGACTTCGAGTTGAGTGATGAATACGATCTCTGTTACGGCCTGGAGGAGTTTTGGAAACGGAGTTTCAGCAAAAAAGACTGGAGTTCTCTTGCTGATCGTCTTATCAGCCGCTTGAAGGATAATCAGTACGATGTGCATGGTGAGGATTCGTTTTCCCGGAATTACCGGCGAGACCGTTTGACAAACAAAATCATTAGGGCACTGGAGAATGCCGGCCGGGAGGCGGAAGTTATCTCTTTATGTATAAAGGAAGCAGAAAAAACCCACAGCTATGAACGTCTGGTGAAACAGCTTCGAAAGGCCGGTCGTACAACGGAAGCAGAGGAATGGATTCACAAAGGGATAACGGCAACTCGCAAGAAGTGGCCCGGCATTGCTGGCTTTCTGAAGAAGGACTTGCTGGATATACGAAGCCGCCAAAAAGATTGGTTGTATGTTGCAGCGATTTGTGCGGATGAGTTTTTCGAGAATCCTGGTCTCAAGGCATTTGAAGAGCTCCGAAAAGCTTCTGAGAAGGCAAAGGTATGGCCTCACGTCAGAGAGGCGATTCTGCACTTTCTGAAGACCGGAAAAAATCCCCAAGATGCACGCATGGACTGGCCCCTGCCGGATACGGGGCTTGAGAAGTCTGTTAGTTTTCGTGAAGGGAATCAACCTTTTACAGACGTCCTGATCGAGATTGCTATCCACGAGAAGCGAGTTGATGACGTACTGAAGTGGTACGATGTCCATAAACAAAGGCGAAAAGACTGGATGTGGGATAATCTGGAAGACAGGGTGGCAATAACGATTGCGCACAATTATCCTGACAAAGCGGTCGCAATCTGGAAAAGAATCGCCGAAAGTTATATTTCCAGGGTCAATGTGGCTGCATATGCCGAAGGTGCTGCGTATCTGCGAAAGGCTCAAAAAATATTTAAACACCTTGGCAGAGCAAACGAATGGGACACCTATCTGCAAAGGCTGAAGGAAGCGAACCGGAAAAGGCCGCGGCTTATCGAAATACTGGATGCGCTCTCGCAAAAGCCGATTATCCGGGTCACACGCTAATAAAACGATATTTACAAAAGCAATATCTTTTATCTTTATTTTAAAATAGTATATGGAAATAACCTGGTTCGAATGGGATGATAATAATATTGAACATATTGCGAAGCATAATGTATCGCCAGATGAGGTTGAAGATGTGGCATTTGATGACGAGCCATGGATTAAAAAAGGCCGCAAGGGAACCCGATATATGCTTGGTTATACAGTATCAGGAAGGTATCTTTTTATCGTTTATGTATTAAGAGGAAAAGGTACCGCAAGGGTAATTACAGCAATGGATATGGATGAAAAAACAAAAAAATTGTATAAGAAAAGGGGCAAATAATGAAAAAAATTCCGGAGTTCAAAACAGAGGAAGAAGAAATAAAATTTTGGGAAACACACTCAATTGCAGATTACTGGGACGAGCTTGAAGAAGGCAGGGACATTTTTAAGAGGCCAAAGCTTACACCTGTTACCCTGAAGTTTGATCCGTTGGTGCTGAAAAAGATTAAAATGCTTGCTCGCAAAAGAGGTATATCTTATAACTCGTACATACGATATCTGATTGCCAAAAGTGTTGAAAAAGAAATGCTTCCCGCAAGCAGATAGTTTATTTGTATTCTTTCTCAGATGCCTTCTGATTTAGTTTTTACGACCTGGCAATATTTAGGAGGTCTGGAAGTTATTGCATTGCCGTTCACAGAATTGTGATCTTGTGATTGAACAAAGCACTTTCTGAATTTATGAGATCTCAAGAAAGCTGGCTCTTGAGTGCGTTACGGAGGTGAATAGCCAATGAAAAAGAACTGGCTGATAAGTGAGATTAAAAAAGCGAATATAAGCAAGGATTATGTGATTCTGGAGAATCCGGAGACGAGGAGTTATCTCGACGACCTTCTCCTGAACAGATTCTGGCCGGTAATTTGGAGTAATCTTGAGGGCTGTGGCTATAATTATTACCCACAGGACGCACCCAAAACTGAATTTGAGATAGAACACATAATACTCCCTCACATTCTCCTCTGTTGGAGACATAACAGCCTTTTTCTGAAAATCCATTAGCAATGGCTGAAAATCATCAGGATGCATATTCCATAATTGTCCATATGTGTAATTCTTTAAAGAAGGCAGGACCCTATGTTTTGTCCTATCAGATTGTCTTTCTCCGCGTAAAGTCGAGTCTTCGCCCTTCTTTTCTTTTTCATGAGCTTTTTCGTACCACCACCAGCCTCTTTTTATGTCTGAATAGTATGGTTTACCTTCTTGAAGAGTGGAGTCCATGAATGGAATTTTCTGTTCTGCATAAGCACTGATCAGTGTGAAGGGTAGAAGGAAAGTAATGACCAAGATTAAAACTCTTTTCACCAGGACCTCCAGTATTCCTTCGGATCATGGCATTCTCGAAAAGTCGAGTCTCCGACCTTTAAATTTTCTTCTGTTTGAACTTTTAGCTCTGGCTCGCAAATCTGGAGTTCTCTACCACAATACCTGCAGATTATAGCTTCTGCCTTGATTGTCTCCGCACAAAAGGGGCACTTCTTCCTGTCTCCTTCAGGAAACTCTTTGGAGCCCTTCATGAAATCCTGTTGTGCGGAAACAATAGCCTCATGTAATTTTTTGGGAGAGCTGACAAATTCTAATACCGTTGCTCCCTGCTCAGCAGCAGTTTGGATCTCTACATTGCCAAAGTTGAATATCTGACCGATTATAGATTGCCTGTGGGAAACATTATTTATTTTGTCCAGAGGGCTTTCTTTTACATTATGGGAGAATACACCCCATTCATCTATTACTCTCATATTCGTCACGACCCATATGTTGAATTGCCTTTCGTAGAAACAATAAATGACATATGCGACAGTAAAGAGCATTACAATGAAAGCAGGCTGTTTAAGGGCAGTTAACTTATTATCAGAATCTGCAGTATGTATGAGAAGAGTAAGGACTCCTACCAGCAGAAAGATTGCATAGGGTCTTAAAAGCACAATCCAGTGTTTTCTTGTCAGGAATAATTCTCTTTCTTCTGGTCTTAACTTTGTACGCATGTTACCACATGTTACCAAAGGGGATATGCGATGGCTTTAATATCCTTCTTCCTTATAAAACCGTAATACCTCGAATCAAAGCTATCCTTGTGACGGCCAGCCACAAAGACATAGCCCTCCGGAACCGTCCCGTTATATATAAACTTCTCCAACTTCTCTCCTTTCAATGAAAACTCCTTTGCCTTTCCTATATATTCATTGTCATTACAGTAGTAATCATTTCCGGCTACCTTTAATATCTCCCCTTCGTCACAGGCAACCTGCTTTATAGCCTTGACCGATTTGCCATCATTTATATATCTTGAACTGAATTTGAACAGTACATAGTTATACTTTTTGATGTCATAAGGATCAGGATACCTGTCAAGGTAAAATAACCTGTGATCCAGGGATGGCGTGAGAGAAACAGAAAGCCTTGAGGGTATAAGGGAACCGCATAATATAAGAGGAAAGAAAAACAAGAACAGTTTGAGATTTTTTGACTCTTTAAGGCCTGACAACTTCAGCATTTCTTATTACCGCATCTCCCATCATTATGACCTTGTTTTTTGGTATGCTCATGACAGCATTCTCCATCCTGTCTATGTTCGCCTTCAACTGCTCGTCATTGATTTTCCCTGAGATGTATAAATCTCTTTGTTCTGAAATGTAGCCTTTTACATCAACTGCTACTATTTTCTGGACGAAGAACCTGTCATAAATGAGGATAGAGGCCAGAGACATCAGAAGGCTTATTAACAGAGTTAGAAGCCAATTAAAGTACCTTTCTCTTTTTCCTGTGTACTCTGGCATAGATATCCTTTTTAAATGTAATACTTATTTGACTTTGCTTATCTTGAAGAAATTGAAGCTGTATACTTGAGAAACAGGAGTAACTTGAAAGCACATCAGCTTTACCTGGTGGCTTTCTATTTCGTTGAGGCAAATTCTCTGTTATAATGTTAAATAAATACCAAGAAATGGAGGAAATATGAATCCGCGTATTGTATCCGATCCTAATATCTGTGGTGGCGAGCCATCTATAAAAGGAACACGTATTCCTGTTCACATAATCCTTAGTCATCTTGCAGCAGGTGAGGATCACGAAACAATCCTTAAACATTTTCCAAGACTGACTAAAGAAGATATTCTTGCATGTCTTGAATACGCATCTTTCCTTGCCACAGAAAAGATTGCAGCTGTATGAAAATTGTTGTGGATGAAAGTGTCAGTTATGGTGTGGTTATAGCTTTGAGAGAAGCAGGACATAATGTAATTGCAATAGCTGAGCCTTCATCCTCAGGAATTACCGACGAAGATATTTT
>JBFMEC010000101.1:0-8953 GCA_040753575.1 Nitrospirota bacterium | reverse complement strand
TTGATCCCTCGAATGCGGCTGCCTATAACAATCTCGGCATAGCATTGAAGGAGAGCGGACAGACAGGTGAGGCTATATCCTGTTTTCAAAAAGCGATCGAATTGAACCCCGAACTTTTCGCATCATACTATAATCTCGGAACCGTCTATAAAGAGAAAGGGCAACTCGATGAAGCTGCTTCGTATTATCAAAAATTCCTGGAATTAAATCCTGTCAGTGCGGCTGCCTATAACAGCCTCGGCCTTGTTTTCCAGGAAAAAGGAGAATTCGACAGAGCAGTAGGATGCTATCGGAAGGCACTCGAATTCAATCCGTCGGATGCCGCTATATACAATAACCTTGGTACGGCTCTCAAAGAAAAAGGACAGATCGATGAAGCGCTTACCTGTTTTGAAAAATCCCTCGAGATCGATCCTAATGATACCGCATTAAACCAGATATTTGAGATATCCTATATAATTCTGAAAAATGGCGACCTGACCAGGGGGTGGAGCCTCTACTGGAAATTCAATGATTCTTACTGGCAGAAGCGTATTCCTGACAAACGCATGTGGGACGCCTGTGATATTAGAGGTTTGACTATCCTGCTGCAATCCGATGCGGGTTTCGGGGACACCGTTCAGTTTGTCCGCTATGCGCCGATGATTGCCGAGCGCGGTGCACGAGTCATTCTCAACTGCCAGAGAGAATTGATATCCCTGCTGCAGAGTGTCGAAGGTCTGGAAAGGGTTATAGAAAAAATTCAACGGTCGGAATTCGATATCTTTATCCCGATCAGACGTCTTCCCCTCGTTTTCCGGACAACAATCGAAACAATTCCGGCAAATATACCCTACATACGACCAAACCCTGTGATGGTTCAGAAATGGAAAGATAAAATCCGGCATGATACGGCGGACCTGAAACTCGGGTTGGTCTGGGCAGCGGGTCACGATGACAGGAACCGCTCCTACCCTCTCGACCTCTTTTCTCCACTCGCAGGATTGGAGAATACCACTTTTTATAGTCTACAGGTAGGATTACACGCAAGCGATGCAAAAAATCCTCCGGAGGGTATGAAGATTGTTGATCACACTGAGGAACTGAAGGATTTCTCCGAAACTGCCGCTCTTATCGAGAATCTCGATTTGATTGTGTCTGTTGATACAGTTGTGGCACACGTAGCAGGTGCACTCGGCAAACCAGTCTGGACATTGCTTCCATTTATTGCTGACAGCCGGTGGCTGTCGGATCGCGAGGACAGCCCCTGGTATCCGACCATGAAGCTTTTCCGGCAGCCGTCACCCTGTGACTGGAAATCTGTGATCAGCCGCGTTGGAGAAAATCTGCAGGCTTTGATAAACGGCGACATCTCTTACCTGTCAGCGTCCTGACAGGGTTCGGTCTTTTTACAAAAGAGATTTTTATATGATATATTAAACAAATTATTTAAATAATATAGATACCCTCACCCTTTCCCTCTCCCACCAGGGAAGAGGGCAGTTTTCTCTTAAGCGGGTGTAGGGTGTGTTAATCCCCCCTTCCTTGATGGGAGGGGATTCAGAGGAGGGTGAAAAAATTACAAATCCTGAAATAGACATGAAACTATGAAAAGGAGATAATGAATGCTCACGGTATCCATTGCGGTACTCGATCCTGATCTGAACATGTTTCAGAACCTCATGAAATCGCTAAAACAATACACACCGGAAATGACTCAACTTCTTATTTTCGACAATGGGTCAGGATCAAAAGAATTTGTCAATATTGTACAGCAGCATTTCGGCTCTTCCCTCGCTGATCATAAGGTGAAGCTCGCGATCTCTAATAGTGACAGAAATATCGGCTTTGCCGCTGCGCATAATCGGAATCTCTCCCGGACGCAGACAAAATACTTCGCAGTTCTTCATGACGATGTCCAGTTCTTCGAACCATGGGCTGCCCCTATGATCGACGTTCTTGAAAAAAATGCGAAGGTTGCTCAGATAGGCCCGAAGACGAATGTTTTCAACACGCTTGGCATGGATAAGATAGGCGGCTGGGAAGATACCAACAGCCCTGAATACTGCGAGAGCAGCTGCTTTATCATGTCTGCAGCGCTGGCAAAAAGATACGGGCTTTTCAGCGAAGAATTCCAGTACCATTACTTTGAAGACATGGATTTATCACTCCGGTTGCGGAAGGACGAATATCTACTGAGAAATGCCGATGTAAAGTGGCAGCATCACAGGGGTCAAACAACGGTCAGATTAATACAGAACAATTTCGACATCCCCGGGTATTATATTGTCAACGAACATCTTTTCAAACAACGGTGGCATGCATATCTGGCAAAAAAGAGGTTCGGAAAGACTATTGTGATAAAACGGTCGGCCGAGATTGAAGACGTATTCCTTACCATTCCGATCATCGAGGCCCTCAAGGGAAAAAACCCGGACAGCCTGATCTTGCTCATGACAAATTTCTCTGATGCCGTTCAGGGATGCTTTGATATCGACGGGTATGTCACTTACAACTCACCGGTGCCGTGTAATGAATTCATCGATCTCGATTATGCTTATGAAAAAGACTTCAGGAAACATATCGTCGATTGTTACGCCAAAATCGCCGGCGTCAAGCCCAAGAAAAAGACGGGAACGCTCTATACCTTAAACAAGGACGCAGACTATGTTGATAACCTCTTGAAAGACTGTCCTGAATTCATAGCCCTCGATTTCAGCGATTTGGTTCCCGGCAGGCAGTGGAGCAGGCAGAATTATGTCGAGCTTGGCAGACGTATAAAACAGGATGGCTTCAAGATTGTTACAGTCGGCAAAACCGCTGCCCAGCATCCCGATTTTCTCGATCCCGATCTGAATCTCGTCAATGTTTTAACGCTGCAGCAGACAGCTCTGGTGATTGCAAAGAGCAGGCTGTTCATAGGGAATGAAGATATCCTTGCTCATTTTGCGCAAACGACGCATACCCCTCATATCATCCTTTTCGGCGCGACGCAGCCGGAGTTTGTGCTGGATACCTCGCTGCCTATGTTCATTCCCATCAATACTTCCGTTGCATGCCGGGGATGCAGACACAGATTCGCAGCAGGCACCATGATTAACTGCCCGAGGAATTTTGTATGCATGGAGGTGATCAGCATAGATATGGTCTACGGGGTTTTCAAGGAAATTATAAACCAACTGAAATCCCCGGCGAAATAGCTATGGAGAGGGCAAGGGTGAGGGTGTTTGATGAATAAGGAATCACTCACCGTAGTTTTTTCAACAAGACAGGACAATACGGAGTTTTGCAGCCACTTAAGAGAGACTTGCGGGATTGAAGACGTTGAGATATTGCAGTATGTCAACAGCGGCTCCTATTCTCTGACAGAGATATACAATAAAGGGCTCAAGGACGCCCGGAATGCCGTTGTCGTTTTCGCTCATGACGATGTTATTTTTGAACCTTCCTCCGGCTGGGGCAGAACAGTGATCAGGCATTTTGAGGAGAGTGATTTCGGGATCTTAGGGAAAGCAGGAACCACGAGCATTACCGAGTCCGGGAGGTGGTGGGACGAGCGTCATCTTCTGATAGGGATTGTATGGCATGAGGGAAAACACCCTCAAACCGGCAGCCTCGAAACGTGGGAGAATAGATACAGCGGCGATTTCGGAGATAAAATTATCCAGACAATCATGGTGGACGGGGTTTTCTTTGCAGTCCATAAAGAAAGAATCCGGAAGGCATTTGATGAGAACATAAAAGGTTTCCATTTCTACGATGTCGATTTTGGTCTCTCGAACCACCTTGCAGGAGTCCGGGTCGGAGTTATTTTTGATATTAAAATAATCCATAAATCAATCGGGGAGACAAACAGAGAATGGGAACATAACAGAATCGTTTTTCTCGACAAATGGAAATCCCGCCTGCCCTGTAAGATAACGCCATCCATCATGTATGAAAACCTCACCGTAACATGCCGAGAGGAACCCGGAGTCGCAATTATAATTAATGCCAGAAATGGATATGATTCATTAATCCGTTGCATTGACAGTCTCGTCGGAAAAATACGCTATCAGAATTATAAACTCTATATTGCTTATTCAGGCTCTGATCCAGAATTCGTTCATGCACTAAATGATTCCGTAAAGAATAAAGGCAACATCATTTTTCTTGAGCTCCCTTTGGATTCTCCAGCCACCATAAAGAATACTATCGTAAAAACCCACCTTGCCCCCGGGACAGAACTTCTCCTCTTCTGTCATGATGATATAACGCTCTTAAACGATGCCCTATCACGGTGCGTCCAGATTTATACCGATAATGAACACGAAATAGGAACAATAGGCGTCAGACTGCATCTCGGTAATAACACGATACAGCATGCCGGCCTTCAACTCACACTTGACAGGAACGAGCGGTTGAGAATTTCATACAAGGGGTATGGTAGTTTCTATAATTATACCCCCGGGATCGAGCGGGATATTTTCAGCAATACGGATGCATTCATGCTGATGAGCAAACATCTCTTTCTCACTCTTGGCGGTTTTTCCGAGGGCTATATGCAGTGGCTCGATGATATCGACCTCAATATCAGATCAATCCTCGCTGGCAAGGTTAACTATTTCGCCGGTGACGCTGTTGCATACCATTATGAGCTTGAAGCGAGCAACGATCCTGAGAGCCTGGCGAGGCAGTCTGAAGACTTAAGGAACCTTTTGGGATATATCAGCAGGAACCTGAACAATTCAAGAGTGAAAAAACATCTGAGGTTTATATATGCATAATTCTTATCGCGAGGTAGACGATGAATAGTGAAACATCTCTTCAGGCAGCTCTTGAACAGCACCAGGCGGGCAATCTGGATGAAGCAGAACCTATCTACCGGGAAATCCTTCAGCGGGAACCTGGAAATGCCGATGTGCTTCATTTCCTCGGCATACTCCTTTTTCAAAAGAAAGACTTTGACGCTGCAGTAGATTCCATTAAAAAATCAATAGAAATTAACCCGGGCAATGAAAATGCATACTATAATCTGGCAGGCATACTTCAGGACATCGGTGAACTTGACGAAGCGATAACATATTATCAAAAGGTGATCGAGATGAATCCGGGACTTGCCGATGCTTATAACAGTCTTGGCGCCGTCCTTCAGAAAAAAGGAATGCTTGACGATGCCATAACTCATTTCAGGAAGGCACTTGAGCTGAATTCGAATCTGGCAATGACTCATCTCAATCTGGGGTATGCATTGCAGCAGAAAGGACAGCTCGAGGAGGCCATAACCTGTTATCAAAAGGCTATTGAGATCAAACCTGATTTCGACGACGCCTATTACAATCTTGGGGTTATCTTTCAATCTCAAGGACGGCTTGACGATGCACTGGTCAGTTACTATAAGACAATGCATTACAATCCCGAAAACGCAGACGTCCATAACAACGTCGGTATCATTCTGAAAGTTAGGGGACAACTGGACGGAGCGGTGGCCAGTTTCAGAAATGCCCTGGGGATCAACCCGAATCTTGCAGAGGTCTGGAGCAATCTCGGAAACGCCCTTCATGACAAGAGCGATCTTGAGAATGCCGTAATAGCTTATCGAAAGGCCCTTGAACTGAACCCTGAACTTTCCCTAACGCATTACGACCTTGGCAATGCTCTGAAGGAAGAGGGAAAAACCGACGAGGCAATTTCGGCTTATGACAGAGCGCTTGAATTGAAACCCGATCTTTTCAAGGCAAGCTGGGCGCGGTGCATGGCTCATCTTCCGGTCGTCTATTCTGACCAACCGGATATTGAAAGAGCAAGGAGGCAATATCATGACGAACTTGTTACATTGCAGGAAAGCCTCTCCCTTGAAACGCCGCAGGATATTGACGCTGCGATAGAAGCGGTAGGAAGCCATCAACCATTCTATCTTGCCGCACAGGGTTTTAATGACAGAGATTTACAGAAGATGTACGGTGAACTTGTCTGCAGAATTATGGCCGCAAAATATCCGCAGTGGGCAGATCGCCCGGCTATGCCGCCCGTCTCCTCCGGTGAGCCGATCCGCCTCGGAATAGTGTCAGGTCACTTCTATCATCATTCTATCTGGAAAATTCCTGTGAGGGGCTGGGTGGAAAACCTGAACAGGAACAGGGTCAGCCTCCACGGCTATTATACCGGGAGAATCAAAGATCATATTACGGCTGTGGCACGGCAGGGATTCACACGGTTTGTGGAGGATATCACTTCCTTCGAAAGGCTCTGCCAGACCATAAGGGATGATAACCTCCACGTAATCATTTATCCGGAAATAGGAATGGACCCCGTAACATTGAAGCTTGCAGCGCTGAGATTTGCCCCCATCCAGTGTACCACCCTCGGACATCCGGATACATCGGGACTTCCAACAATCGATTATTATCTGAGCAGTGATCTCATGGAACCGGCTGACGCAGACAGCCACTATACCGAACAACTAATACGTCTGCCGAATCTTTCTTTCTCGTATGTCCCCCTGAATATCCAGCCTGCATCGGTGAGTCGTGAAACATTCGGCCTGCGAAAGGACTCTGTGCTCTACTTATGCAGCCATGCAGTATTCACCCATCTCCCCCAATATGACGAAATCTATGCCCGCATCGCCCTGGAAGTTGGCAATTGTCAGTTCATCTTTGTTGAACACTTTACACGCTCTGTTACAGAGCAATTCCGCGCAAGGCTTTACGAGGCATTTAAACGTTTTGGTCTCAGCCCTGAAGATCATATCGTCTTTCTCGGTGAGCTCAATCAGGACGAGTATCTTGGAATGAATTGTCTTTGTGATGTGTTTCTTGATACCCCTGGGTGGTCTGGCAATAATTCTACTTTTGAAGCCATCGCTTGTAATCTACCGATTGTAACCCTTCCCGGCGCATTCATGCGACAGAGGCATAGTTTCGGGATACTGAAGATGATGGGGATGATGGATTCCGTTGTGAACTCAACCGACGAATACGTTGCCCTTGCAGTCCGGATAGGGCAGGATCCCGATTATCGCCGTCGGATATCCGACAAAATTTCAGCGAGTAAACACCGTATTTACCGGGACGGGACTTGCATCAGCGCTTTTGAATATATAAATAGGGACAGCGACCATTAAGTCCTTATTTAAATGGTCGCTGTCCCTATTTTATTTTCCAGAGATTGCTGTTAGGGTCGGATATACAAAAGAAATGTCTTTAAAGGGATTATCGGTACTGATGAACGATATCGATAAGATGTTAACAGGACTAATAAAATCTTTAAAAAAATGACTCTTTACGCTTTACACTTTAACGGACTTAACACTTTACGCTTCACGGAATTTAACACTTTACGGCTTTCAAAAAAAGGAGGAGGTAGAGATGAACACAAAAGAATTCATAGGATTTAAGAGGAGCTCTTGGCTCTCTGCTCTATGTTTGCTCTTTGCTATTTGCTCTTTGCTATTTATACCCCGTATGCTTTTGCAATTGATAGCCTAATGGTGTTATTTTTATAGTATATAAAAGGGGGTAATAAATGAAGAACGTTACTCTTGAAACTATTTATAAAAAAGTTGTTGATTTACAGCGATTTCGATCATGGTATGTGACCAGGAGGGTGTGGAAGAATGAGAAAAACGTTAAAGCCTGGAAAAATTAATCATCTCCATATAACAATAAATAAAAATATTTGCGGAGGTAGTCCTATCATCAAGGGAACAAGAACCTCGGTTGCTAACATTGCAGAATATTACCTTATGGGTTTAGGTCCAGAGGAGATCCAGAGGGAACTTCCTAATCTAAGTCTTGCCCAAATTTTTGATGCGCTGGCTTTTTATTTCGATCATCGGCAAGCAATAGATAGGGAAATTGAGATAAATCGAGAGGAGATTGTGTCAAAGGAATCAGATGGGGGAAGGAGATATTGAAACTTGACTATACCAGGCATGCTCAGCTTAAATTGAAAGAAAGAGAAATACAAAAATTAGAAGTAGAAGAAATTATGAAACATCCGGACGAAGTTATGTTAGATTTGGAGACTGGAAACTTGGTTGCAGTTGGCAAAAGAAAAACTGTACAAGACCATTATCTTATCGTGGTGTATTCATCCGAACAAGAAAAAGTTTTTACTGTAATTGACACTTCTAAAAGAGACATCATTGAGAAAAGGAAGGAGAAAGGAAGATGGGTAAAAATCAGATAAAGGTAAGGTACGACCATGAAGCCGATATACTATATATCCTTGTTAAAGAGGGTGGAATAAAGGATACCGTTGAGATTGGAGAGGATTTATTCATGGAGGTTGACGAGAAGGGCAGGATTGCCGGTTTAGAAGTATGGAGAGCAAGAAGTAATATCTTTAGTGAACTTCTTAAGTATATAGATAGGCTAAAAGAGGTAAGAGTTGGTAACTGATCATGAAATGGAAAAGATGATTCTATATGTTCAAAGTTCTATATTCAAAGTTGAATGAAAATTGAGAACTTCGAAGACATAGAAGCCTGGAAAGAGGCAAGACAGCTAGTAAAGGATGTTTATAACAGTTTTATGGAAAATAAAGATTATGGTTTTAAAGATCAGATTCAGAGGGCAGCTATTTCCATTACGTCAAATATCGCTGAAGGTTTTGACAGAGGCAGCAACAAAGAATTCATCCAGTTTCTAATAATTTGAAGAGGTTCGGTTTCAGAAGTCAAAAGTTTGAGTTATGCGGCGTTGGATATAGGCTATATCAATGATGATACTTTTAAGAAGATACTTGAGCGATGTTTTAAATTAACAAATCTCATAAATGGATTTATACGCTATTTACGAAAATCCGAACGAAAGAGATAACGTTAACTTTGAACATCGAACATAGAACGTAGAACATTGTACTTTTAAAAAGACATCCTATAAAGGTGTCAAGGTAAAAAATGGGTAATAGGTAGATATGGGTTGGGCTGAGAAAATCGATTGTAGGCGATTTAGTGAAATCGATTTTCACAAAATCCACCCGAAAGTTG
>JBFMEC010000100.1:0-8958 GCA_040753575.1 Nitrospirota bacterium | reverse complement strand
ACTGCGTAATATATTCGAAAAAGCCAACCAGTTGTTCACCTCTCTGATCGAGAAAATCTTTTAGCTGTGCTTCTGTAAAAGGCCTAAGAACATCGGGCTCCTTTTCATCAGCCAGAACAAACATGACCCTCTTGATTTTCCCTTCCTGTACTGCCACTCCTATTACAACATTTTGGCCGCCATAATCAGTAGTAAATTCGAATTCATCGAAATCTTCGGGTGGATCCGGCAGAGTAGTGCAGATAATTCCAAAGGTTTCTAACTGATCTGAATCCTTAACATTTGCCAATTTTAGCTCTTTATCGATATATTTCTTAAATCGTTGCATAAAGCCTCCCGAAATTCTGAATCATCAATCACCAATAATCAAACACCAAATAAGCTCCAATAATCAAATATTAAAATTCTAAACAAATCCAAAATTCAAAATAACCAAAAATCCAGAGTTTTGAATTTTGAGTTTAGGACTTTTTCAATTTTGATTATTGGAATCTGGTTATTGGTCATTTTATTCATAGTCAGGATGATCATAGAAAATAGCCATTCGATTCACAATCCAGCGGAATGATAGAATTCCCATAGTTATAACGCCAATGGTTATAACAACCTCAGTCCACATTGGATAGTACCTTTCTTCCGCATTCCAGTTAAAGGCTATTATGGACGTGTTAATTCGATTCAGGACAACTCCAACTACAGTCAAAAGGGCCGTCCATCTTACAACTTTGACATCTCTGTGTCTTACACCATAGGCAAATAAGAAAGCCGGCAGGAAAACAAACCCCAGAATTTCCACTAAGAACCAGTAGCCGTAGGGAGTAGAGAGAAAAGCCCAATTATTGGAATGAGCCAGTCCGAATAATTTCAGGAAGAAGTAAGTGAAAAGGGCAGCAGAGGCGGCTTTGCCGAGGCCAATCGTGAGTTTATCAAATTCAGCCCCGTCAAAATGTTCAACCTGTCTCTTGAAGATCCGATGGGTTAGCGCACCTTCGATAATCACTATTGTGATTCCGGCGATGATAGCCGATATGAGAAAAAATACGGGGAGGAGTTCAGAATACCAGAGCGGATGAAGTTTCCCCGGAGCAATAACAAATAAGGCGCCCAGGGCTGACTGATGGCCACCTGCGATGATCACGCCAAAAACGGTTGCCCAGACAGCAAGATTGCTGAACCATTGACGAAGTTTCTTCAGGTTCAGCCACTCAAACAGTGCAGGGCTCCACTCAATTAGCAGAGCTATGATATAGAGAGCAAAATGCCAGGCAATCAAGAACATAATAGAGGATAGGCCAAACGAAACAACCATAGGATAAGGAAGTCTGTAGTACCGGCCGAGGTCGAAAAGAAGGGCAAAGACGGCAAACAAATATCCGAGGAGACTCGTCAAAATAGCAGGTCTTACAAAATGATGGTATTCTTTCATTCCAAAGAGATAATAGGCCGTACCCATGACAAGGCCTCCTGCGGCCAGGGCTATACCGCAGAGCACATCCACGCCGATCCAGATTCCCCAGGGATTTGTATCCGATAAGTTAGTTGAAGGGCCGAGACCATAAAGGAATCGATAAATCATCACGGGGACTGAGACAATCAAGATCAAAGTCGCGACTCCATTAGAGATCGTTAGATTACTTCTTAGATATTCCCGAAAGGTCATCCTAAGAAATAATTTATTGTAAACCCTGAATGATAAAGAGTCAGTTTTTCTGCCCATTTTGATCGCTCTTAGTTTCTTCGACTTTGGATTTGCCTTTAGGCAGTCTATTTCGCATTTTTGAAATTGTATAGAAAGCAGCGAAGACAAGCGGCCAGGCAGCAATCACCTCAAAGACCTTTGTCATAAAGAGAAAACCTTTGCTAAGATTCGGGATCGCCCCTTTCCCGAGGTCTGTTCTAAAACCAATCTCTTCGAAGGGGACTGATGATAAATATAGCCAGCTGGTTCCGCCGACTTCATGTTCCCCGTAAACATGGTCAACATATTTTCTGGGATTATTTCTTATCCTTTCGTGGGCCAGATTTATGAGGTCCTTCCTTTTCCCGAATCGCAGCGTTTCGGTGGGGCAGATCTCAACACAGGCAGGGACACGTCCTTCCTTACTTATTCTATCAATGCAGAAAGTACATTTGGTTACTCTCGGATTAAGGGGTTCATAATATTCATAGGCTGGAATATCGAAAGGACAGGCAACCATACAATACCTGCAACCAACGCACAGGGCCGGGTTATATATTACCGCCCCTTTTTTTGTCTTTTTAAAAGCATCAACAAAGCACGCCGATAAACAGGCAGGCTCCTCGCAGTGCATGCATTGTTTTTTGACATAGATAGGTCTTGAGTCCCTCGATCTTGTGAAGCGATTCACTACTGTAAAAGTTGATGCACCGGTTCTTCTCTTTCTATTAAAAACCGTTTTATTTTCAAAGGTCTTTATCGGCCGATTCGGATTTTTATTCCATTCATTACATGCCCACTCACATCTTCGGCAACCATTGCAAAAAGTTGTATCGACAAGCACACCATAACGATCCTGATAAAGGGAAAGATCTTCAAGGGCAAAAGAGTTTGTGTTCTTGCCGATTATAGCAGCTCCGGCAATCGCTGCCGTCTTCTTCAGGAATTCTCTTCTGCTAATCTTCATAGATCGGTCTGTATTACCACTTTTTCTCAGTAATAAGAAATTTATAGAAAAAGATAAATATGAACATAAATCCCACTGCTATTAGATATTCATAACCCTTTACCGTATTAAAAATTTGTTCAAAGATATGCATTCTATCCTCCTAAGTGAATTCTGTCATTCCTGCAGAAGCAGGAATCCAGAGAAAAACAAAGAATCTGGATTCCGCATCAAGTGCGGAATGACAAACTTGATACATTGTAACTCCGCTGAGAGATAGTTCATTATTTTTCGAAAGAATGTTTGCTGGTCGGACAGTCTTTTCTTTATGACAATCAGCACATCCCCGTTTGATGTTCATCATCTCATGACAGCCCATACATTGCCTGTGATAAACAGCAAGGAGCCTTGGCTTATTCAGGTTCTGCCGATCAAAAGACATGGAGTGGCAGTTTCTGCAAAAAGGTGGCTTATTCTTCTCAGCCTCGGCTTCTGCCTGACTCCGGTGATGGCATCCTGTACAGATGGTCTCCAAATTCCTGTGGAAATAAGTTGCCATCTTGCTCTCATTTGAGACCTTTAGGAGTTTCTCTATAATCTTACGATGCGGAAAAATGGATGGTTCATATTCTCTTTCCAGAACTTTTATCGTCACCTTTTCGGGGACTTTTTCAGCATTGAGTTCCGAGACCGGGATTGGCTTGATGTCTATTAAATTCTCCTTCTTACCACTGTGGCAAATATTGCAGATCCCTCTTTTAGGTCCCTTCGTCTGTAAGTCCATATCAAGTAAATGATGATGGCACCCGGCACAGTTCTTTTCTGATTTCTTAATCTTATGACAGCCGGCACAACCTATCTCGGATAGTACATCATGATAGGAATTTGCAACATTTACCCATTTCCCTTCGGGACTGCCTATCAGGCCATGACATTTTTTGCAGGCCTTTAATGTCTCATGATGACAGGCCCGACAGGTTCTCGTATTTTTCTCATGAAATCTATGATCGAAAAAAACTCCCTTCATCCTCGCATTTTCAATATTTATGAAGGGTTTATCGGGTTGATCGCGATCGGGCCTGGTCACCCTGGAAAGTTCTGCCAGCGTTCTATACTTTCCTGTATGGCATTTTGAACACAACAGCGGACCTGCCTTTAAGCCCCTTTCGTTATGGTCTATGTGACAATTAAGGCATCTTGAATGAGAAATTTTTCTTACTGTAAGTTCTTTCTCAAAGGTGACGCTGGTTTCAACAGCAAGTGAGGATCCTCTTCTGTCTTGATTGTCATGGCAATAATAGCAGGACTGTTCAGTTCCCTTTTCATAGACGAGTTCTTTATCATCTTTATCATAGGTATGATGGCAGAGAATACAATCCTCCTTCAGCTTCTTTACGTGTTCTTCGTGATAATAAAAATCAAATTCAAAGATTGGATACTCAATCTTCGCAGATTCGAAATCTTTTACATGGCAATCTCCGCAGGTAATAGGACCGGCTTTCTTCCTTTCATTTATTCTCTTCTTATGGCAACCGATACATTTCTCATGATAGGAGTTCATTACTGATTTTTTATCCCTCACAACTATTTTGAAAGGATGCTCAAAGATCAGATTCTCTTCTTCAGTAGCAGGATGGCAGATTTTACAGCCATCTTTCTTAAAAGCCTTCGAGTGACGTCCGTGATCAAATATTACCTGGGCCCTCTCTAAGGTCCCGAAGATTTCAGTATGGGCAATTATAAGCTTGTTGTCAGCTTTGCCTTTATCTTTCTGATCTAAGGAATAGATATCTCTTCCTCCATTAGCGAAAACCATCAGGCATAAACCTGTGACTATAAAAATTAAGATTAATAACTTCCTGCTCATCTATCATTCTCTATGAATGCAATTAACACGTCCTGCAGCAAGCTGTAAGTTGTCTAAAATTTGAGCTCTGTAGAGTGCCGTCATTCCTGCGAAAGCAGGAATCCAGACGCCGATCCTCCGTAAGCAAGAAACCCCATAAGGGAAGCGGATTCCCGTTTTTACGAGAATCCCTGGATTCCGCATCAAGTGCGGAATGACAAACAAGGTGACTCTGTACATCAATTATTTCACCCTTATTTCCCCGGGAATCTCGATTATGTCAACCAGCAATTCACTGAAGAATGTGACGTGTAGATCCAACTTGTAATGCAGTATCATTTCTTCAATCGTTTTATGACAGCTGTGACACGGAGCAATCACAATCTTTGCTCCTGTGGCCTTCAGTTGTTCAATCTTTACACGTCCTCCCTCCATCCTTATGAATTTCCAAGGAGGGCCATAATTAATCACCCCGGAGCCGGCACAACAGCAATAATTCTGCTCGTATCGAGGATTTACATCTCTGAAATCCTCGGCTATCGCCCTGACAATGTATCGAATATGATCCCCCAATCCTCTATTCCTTACAATACTACAGGGATCCTGAACGGTAACGGGTTCCTGAATTTTTTTAGCTATCTTTATCTTTCCATCCCTGATAAGTTCATAGTAAAACTGGACGGGATGAATATATGTTATGGGCGGTTCTTTCCAGCCTAACCACCTTGTTCCATCATAAACAGCAGCCCTGAAGGAGTGTCCGCATTCACTGGTCATTATTTTTTTCACCTTCAGCCTGAAGGCAGCTTCAAAATGTTTTCTCTCAATCATTCCCATTGTCTCATAGTCACCTGCATGCATGGCCTGGTTTGTACCATCCCAGCCGTCCGTGGATGGCATCGTCCAATCAACACCGGCCACTGCCATTATCTTGGCAATATTTGCCAGTAGCTGGGTCTTGAATTTAGCCTCAAGACTGTGGGGCGAGTACATTATTTCAGCACCTTCCTTATCAAGGGGGATCCTGCCATTTTTTATTTCCATCCTTAGTTCTTCCTCTATCCACTGAACAGTGTCAATCCAGTCATCCTGAGCAAGCCAAGACTGGGTGGTAGTGTACATATGGCTATTGGCTTGATCCTGTAAATATTGCGGCACAACTCTCAGTAGATTACAGATCCGCCGAACAAGGGACATCAGATACGCTATATCTATACCGAAAGGGCAATACATGGCGCAACGGCGACAGAGATTGCATTCAGCATAAGCGATTCGGGCGTATCTTTTAATGGATTCAGCATCGACTCTTCCCTTTTTTCTTAGTGCCTCCCACAATGTCTGCTTAACCTTGCCCACGGGCGCATAGCTGGGATCTCGATCATAGGAAAGATAATAATGGCAGGCCTCTGAACACAGCCCGCAGTGGACACAGGTCTCTATATAGGCCTTTAATCTCGCAGCGGACTCTTTCTCAAGAACCCACCTTATCGCCTTTTCTATTTTTTCCCGGTTAAGGCTTTTTGCTGTCTCGTCTATGCCTGGATCAGAAACAGGTTTTCTCACAATCTCAATCATAAGTTATTCTCCCTGAATGCCATCTACCAATCCTTTGAATGCCGGACTGCGCCTGATTCGGAACCCATATAGGCCCTTGTTAACCAGAAAAATATCATATGGCTTAGCCTGCTAAAAGGGATAGCGATTAACATGATCTCTCCTGAAAGAATATGAAGGATTATCATGGGCCTGTACTGGAAAAATAGCTGATGATAGGCCAGAAATCCTGTAATGAATGGCGCGGAGGCAATAGCAAGAAGGATATAATCTGAAGCGGAAGTAACAAATCTAACTTCCGGCGAAATAATTCTTCTCAGCACAAAAAAGATAGAACAGAGGATAACAATCAATGCCATCATGTCAGCCACAATTTCTGGGAGGCTCCACCAGGTTATCTTCCATGATTCATACCAGAGAACGTTATGGGCAAGAAGGAATATGGGAGTAAGTATTAAAGATATGTGAAAGGGGAAAGTTATGGCTGTCATCCAGGGACGCCTTCTCATATTGATACTGGCAAAAGGAATAATCCAGTGAAGGATTGAACGGAGGCTGTATTTAAGACTCATATAGGGATAAACGACTTTATCTTTCTTTGCCAGAGTTAACATAGAAATTATTCTATAAAGACTTCCTCCGACAAAGATAATGAACGAGATCCAGACAAGAGGGCCTTTTACAAAGCTATAAACCAAAGGGCCTGTCAGAAAGTCATACATCTTTAACCCTAATAATGCAGACATTGTTCAAAAATTTATTTAACTCGATGAATTTATTTAGTCTGCCGAAAGTTTAACAATAGTTTAAATCTCATCTATCGGCACTATTCGCCGATAATACTTCCTATCCTCTACGCATCTTATCAGTAGTTTTTCTCCATCGGGACTGAAGATAGGATCCCAGAGGGCTTCAAATTCCCTTTTGCCCACCTTCCCATCAACGACAATCAGGAACTTACCATTTCTCTCGGCTCTGGTTGCAATTTTATTGCTATCAGGGCCGAAGACAGGTTCCCAGATCATATCAAAGTCCTTTTCCCAAACATTGCCGTCAACTGCAATCGTCCATCTTTTATTTTCTTTGACGATTGCTGCAATTCTTTTGCTATCGGGACTGAAGACAGGAGTTAATACTGCCCCAGCAAAAGTCTTTTTCCAAGGAGAACCATCTAATGCTATTGTCCATTCGCCAAACTCAGGAGCAATAATGGCAGCTATTTTCCGACCGTCCGGACTAAACTTATGGCCCCATACCTGAGTAAAATTCCGGTTCCATATCAATTTTCCATTCATCGCCAGATTCCAGCCTTCCGTTATTTTCACAGGAGCAATAACGTCTCCATTTTCAGGTCTAAAGATAGGCTCCCATACACCAAGAAAAGTTTCATCCCATAGATTTCCATCTACAGCTATCGTAAATTCAAGTCGATCTAATCTGACACCGGCTGCCACTTTATTACTATCGGAACTAAAGGAAATCCCCCAGAGACTCAAAAAATTTTTATCCCAGTGTTTTCCATCAACGGCAACAGTGAGAATTTTTTCAGCGAAACCAAAAATATCTAGTGTGGCAATTTTTTTCACCTTCACATAGGATGCTGTTCTCCTTCCATCGGGACTGATAAAAACATCTCTCGCTTCAAAAAACTTCTTTTCCCAGCTTTTACCATTCAAGGAAACTCCAAACTCATTATCTTTCTTTATATTTACAGCGATGTTATTTCCGTCAGGACTGAACTTCAGATTCCAGGCAAAATCATATTTTTCTTCCCAGGGCTTCACGTCATCCACGACGCTCCATTCATAATCCCGCAATGCTAAACAGACCAAACGCTTGTCAGGAGCAAATCTAAGGGACCATACCCTCTCAAAGGTATCTTTCCAGATTTCTCCATTTACACAAGGGGTAACCTTTTTATTCTCTATTTCAACGACAGCTGCTATTTTCTCGCCATCATTGCTGACAACCAATTCGTGGACAAGCAGAAATTTTTCTTTCCACTCTGTAATGTCTGTGATAAATTTCTCTTTTGTATCCCAGTCCCAGTTTTCGATGTTAAACATTTGTAACTTCTTGCAAAATTATTTTTATGTTAACATATTTTAAAATATAATTAATAAGTTATTTATTAATTATAACTTTAATATTCAAGGTAAATCCCCACCGAAATTCGGATTTTATCTCCTGAGGATTATGTGAAGAGAGAATGTCTCTTCCAGGTTAATAGGGGTGTGTACCCAGGATTACTTCTTTATTGAACTTCGTCTCGATCTTCTTTTTGAGGTCTTCAACATCAATAGGGCATTTCGCCGTTTGTGTTGCCTTCATTATGCAGGTTCCGACATGGAAGGCATCAACATCTCTGTCATATAGCTTGCACATATCCGTCAAGAGAGCCACCTTTGGGATTATCACACCAGGACACCCACCACAATCATCCATACCGATCACATCTATTTCATAATCCTTCCATCTCTCATACTCTCCTGCTCTTTCAGCCATCCCTTTAAAGCACTTCAAACATCCGCCAACACAACTGATGCCCTTGATGTTTTTGCATGCTATTACCGCTATCCTTTTCTTCTCCATATCAATCCCTCCTTAAAGTTGTTTCCAATGATTTATTCCTCACTTCTTGTTTGTTTCTATTCTCAAGGCCTTTCCTCTTATGAGACATTCAGCAACCTTTTTATGCCCCTCATTTAAGATTCTTCCAAAGGTCTGCCTTGAAATCTTCATCCTTTTAGCAGCGTCTACGTGATAAAGGCCTTCGTAGTCTGCAAGTCTTATGGCCTCTAGCTCATCTATGGTTATAGCCACCTCCTCCAGTTCCACAAGAGGAATACCCCTCGGTTTGAAATAGGTAGCATCAGGCCTGCATCTTACACATCTATATTTTTTTGGTCTCGACATAAATAATTATAAGCAAAT
>JBFMEC010000099.1:0-8983 GCA_040753575.1 Nitrospirota bacterium | reverse complement strand
TGCAATAAAAACAGGAATACAGTTAATCAAGCTTACCCCTGTTTTCAGGCATGCCTCGGCATAAAAGGCCGTTGCCTTTTCAGAGCCTACAGGTAAATAGTTCAAAAGTATCTCTGCCCCACTCTTCTTTAGAACCTTCTCAACATCACTCGGTTTTTTTCTGGCGACTACGAATCTCAGATCTTCTGGATAATCTTCCATGTGGGGAGAAACACTGTCTAAAACCTTACCCATTTCAACAATAACAGGATAATCCTCTACATTTTCATAAAAAATCTTTGTACAGTTTGGCTTGACGAATATTGCCTCCCTCAAAGGCCTTCCCACTTTTCTTGCATCTATATCAAAGGCTGCCACAAATCTGATATCCGATGGTTTGTATCCGCCGAGGTCATAATGCATTAATCCAAAAGTACTACCAGGGCGGGCCTCCATCGCCTTATAAAAATCAACCCCCTGAACCAGTGAGCTGGCACAATTTCCTACTCCTGCAATAGCGACCCTTATTTCGGCCATCTTATTTCACCCTCTTCTGAGTTCTGTTATACAGGAGCAGTATAAGATCCTCAAGTTTTATGTTGAATTCCTTCAGCAGGCTGTCCATTGATTCCTCACAATAATCCATAAATCTTTTCCATATTCTTTGCACCGTATCTTTGTCCAGACCGGAGGCGGCTGCAGCCTCCCTGAAGCTCATCCCCTCCATAAGATGACGAATAACCTCCTTTATCTTGGATTCCTTTGTATGTAAGCCAAAGAAGAAAGTGCTGCGTCTCTCTGAAAATTTAAAATTGCAGGTCCTGCATTTGAGAAGTTTTCTCCTGCTCTTTCCATAGACATCGCAGATAACAATATTTCCAAGTCCTCTTAATCCGTGATCTTCACAGGCCTCATTGGGACAAAAAAATTCTGCTAAATCGAGTGAAAAATCCATGCAGTTTTTATATACTAAAGTTTCTTTGATGTCAAGACAAATTTCAATAAAGTGGGGACATATTTAGATACTCAGCAATTTTTTAAAATAGTGCGTATTAATAGCGTGACTAAATGTCTCAGCCTTTAGAGGTTTAGCGAGTATATATTTTACATGCATGTTTATTATGACGGAAAGCTCCGAGAGAAGCTTATCCGGGGGTCTGATACGATTTATCTTCGAAATATCCCAGGACAACAGGTCCGCATGGATTTTCGCAAGGGCCGGCGAAATTTTTATCGGCGAATCCACACTTTTCGCACAGTCTTCACACAGGATGGAGCCATGGGATACATAAAAGCAATTTCCCCTTTTGCCGCATCTTCCACAGGCATCAAGCTTGGGAGAATAACCGTTAAGTTTAAGAAATTTTACTTTATAATGGGTTACAATTAAATCTTCAAACGACAATCTCCCCTTCCCTTCTTGACTAAAAGATGAAGAATTATTTTCAATAGCCTGTAATGAATTTAAGAGCAGATAATAGACCCTGCAGTTTGCGTCTCTTTCAGGGACAAAATGCAGGGTGAGCTCTATTATCTCCAAAACCTTAAGATAGCAATTAAAGGTGTTTCTTATTGACTGGAAGGAACAGATAATGTCTGATTGCGTCAGACGTGGTAAATTCGAGGTTTCTTTGTCCCAGAATGAAATCCTCGATTGTGTCAGCGGTTCAAGGCTGCTCCCGAAGCGACTCTTGATCTTACGCGGGCTTTTTGCAAAGGTTTTCAGAATTCCAAAATCAGGTGTGAGATATGTGACTATAAGGTCTGCTTCTCCAAAAGGCGTGGTTTTTAGGACAATTCCCTCTGTCCGTCGAAGCATTACATAATATTTCCAAAATCTTCTGGTTTGAGGTTCTTAAGCCATTCTTCGAGTTCGTCGGTTCCCCTTTTTTCCATGACGCTATCTTCCACAAATATAGGAGCATTTACTCTCAACGCAACTGCCACGGCATCACTCGGTCTCGAATCCACAAGAGCCTCCTTTCTCCCATCATTCAAATAGACGAGTGCATAATAAGTGTTTTCAAGAATCTGAGTTACGACAATCTTTGTTATTTTTACCTTCAGACTATCGGTAATATTTTTTATAAGATCATGTGTAAGGGGCCTCGGTGTTACAACCTTTCCCAGGGCAAGTGCTATTGAATCAGCCTCTGGTTTGCCAATCCATATAGGAAGAGTGCCGCTACCATCAATTTCTTTCAAAAGAAGAATATACATGTTGCTACGGGGATCAAAGAGAAGGCCCTCAACTTTCATCTCGATCAACATCTATCTGTAACCTAATTCTCTTAGGGTCATCTTACTGTCTCTCCAATCTTTCTCTACCTTCACCCATAATTCAAGGAAAACCCTTGTATTCAGAAGTTTCTCTATTTCAACTCTTGCGGCACTTCCTATTAATTTTATCATAACTCCTTTATTTCCTACTATTATACCCTTTTGTCCCTCCCTTTCAACATAGATATTGCAGCTGATAGAAATAAGACCGTCCTCTCTTTCAGTCCAGGCAGCAATCTCAACAGCAACTGAATAAGGTACTTCCTTCTCGGTAAATTCCATGATCTTTTCTCTAATTATCTCCGAGACCATAAATCTTTCAAACTGATCTGTTATGAGATCATCGGGATAATATTTCGGCCCGTAGGGCAGATAATCACAGATCCTTTTCACCAGCAGATCAACACCATCACGTTTCAATGCCGAAACAGGAATTATCTCCTTAAAGTGGTACAATTCTTTCAAATGGTCTATGAGGGGAAGGAGATCTGTCTTTTTGACCGTATCAATCTTGTTTATCAGGAGAAAGACGGGTGATCTAACCTTTTTCAACAGATCAATTATCATTCTGTCTTCTCTTTTAAGCTCATGAGGCTCGACCATGAACAAAATGATATCCACTTCGCTTAGAGCTTCCCTGGCAGTCTTAACCATCACTTCACCCAGTTTGTGCTTCGGTTTATGAATACCCGGTGTATCTATGAATATTATTTGTGCCTCGGGAAGTGTCTTTATCCCGACAATCCTGTTTCTTGTTGTCTGTGGTTTCGGAGTAACGATTGCAACCTTCTCACCGATAATGGAATTAAGAAGTGTGGATTTACCGACATTAGGTCTACCAATGATCGAAACATAGCCGGAACGAAAATTCTTAAGCTCTTCACCTTCACTCATTATCCAACTATTAGGAAAGTCTGCCCAGGGTTTCTCTTATCCTGTCAAGTCCTTTTCTGATATTTTCCTGAGATATTGCATAAGAAAGCCTTATGTAGTTGTCATCTCCGAAGGGTTCACCGGGCACAAGGGCAACCTTTGCCTCTTCAAGGAGGTGAAGGGCAAGGTCTGACGAAGATGATATTAATCTTCCCTTGAAAGATCTCCCATAAAATTTAGATGTATTTGGGAAGGCATAAAAGGCTCCCGTTGGAGTAAGACAGCTCACACCGGGAATAGAATTCAGTTCGCTGACGAGGAGTCTTCTTCTCCTATCAAACTCAGCAACCATCTCGGTAATAGAATCCTGGGGACCTGTCAGCGCCTCAATGGCTGCCTTTTGAGCTATAGATGTGGGATTTGACGTTGATTGGCTTTGTATGTTAGTCATTGCCTTTATTATCTCCTTTGGGCCTGCGGCAAAACCGATTCTCCAGCCCGTCATAGCATAGGATTTTGAAAGTCCATTAACAACTATCGTTTTTGTCTTCATTTCATTGTCAAGTGATGCGATACTGACATGAACTAATCCATCATAAGTTAGTTTTTCATAAATCTCATCGGATATTACATAAAGATCGTGCTTCAGAAGAACCGATGCAATCCTTTCTAAGTTCTTCCTGTCACAGGTAAGACCGGTGGGATTGGACGGAGAATTAAGGATTAAGGCCTTTGTCCTTTTAGTTATGTGAGATTCAAGTAAATCCGGCTTAATCATGAAGGAGTCAGATTCATAGGTCTTTAAAAAGACAGGAACTGCATCATTCAGCAGAACCTGATCCGGATAGGAAACCCAGTAAGGTGACGGGATTAATACTTCATCGCCAGGACCAAATAATGCCTGGGCAATGTTATATAAACAATGTTTTGCTCCACAGGAAACAATAATTTCCTCCCGGGTATAATTAAGGTTGTTGTCTTTCTTGAACTTCTCAATAATAGCATCCTTAAGAGGGTCTATACCACCAACGGGAGTATACTTTGTAAAGCCATCTCTTATCGCTTTTATGGCGGCTTCTTTTATATTGCCGGGTGTGTCAAAATCGGGTTCGCCCACCCCAAAGTTGACAATATCAATCCCTTCAGCCTTCATTGATTTCGCCTTCGCATCTATGGCGAGGGTTGGTGATGGCTTAATCTTTTTTGCTCTATCAGAAAGCATTTTAACCCCCGTTCCGAAAATAATTAAATAGATTTCTCCCGCGCCAATTCCAGATAGTGATGTAGATTATCACAAGGCCTACTCTATTGCAATAAAAGAAATATACCGAAAATTGCCGATGGAGACAATGACAACTTTCTATCAGCAATTGGGTATATAGGGAGAGCTTATCTTTGATTTTTGATTGACCTTATATTATCAAGCGTATCCTGATATATAAAAGTTTTGGAAGGATTAAGCTCTATAGCTTTTGAGGCAAGCCTTTCTGCATCATCAAGTCTTTCTCTCTTTATAAAATAAAGCCAGGCAAGGTTATTATAGGCATCAGCATTCTTTGGATCTTTCTTGATAACCTTTCTATAATAAGATTCAGCCTCATCGAAATCATTCTTTTGCAAATAGATATTACCCATGTAAAGAAAGGCAATAACGAGTTTATCAGATGCCACCTTATATTCTTTCAGGGCATTATCCAGCTCGCCTTTTTTTTCATAGGCCACTCCCAGATTCAGATGTTCTTCGGGACTCAAGGGATCATCAAGAATAACTATTCGAGGAAATGTACAAGCAACTATAAGTAGAAAGAAGGGAGCAAAAAATAAAAAATATAAATTTATTTTCACCTTTTAATCAATAACGTCCAGAAATTTGTTTTCTCCCAGGCTTTTAAAAAATCTTTCTCACCTAAAAATTCACCCTTTTTCTTACCCGAATTAACAATTACACCCAGTTCATTATAGCCCACGACAACCATAAAGTGGTTAACCTGATATAGATGATAGCCATAATCAACCATTACAATGATAGGGTTGTCAGAATCTATATTCTTCCTCAGGTCTTCCGTACTACCTCTATATTGGATCGCTATCAACCCCTTCTTCTGTGGATAAATAACCATATCGAGGTTCAATGTCCCCTTAGCGGCTTTGCTGTAAATTTCTTCGGCAATATCCTCTGGAATTACTTTAACTCCCCAGTAATTCAATGCCCCCGCTAAAGAGGCCGGTCCACACTGATGAGTTTCCTGAGGATAGAAGGGAACATTTTCGATAAGGCGAGTGTATCTTGATCCTGAAACATTACCAGGAGTGGCACAGGAGTACGTTAAGATAAGAAAAATTGGAATCAGGAAGATTGAAAGGGAAGGTGCGGAATATCGGCCCTCCGCCCTTCCCTTCTTATTCTTCGGAGCAAAGGCTTTCCAGGCTATCATTTTTTATTATTTTACAATAACCCTATGGCCTGTCAGTTGTAGCAGGATAACAACGAGTATCGCAATTACAAGAAGTGCAATAATTATTTCGAAGCCATTTCCTCCGACTTTAAGGTCATCTAATTGAAGGGCGATTTGATGGATCTGCTGATTGGTGAGCTGGTCGAGCCTTTTCTGGATCTCTTCCTGTGTAAGCCCTAACTGTGCGAGCCTTTCTTTAATTGCCTTGATCTCTAAGGTCTTTTGTATTTTCTCAAGATCAGCAGCTCTGTCCAATTGTGTTAAATTAACTATTTCTGACGGCACAATACCGGCATCCAACCTTGGAGCAATACCTATTATAAACATGGCTATAACGAGATACCAGGTAATATGCCTCATAAAGGGGATCGTCATCTCTGTTCACCTCCTTTCATTTTTTAGATCCTCAAAACCCGAAAATCAAAGAATTACAACATAATAATTAGGGTATATATTCTTTCCTTGAACGGCTGCCGAGGGACGTGAGTATCTCGTAGGGTATTGTCTTTGCCCTTTCTGCAAGTTCATAGGCAGTTATCACTTCTTTTCCCTGATCCCCCAGCAGGACGACCCCATCACCTTCTCTAGCATCTTCAACTTCAGTGAGGTCGACCATTGTTAGATCCATGCAAACTCTCCCTACAACAGGGACTCTCTTCCCTTTCACAAGAACCCCGGCATTGTTAGAAAAAATTCTGTTATAGCCATCTGCATATCCTACTGGTATGACCCCTATCTTGCTGTGTCTTTTTGTTATGAAAGTTCTGCCGTAGCTCACAGGGGAACCGGGAGACAGGTTTCTTACACAGAGGATTCTGGTCTTGACCTTCATTGCTGGGATAAGATTTACAAATTCGGAGTTCGGAGTTCGGAGTTCGGAGTTGATACCCCCTCTCGTTCCCCCCCTTACTAAGGGGGGGCTAAGGGGGGGTGACTTCTGACCTCTGTCTCCTGACTCCTGAAAAGGAGAATAGCCATAAAGCATGAGTCCTGGTCTTACAGCATCAAGATAGGCATCTTCGAAGGCGATGACGGCAGCACTGTTTGCCATATGTGAAAGAACCTTTCTTTTCAACCTCCTGGATACCGCATCTATTATTTTCCTGAATCTCTCGAGCTGCGAAATTGCATATGATTTATCCAAAAGATCCGCATCAGAGAAATGGCTCATCATCCCGACAAGCTCTATACCCTCAGTATCGGCAATACTGAGAAGATCCTCAACAATCCGATCACCCCAAAGTCCAAGCCTCCCCATGCCTGTATCCACTTTAATATGAACCTTTATGGTGGTTTTTCTCTTTTTAGCCAACTGTGACAGAGACGAAGCGGTAGCTAACCTGTGTATGACCGGAATAAGATTGAAATCGAAAAGACCCTCTATATCTTCACAATCAAAAAGAACGATTATAGGTGCGTCAATACCTGAATCCCGAAGCTCTATAGCTTCGCCGGTATATGAAACTGCAAGGAAGGAAGCCCCTTCTTTGATTAGCCTTCTTGAGACCTCTACAGACCCGTGACCATAGGCGTCAGCCTTGACAACTGCTATTATTGGCCGGTTTTTAACACTCTTCTTGATGGTTACAAGATTGTGAGCAATCGCAGAAAGATTAATTTCTGCAATTGCTCCTCTATTCACCTTCTTTTTCTGTATTTTCTTTCTTTTCTATCTTTTCCTTCTTGGATTCTTTCTTTGGTGTGACGTCTATTTCCTCTGGTTCAGACATGCCCCTCTTAAAATTCTTGATCGCCTGACCTATACCACTGCCAATCTGGGGCAATCTTGTAGCGCCAAACAAAATAACAATTATCACCAGGATTATCATCAACTCCTGTGTTCCTAAGCCAAACATATTTCACCTCCTATCTCCTTTTCAAAATCTTCAGGTGTATTTATATTTATAAAGGACCTCCCTTCAGGGTCTACGGACATCACCTCCTCCTCACTTATATAAAGGACTTCCGTGCCAGACAAAAGTCCCCTTAAACTCCTTTTCTCCTTTCTTAAACTTTCCTCCATTTTCCCGATAATTCCTTTTGAATAGATGCCAAAGAGAGGTTGAGGCTTCTTGTCAAAAATGGGGATTACGGCACTCCAGTCCCTCTTTTCAGCATCTTTAGCTTTAAACAGGATGTATTTTATAAGTTCCGCCTTCATAAAGGGCATATCACAGGCCGTTACAAAAATCTCTGTGCCTTCTGTGTTAATTAAGGCCGAAAATATTCCTGCCATAGGTCCCTTATATTTTACAATATCTCCCACCATTTGCACGCCGAGATAGAAATACAATTCAGGGTCATTTGTGCTTATGACTACCCTGTCAAAAATTCCTCCGAGAAGTTCAACATTAGATTCGATGATCTTCTTGTTGTTTATTTCAAGGAAGCTCTTTTTTAGAGGAAACCTTTTATTTTCTCCGCCTGCCAGAATTAAGGCATCCATTTCTTTTTAGTTCATTGGATTATTAAATAAAAACAGGATCATTTTCTTATATTTTATTAAAATCTTGCTTTCAAATACAAGACCAAAGCTCCCATGCCAAAGAATTTTCTGCTTGCCCTCAGCACATAATTTATGATATATAAGAATAACACCTTAAGGGTGCAAAGGAAATGCAGGTATTTTACCTGCCCTGTTTGTGATAAGTGAAAAATGTTGATCCTGCAAGTTAGATCTTTCGGGAGCCTGCGTAGGAAGCCGGTGTGCATGTCTCCTCGAGGAGAAAGCCTGAAGTCTTCCTCAGGGCACCCACTTAGTAACGGGGATCTAACTCTTTCCCTTACACGGCAGGGCGGGTTAAAGGCTGGTGTATGATGTTTAAGCTTTTGGAGAGAGTTATAGATAATAAAGTCAGCTTGGAGCGATCAAAGAAAAGTCTTTGGCTTTTCCTTGTTTTTAATAAGATTTCTTGTTGGAGGGGCGAAGATTTCTCCCTGCTATAGGACAGATAATCTTAGAAAGTTAGTTTTTAGGTTTAAAGTATTATCGCCTCCAAAAGCTGTTACCGTGTTAGAAATAGAGCTAACTGGGAATTAAGTTTCTGTACTGACAGAGCCGCATCATAATCCAGCCTTAGATTTCAAAAAATGATAACGCCTATTTGCATAATGATATAATGATATGCAAGTCAGGTACTGATTTAAAATCTATAAGACTGTCTTGAAGGAGGGCTGGATTAAATGATAAATACAGTTTATTTAATAATAGCTCTTTCGGCCGGCTTGATAGCAGGTTTGGTTTTGAGCCTGATATACAGGACAAATCTTAAAAGTCAACGAGAGGCAATAGAAAAAGAGAAGATCAAGATAATAGAAGATGCCCGCAAAGAGGCAGAAACTACCAAAAAAGAAGCAGCTGTGGAGGCGAAGGATGTTGTCTACCAGGCGAAATC
>JBFMEC010000098.1:0-9102 GCA_040753575.1 Nitrospirota bacterium | reverse complement strand
ATTCAATACCCGAAGAATAAAGAGCGACAAAGCACCTAAGAAAAGAAGGGTTAAAGAATATTTTACAAGCTGTGTAGCACGCTATGGATAATAAATCGTTTGTGATGCCTTTACCGTGAATTGCTGCCTTACTTTTATGTCTTTTGAATTAGCGCCAGGTTTTATATAAAATAATTTTTCTACATTATTCCCATGAGCCCTCAGCTTGACCTCGATTCCTCTATAGACTTCTCCTAAGTTTACAAGTGCATAGGAAGGAATATCAGCTTTCCACTTTGAAGGATCATTTCCCATAAGGTAACTGACCTTAGTGATGGACTCTTCTTCTCCTACTGGATCCCCAATACTTCCACCAATAAACTCCTCTCTAAGGGCTAATCTCTTTGTTGTCTTCTCATCCTCAATTTTCAGCAAGGAATAAACTGTCTCACCATCTTTTGTTATGAATACAGTACCACCAAATATTCTTGCATAGAATCTTACTTTTTCATCGGTCTGCCCCTCATTGGTCACAAAAGGGATGCCAAGCTTTGCTATATGCGAGGTGATTCTTAATTTCTCTGATTCATTTACGTCAACTCCGGCAAAGGATGGCAAGGCCCAAAACAATATTAAACCTATTAGAAAAAGAAATCCTGATTTTATAGACAATGTACGCTCTAAACATTGATCGAAAAAGTTTTCTTTGCGCTTGATCTCAAATTTCATAATCATTTATTGGAAAGAGGAAATAATAAATTAACTTTATTATTTGTATTTTTTGTTAATAAAGTCAACCAGAAAGTATAGGCTGAGAAAATTTGCGAATCACTCCGTAAATGCCCTCAACTGGAAGTCCTTCCTTTTGAATTCTCTTGGTTTTTATTGTCCTTGAGCAAATAATCTTTGTCTCAACGCTCAGCAGAGATATAATTAATAATGTAAAAAATCTTCATGGATATAAATGGATATAATTAGATTACATGATATAAACTATTTGAAAAAGAACGACTTTTAGTATAATGGTGTGTCATATTCCAAAAAAGACTAACCAATGGATATTTTGGCTGCTGTTAAGGAGAGAAGAAGCGTCAGGGATTTTCAGAAGAAGGAGATATCGGAGGAGCTTATTAACAAACTGATTGATGCCCTTATATGGGCTCCCAGTGCGGGAAATCTTCAGGCAAGAAAATTTTATTTAATAAAAGAGGAAAAACTGAAGAAAAGGATTGCTGCTGCGGCCTTGAATCAGAATTTCATAGCCGGGGCTCCTGTTGTAATAGTTGGCTGCACAGACAGTCACATTTCTTACAGATATGGAGAACGGGGAATTTATTTATATTCGATCCAGGATGTGGCCTGTAGCATTATGGGTATGATGCTTGTAGCCCATGACAATGGTCTGGGTTCTACCTGGGTTGGCGCATTTCGTGAAGAGGAGGTTTCTAAAGTTTTAGACATGCCCAGAAACTTGAGACCTGTAGCCATTGTTCCTGTTGGCTATCCTTCAAAGATTCCCTATCCTCCGCCAAGGGTATCAAAAGATGAGGCAATAGAGTTCCGGTAGTGATAGAAATTCAAATTTAAATGATTCAGGAGTCTTTTCCAGATGAAGATAGCCGTTAATACTGGTGGTGGTGATGCCCCTGGACTTAATGCGGTGGTCAGGGGTATTGTCCTTGCTGCCCACGAGAAGAAATGGGATGTCTATGGTATCAAGTATGGTTATCAGGGACTGATTGACACTAAACAGATTGTTCATCTCACACCCGAATATGTCTGGGACATCACTAATATTGGCGGGACAATCCTCGGCACTGCCGTAAGAGGAGATCCCTTCAGATATCCTGTGAAGGAGCCTGATGGAAGAATAGTACAGACTGATATTTCCGATACGGTAGTCTCAAATTTTAAGGCCCTTGGCTTTGATGCCCTCATAGCCATAGGTGGAGACGGGAGCCTTCACATTCTTAACAAATTCATGAAGAAGGGAATCCCCGTCATTGGTGTTCCCAAGACCATTGATAATGACATAAGTGCTACTGATGTTACCTTTGGATTCGATACGGCAGTTAATACAGCAACAGAGGCGATTGATAAGCTTCATACCACGGCAAGATCCCATGATAGGGTAATGGTCGTCGAGGTAATGGGCAGGTATGTTGGCTGGATAGCCCTGTACTCAGGTGTATCTGGCTCGGCCGATGTCATCCTGATACCCGAGATCCCCTTTGATATTAACAAGGTCTGTAATAAAATAAGACAGCTTGAGCTTTTTGGTAAGAATTATGCCATTGCAGTCGTAGCAGAAGGAGCTGTCCCAGTCGGTGGAGATGTAACAGTGATTGAGGAAAAACCGGGAGAGGTCAGACTTGGTGGAATTGGCAAAAAGGTGGCAGAAGAAATAAGGGACCTGACAGGGAAGGAAACAAGAGACATAGTGCTTGGTCATTTGCAAAGGGGAGGAGCACCCACTACCTTTGATAGACTTCTCTCGCTCAGATTCGGTGTTGCTGCCGTTAGGTTAGTCGAGGAAGGGAGGTTCGGAACTATGGTGGCGCTTCATGCGACCGAGATAAAGGCCGTCCCAATTGAGGAGGCAATAGGTCGGATGAAGGTAGTGCCTCTCGATAGTGACATTATTCAGACCGCAAGATCTCTCGGCATCAGTTTTGGAGACTAGATCTGAGTTCCTTTATTTTCTGTGTCATATCTTCAGGCAGAGGACTTGAGAATTCAAGATATTTGCCAGTAGCAGGATGTGTAAAACCTAATAACTCCGCATGGAGCATTTGACGCGGAAAGGAGATCTTCTTTTTAGCCTTAAGTTCTAAATCGACTTTCTTACCGTATGTCCTGTCTCCAAGAAGAGGGTGACCTGCCGAGGCGAAATGTACCCTGATCTGGTGTGTCCTTCCGGTAGCAAGTCTTATCTCAACTAATGTGGCCTTTCCGAATCTCTCCAGAACTTTCCATCTCGTAATAGCCTCCTTACCTCTCCTTACACGGGTGGACATCTTCTTCCTGTCAGATTCGGAACGACCTATCTTCAAGGCAATCTCACCTTTATCTTCCCCAGGATTCCCGTAAATCAACGCGATGTATTTTCTGTTTATCCTTCTGTTCCTGAATTGTTCAACAAGGTTGTAATGTGTCTCATCATCGAGGGCGACAACCATTACACCTGAAGTATCTTTATCGATTCTATGAACAACTCCAGGTCTCAAGGGACCTCCAATTGTTGCAAGCTTTTTGCAATAATAGAAAAGAGCATTTATGAGTGTGCCATGTTTATGTCCGGCCGAGGGATAAACAACCATGCCAGCGGGCTTGTTTACAACAACGAGATAATCATTCCTATAAAGTATTTCCACAGGTATTGACTCCGGTATAAGACCCTCAATTTTCTTCTCCGGAATTATCAAAGATATTGAATCTTTTCCCTTTAACCTGTAATTCTGATGAACGACTCTTTCATTAACCATAACATAACTCTTTTCTATAAGCCTTTGTATCTGGGAGCGCGTGATGCCGGTCTTTTTTGCCAGGAATATATCAATCCTCTCTCCTGCCTCTGATATCTGAACCTCTATTTTCCTAATTTCCATTTAATTATCCACTCTCCAGGTGAATAACTTCGACCTTCACTTTTGCCGTACCCTTTTCAAAGAACCCTAATCTTTTGGCAGCTCCTGCACTTAAATCAATAATTCTGTCACCTGATTTCGGATTCTCATCGGTTGGAAAAGGTCCCCGGTCATTGACTCTAACAATTATTGAACGCTGATTTTCGAGGTTTGTGACTTTCACATGAATGGGAAGAGGTAAATATTTATGGGCAGCTGTTAACCCCTGAGGATTAAATATCTCACCATTGGCAGTCATAAAGCCTCCCCTCTGTTTTAATGTTTCATAGCCATACCACGAAGCGATTCCAGTGTCGTTATAACCCTTTGCCTCCCCCAGGGACATGGGATAATAGGTTTTTCCCTTAACTGTGTAAGGGGAATTTTTTACGCGACCTAAGCATATCGCCTCTTTAGCAGGCAGTCCATCTATGTTATCAATTTCATCGTGGAAAAGCGGCCATTCCAGAGGTGCTCTAACCACTTCAAAGGTAAATTCCCCAATTTTATATAGGATTTTAGTCGTTCCAGCAGTGAGTTCATAAGTTCCCTTCAGGACCCATATGCTACCTTTTATCGCTCCTTTAGTAACTGTATAAGGAATTGTAACAGTTGCGCAAGCTGCCAGGACGGAAAAGCAACAGAGAAGGAGCAGGACAAAAAAAGATACCACCTTTACCTTTGCCAGGCTAAATTTTTGTATATCCTGGTTCCCTGACATCCTCTGACTGCTTCATTATATCGCATCCAATTTTTATTTTTTAAGAAGACGTGGATAATCAGGAAATTGAAATCTAAAAATTTTTCTCGCAACCGCTAGAGGTAATTAGCCCTTTGTCAAAGACAGATGTTTTCGAATTTAATTCTCATATTGAGGTAACGAATGCCTTTATACCATCCCTGTTTCTAATTTTTTCAGATAAAGCCTCGGCCTTGTTCCGGGCAACAAAAATACCTATATAGACCTTATAAAGTCTTTCCCCCTCTTTTGATCCCGACAAGGTTATATATGTGTCATATCCTTTTTCATCAAGTCTGCTCTTTAGGGTCTTTGCAGAGGTGACATTTCTGAAGGCACCCACCTGGACTGTAAAGATTGTCACTGATTTTTTCTCTGATTTTGAGGATTTTCTTTTAATTTCTTTTCTTTCTTCGGTAGCTTTCCTTTGGGATCCAACTTTTTCAAAGGTAAGTCCGGTTTCGATCTGTTCAGTCTGGGCCAAATTTGCCGTCTCATTTTTCTCATGGCTAATATTCTCCGGAGCTGTTGCAATCTGCGGATCATGCTTATATTCTTTTTCTCTTATTGACGTTGCACGAACAAGCAAAGGCTTAGCCTCCTCAAGCCTGCCTTGGGCTTGATAGAGTTCGGCTAAATTATTGAGAATTGTTGCCACCTCTGGATGATCTATTCCCAGTGTTTTTTCCCTTATTGATAATGCCTGTTTATACAAAGGCTCGGCTTCTGAATACCTGCCCTGCGCACGGTAGAGTTCAGCCAAATTATTCAGGTCTCTCGCAACATCGGGATGGTCTTTGCCCAAGGCCTTTTCATCTATTTTCAAGCCCTGACTATATAGAGGCTCAGCTTCTGCAAATTTACCCTGAGATCGATAGAGATCTGCTATTACCAATGCCTGTTCACAGAGAGGTTTCATTTCAGCAGCAAGCCATGAGCGTTCTACTCCAAAAAATGCTTCGGCAATTTTTAGCGATTCCTCTGCCACTCTGGCTGCCTTTGGATATTCTCCCTGTTGATAAAGCGTTAAAACGCGATTGTTTATTTTGTTCCAGATCGATTGATTTAACATATTATCAATTGCCTTCACATAAAATATTGCCGCCTGTACTCTATTCGTATTGTCCAAGAGTCTGAATGTCTCGTCCTCATACTCATTGATGCTCAGTGAATAAAATCTCTCAATGGCATCACAAACATCAGGACTCACTGTCGTAGGGTTAACATCATTGAATATATTTCCTGTGCACTTTGCCAGTGCATTTCCTCCCATGAAAATTGAAAAACTTAATATCATTACTAATGATAATTTCCCCAATTTTACCCCCTTTTTCTTTGAATGTTTCGAGATCAGAAGTACCCCCTAAGGTGTAAGATATGCAAGACCTGTAATAAACTAATATCCCCTGGCTCAAAATTAAAAACCTTAACAAAATATAATTATAATACATTCTTTAAATTTGCGGTGAATAAAATTTTAAAGGTGAGGAAATCGAGCGGGAACTAATTAGAAATATCCAGGAGGCGAGAATCTCTAAGCTCACCTATTGAATTGAGATAGTCCATGGCTTCATCAAGTGCTCTCTTTACAGCCTTCTTCCCGTACAAGCCGATTGCCACATGGAAGAAATCCAAATGGGTAATATTCTTAAAGATATATTTCCATGAATAAAATCTTCCCATCGACTTGAGACTTTCGATATGGAGAGTTTGAGGACTCATGAGAAAAGGTTTATAGACAATATGATGGCCATCATATTTGCTCCAGTCAGTATGGAGGAGCCTGCCTGATTCTTTCATTTCATAAAAGAAAGGAGTACCCGGTAAAGGGGTAAGCATCAAAAATTGTATTGTATCAATACCAAGCTTTATGGCGAAATCCGCTGTTTTCTTAAGGGTATCTACTGTATCTGTGTCAGCACCGAACACAAACATTCCGTGGATTTCTATCCCGTGGTCTTTTACCATTCTGATACAGCGTACAATCTGCTCAATGTCCTGTTTTTTGTTGTATGCCCGAAGAGTTTCGGGGTTCACTGATTCAAAGCCGATATGGACCGTGTCACAGCCAGAATCTGCCATAAGGCGTAAAAGTTCTTCATCCTGAGAAACATCGGTCCTCACCTGGGCAGACCACTTGAAAGTTATACGCTCGGCAATCTTTGCACGGAGCAACTCCTTTGTCCGCACCTTGTTTGCAGTAAAGTTGTCGTCAACAAAAAACTTGCTGCCCTTTGAGAAAGAATGAATATGCTTTAATTCCTTTATCAGGATTTCGACGGATTTGAACCTGTATTTTCTTCCAAACATGGAGATTACAGAACAGAATTTGCAATTAAAGGGGCATCCCCTTGATGTTGAAATCGGATAGATGTGAGAAGGTTTCCACTGCGGGATCAGCCTGAAGTCAGGTGAAGGTAGCACATCGAGGTCTTCGATGAGAGGTTTCGGAGGGTTGTTGATAACTCTACCGCCATTGTCTCTATAACAGAGGCCCGTTATTGAAGAAACGTCCGGAGTACCTTTCTCGATATAACCAATAAGTTCGGGCAGCGTCACATCGCCCTCTCCACGGACCACATAATGAGCATGTTCAATTGCTTCTTCTGGAAGGAAGGTCGGATGAGCGCCTCCCATAACGACAGGGATTCCCTTTTGCCTGAGCCTGTCGGCAATTCTATAGGCCCGCTTAGAAGTGGAGGTAATGGTGGAGATACAGACAACATCGGAGTTTTCAATGTAGGACCAATCAGGAGCGGCAATATCCTCAATAAAGGCCATTACCTCGTAGCCCCGTTCTTTCAAAATTGTGGAGAGCAGGACCGCGCCAAGTCTCGGAATCGGAAACTTGCTAAAGATATTGGCACCGGGCGATTTTGCTTCAATAAAGGAGATTCTCATGACTCTAATTATCCACTAATCTCATAGCTTTGCCAACTTCTTTTCAAAATCAACGGCTACACTCCTTTTGCCTTTCTGCTCTACCTTATGCCCTCTCTCTCCAAAAATCTTTCCTGTTTCTTCGACTCCGCCAGGATATTTTTCATTAATTACTCCACCTGATTTTAATTGGTTTTGAGATATTATTCAGTATATACTAATGTTCATGAAATGCAAAGATTGCGGAAACAGATTAAAGTTGATGATTGCCTGAAAGGCTATTACTTTATGCTGCGTGGAATGCGGCAGGACCTTTGCACTGAATGAATTTATTGATGAAATTGATAATGAGATGTGGGAAAAGATATCTCTCCGCCCCTGCGATAGGGTTTAATTTTATCTTTGGATAGAAAGGACTTACCTCATAGAGATCAATTCAGTGGCTCTCTGATCGGGCAGAGCCTGGGAGATGCACTGGGTTTTGTTGTAGAGGGTTTTTCCTCAGAGGCTTGTAAGAGATATGTAGAAGACGTTCTGAAAACGGGAAAGGCCGGCTACATTGGCTATTGGCCTTTCCCGTTCGGACAGTATTCCGATGACTCCCAGCTTGCCCGTGAGCTTCTTGAAAGCTATGTGTCCTGCAAGAAATTTGATCCCTCTAACTATGCAGGAAGAATAAAGGCTATATTTCTGGAAAGGAGAATCGTTGGATGGGGGCAGGCAACCAGAGCGGCTGCCATAAGACTGATCGAAGGAATCTCCTGGGAAGAATCGGGGACACCTCCTCCCTCGGCCGGAAACGGAAGTGCCATGCGAGCGGCCCCAATAGGTTTATTCTTTTTTGATGATCCCGAACTTTTGATTCAGGCAGCACATGATCAGGGGCGGATTACGCATAAAGACCCCAGGTGTTCGGCGGGTGCAGTGGCGATTAGCGGCGCCGTAGCGCTGGCACTTAAGGAAAGATCTATAAAGCCTGATTCTTTCATTTCAACTCTTACAGACTGGACCGGCAGGATTGAGCCTGTCTTTGCCTCTGAACTTAAAAAACTGACTGAATGGCTATTAATGCCACCTGAAAGGGCTTCGAGTTTTATTTCCAAGGCCGGTATTGACCCTGATTATCTTGATGAGGATGGGTGGAAGGGGATATCCCCCTTTGTTATCAGCAGTGTACTGTGGAGTCTCTATTCGTTTCTAAGGACACCAGATGACTATTGGGAGACTATCTGCTCTGCTATTGAAGTGGGCGGTGATGTGGACACAACGGCAGCAATGGCAGGGGCGATAAGCGGTGCTTACCTCGGACTTCAGGCAATACCTTCAGATTTGGCACGCTTTCTAACAGATCGAGGACAATGGGGGTTCGAGGAACTCGTGGATTTAGCGTATCAGTGTTATGAAATAAGAATGCAGAATGTCCAATGAAGCTTCTGCTTTTTTATGCCCACAAGTGGAGTCAGTCATGGGTCAGGTCTTTAATCTTGCTATTCAGGGCAATTATTATGATATAAATACTGCATGGCAAGACCACTGCGGATAGAATATGACGGAGCCTTATATCACGTGACCTCACGCGGGAATGCACGAAAACCTATCTTTAAGGATGAAGAAGACCGCACACTGTTTCTCGAGATTCTTGGCAATGTGAATAAACGATACAATTGGCTATGTCATGCCTACTGTCTGATGAACAACCACTATCATATCGTAATTGAAACTCCGGATGGAAACCTATCCAAAGGGATGAGACAATTAAACGGAGTGTATACACAGCAATTCAACAAGAGACACAAAAGGGTTGGTCATGTCTTTCAGGGGAGATATAAGGCGATTCTGATAGAGAAGGAAAGCCATCTACTTGAGGTCTGCCGGTAT
>JBFMEC010000097.1:0-9124 GCA_040753575.1 Nitrospirota bacterium | reverse complement strand
GCGACCATTAAAAAATTATCACTGTTTATCGGACAAGTAAGGTAGAGAAACATTGGGAAAAGGAGGATGAGATGAAGATTAAGATATGATAAAGAAGCTGATGTTCTTCTTCTTATTTTCCGTGATGATCCGCCAGTTGATGCCATTGAGGAACCAGGGGCGTTATTGTAAGTTATGGAGAAGATGCAGAACCTGTCTGTGTTGAATTCCTCAATGCATCGGTTCGGAAACTTATCCGTTCTGGTGAAGTCAGCGTGACCCTTCAAACTGAAGGCACTCCTAAGTAGAAACTGCGTTGTATTCATAAGCGATCCTCCTGGGAGTCAGGCTGATATCTTTTTCCAGCCTGCTCTCCATCTACTTCTCAATTTTAGCAGTGGGATAATATGCGTTTGCAATTCCGATAAGAATCTCTTCAAGTAGATACTCCGGTCTTTTATTTCCTTCAGCCAGTATTTGAGAAACTGAATTTGTGTTCTTGATAATTGCTACAATTTTGCTACACTAAAGGCTAAGGAAGTTTGACCTGTGGCAAAATATCTTTTAAAATCAAGCATGCCGGAGTGGCGGAATTGGTAGACGCAAGGGACTTAAAATCCCTCGGAACTCTGTTCCGTGCCGGTTCAAATCCGGCCTCCGGCATTACAGCATCAAAGGGTTGCGAAGGATGTTAGATTTCACTCTAAACCGTTGATTCAAGTTTAGCTACCCTATAGCCATCCTTTTAAATTACTATATAGCCTTTGGGGATTTTTAAGTTGCAAGTAACAGTCCTATGAGAGGATAGGCAGGTATTTGGTACAAATAAATTTCAGGAGGCTATGCTCTTGATCACATTCGTTTTAATTATTCCTTTCCTACCGCAAACCTTCGCTTATTTCTTCATCTTTTTCTTGAAGTAAGAAAGGATAATTTTCGGCTAACCTTGTGAGAAGAGAATATCTTTCCTCCTCAGATAGCTTCGGATATAAAGGAGATTCCTTCAATATAGAGATTAGTTTGTCTGCTTTGAAGTTGTTCAAAGAATATCCCCCAAAAATAGTATGTTATACTATATTTTTAAAACAAATTCTTTAAATCTTTCAAGACCCAAAGGGTTTGAATTTTTTAGAAAATAGGTTTTAGAACATTTTCAAACTAAAGTTTACTTTGAGGCTAAGATTATTTTTCCTTTATTTCGAACCTCTTGAATTTAACGACCTGATTGACAGCCTCCTCAAAGACAAAGAGGGCATCTATCAATTTGATTTTTCCATCGACGATACGAAATAACTCAATTCCTGACGAATTGAATCCTATGTCCTTAACTACGATGAGATTTGTTTCGTTTAAGGCCGCAATGGTTATATTTTCGCCCTGCGCTATCGAAATACCCGTGAAAATTAAAAAAATAGCAACGCTGATAGAGATAAGTCTTTTCATAGTTCTCCCTCCCTTACTTCACACATCCTTCTGATACCTTAATCTCTTGATCCTGTTATCCAGGAAAGTAGCGTACTAACTATACTTACGATAAGGGCTCCCCAAAAGGCAGGCCAGAATCCATCTATATGAAGGCCCAGGTTTAAAGAGCCGGAAAGTGCCGCTGTAATTGATAACACAAAGGCATTTATCACAAGGGTAAAGAGCCCAAGGGTTAAGACTATTAATGGCAATGCCAGGATTTTCATAAGGGGCTTAATAATAGAATTAATGACCCCAAAGATGGCCCCGATAATTATCATCTTCCACCACTGACCGGTAAAGGTTATTCCATCAACCAGTTTTAGAGCCACCGCAATAGAAAGTGCATTTATCATTATTCTTAGTAATAAATAGACCATTTCCTGCCTCTTTAAAGACTGCTAAAAATTTTTAGCAGACGAGAGTTTTCCTGTGACAATTATAACATCCAAAAAATTGAAACTCACTGGATTTCATTCTCTCACGACTTGACATAATTTTTTAACGTGATAACCTCTTAATAGATCTCATTAAAAATCAAATTTCAAGAAGAACTCAATTAACTGCTTTATCTTAATTTTTATCTAGAGGTTCAGGAGATGTGTAATTCAAGGAATTCAGGTAGCACACAAAACATAGTGGCAATACCGCTTGAAGAGGCATTGTGAATGCCCCTTGCTCATGACATAACGGAGATTAGGCCGGGTGGAAAAAGCTTCATTTAAGGAGGGGCTATGATTCTACTTAAAATCAATCTCTGCCGCTGCGGGACTTATCCGTGAATTAAAAGAGCATAAAACTGGCTGCTAAGGAGATGAGAAATTATGAGAGGATATGTATCTCCTTGAATGATCAGGAAATTTAACATAAAATAGTGATGGAGTATAGATGGACAAGGGATTAAGGAAAGCAATATTTCCAGCGGGAGGTCTCGGAACAAGGTTCTTGCCGGCAACCAAGGCATCTCCAAAGGAGATGCTACCAATAGTTGACAAACCCATGATCCAATATGCTATTGAAGAGGCCTCTGGTTGCGGAATAGAAGAATTCATAATCATTACGGGAAAATACAAAAGGGCTATTGAAGATCATTTTGATTCTGCCTTTGAACTCGAGGAGAGCCTGAAGAAGGCAGGGAAAAAGAGGCTCCTTGAGGAGATTAGCCGATTGAGTCACCTCAATTTTGCCTATATCAGGCAGAAGGCAGCCCTCGGTTTAGGTCATGCCATTTATTGTGCAAGACCCTTTGTTAAGGATGAACCCTTTGTGGTTATTCTGAGTGATGATATTATTGATCCTGATGATGCCTTGCTTAAGGATATGATTGAAGTTTATAGGGAACTTGACTCTCCTGTGCTTGCCCTGCAGCAAGTACCCTTTTCAGATGTGCATAAATACGGTGTGATTGGTGGTGTGATGATAAGGGAAGATATATTCAAAATTACAAGGCTTGTGGAGAAGCCAAAAGTTGAGGAAGCTCCATCTAATCTTGCCATAATTGGAAGATATATATTAACACCCGATATCTTTGAGATACTTGAGGGCACTGGTCCCGGAAAGGGTGGAGAGATCCAATTGACTGACGCACTGGCGGTTCTCCTGAAGAGACGCCCTATCTATGGATATATCTTCAGGGGTAGAAGATATGATGCCGGTGATAAAGTCGGCTATCTTAAGGCAACGGTAGACCTTGCCCTGAAAAATCCCCAGGTCTCCGAGGAATTTAAGAAATATCTTCTTGATATTGCCGTGAGGTTAAGGCCAGAATAAGGGAATTAAGGAGTGAAAACAGAAATGGTTGATATAGAGCAGAAAAAAGAGGTGGAGATACCTGAAAATTTACCGGTACTTCCTGTGAGGGATATTGTGGTCTTTCCTTATATGATACTACCGCTTTTCGTCGGAAGGGAGATGTCGATAAAGGCCATTGAGTACTCTCTCGACACTAATCGAATGGTGCTTCTCCTTACACAAAAAGATCTTGGTATAGAAAGTCCCACTCCTAACGATCTGTATTCTATTGGCACTGTAGGGATGGTCATGAGGATGTTGAAATTACCTGATGGAAGAGTGAAGATTCTTGTCCAGGGATTAAGTAAGGCAAAGGCACTGGGTTATTCTCAGACTGAGCCTTTCTTCATGGCAAACATAGAAAAAGTAGAGGAGCCAAAACACAAGGAACTCACCATAGAAGACGAAGCACAGATGAGGACTCTGAAGGAACAGCTGGACAAGGCCATCTCTCTTGGAAAAACAATACTTCCTGACATAATGAGTGTTATAGAAAACATTGATGATCCTGGAAGGCTTGCTGATCTGGTTGCCTCCAATCTTGGGTTGAAGACCGAACTCTCCCAGGAAGTGCTTCAGATTATGGATCCTATCCAGAGACTGAAGCGCGTTAGCGAAATATTGGCCAGAGAAATCGAGCTTCTCACAGTTCAGCAAAAGATACAGTCCGAGGCAAGAGGTGAGATCGATAAAACCCAGAGAGAGTATTTCCTGAGGGAACAGCTTAAGGCCATACAGAAAGAGCTCGGGGATATCGACGAGAGGGCAGAGGAGATAAGGGAATTCAGAAAAAAGATAGAAGAAGCAAGGATGCCCGAAAAGGTCACGAAAGAGGCTGAGAAACAGCTAAAGCGTCTTGAAAAGATGCATCCTGACAGCGCAGAGGCAGCAACTATAAGGACATATCTTGACTGGATGGTAGAGATCCCCTGGTCAAAGTCAACAACGGATAACCTGGATATTAAGGCGGCAGAGAAGGTACTCAACGAGGATCACTATGACCTGGAAAAAGTTAAGGAGCGAATTTTAGAGTATCTTAGCGTAAGAAAATTAAAGGAAAAGATGAAGGGCCCTATCCTCTGCTTTATCGGACCTCCTGGAGTCGGAAAGACCTCCCTTGGAAGGTCAATAGCTCGTGCCCTTGGAAGGGAGTTTGTGCGGATATCCCTTGGAGGGGTGCGGGATGAAGCTGAAATCCGTGGGCATAGAAGAACCTATGTAGGTGCCCTGCCAGGAAGGATAATCCAGGGCATTAAGACGGCGGGAACAAACAATCCCGTCTTTATGCTGGACGAGATTGATAAGATCGGGATGGATTTCCGCGGAGACCCATCATCAGCCCTTCTTGAGGTTCTTGATCCCGAACAGAATTATGCCTTTTCGGATCATTATCTCGGTGTACCCTTTGACCTGTCGAGGGTCATGTTCATCACAACAGGTAACGTTGTAGATACGATACCGGCAGCACTTAGAGACAGGATGGAGATTATCTATCTTTCTGGCTATACGACTGAAGAAAAACTTGGAATTGCGAAAAACTATCTGATACCGAAGCAGTTGGAGGAACACGGTCTCAGCAGCAAGATACTCAAGTTTACAGATTCAGGCATCCGCTCTGTTATCTCTCAATACACAAGGGAGGCTGGTGTGAGAAACCTCGAAAGGGAGATAGCAAATATCTGCAGGAAGGTTGCAAAAAAGATCGCCGAGGGTAAAGAGCGGGTTTATGTAATAAACGCACAGGATGTTCATAGATATCTCGGTGTCCCTAAATACTTACCCGAAGAGGAGATGGAGAAGGATGAGGTTGGTGTATCAACAGGTCTTGCATGGACTGAAACGGGAGGAGATATTATCTATGTAGAGGCAACAACCATGAAAGGTAAAGGACACCTGACCCTGACCGGACAATTGGGAGATATTATGAAAGAGTCTGCCCAGGCTGCGCTTAGTTATATAAGATCCAAATCAAAAGCATTGGGAATAAGTGATGATATCTTTTCCAAAATGGACCTCCACATACATGTCCCTGCCGGGGCAATACCAAAGGACGGGCCATCGGCAGGTATTACAATGGCTACTGCTATAGCCTCAGCCCTTACAGGAAGGCCAGTTAACAAGAATGTAGCTATGACGGGTGAAGTTACCCTGAGGGGAAGGGTGCTTCCGATTGGCGGTCTGAAGGAGAAGGCTCTTGCAGCAAAGAGAATGGGTATAAAAAAGATAATAATTCCTAAGAGAAACAAGAAGGATCTTGAGGATATCCCGAAGTACATAAAAAAGGACCTGGATTTTGTTCTCGCTGAGACGATGGATGATGTGCTTAAAGTTGGTCTGAAAAACGTGGATGGCAAAAAGAGAAGAGTCTCACCAAACAGGTCGAAAAAACAGAAGCCCAGAGCAAATACCCATTAATGAAGCTCTCTCAGACCGGTGAGCTCTCCCTGATTGAACTGATAAGAGACCGCTTCAGAGAAAAATCAAGGGGCGTCATTGTCGGCATTGGCGATGATGCCGCCGTGATAAAGCCACCGGATAAGAATCTCCTCGTAACCACCGATACAATGGTCGAGAAGTTTCACTTTGACCTCTCCTTCATAACTCCCTATCAGCTCGGCTTCAAGTTAGTCTCCGTTAATGTGAGCGATATTTATTCGATGGGAGGAAAACCCTTATTTCTTTTGTTGAATATTTCAGCGAAGAAAAATACGGAGATGACTTTTATAGATAGTTTCTTTGACGGTCTTAGGGATTCGATGGATAGATATGGGGTAAACCTTATTGGGGGTGACCTTTCCTCTTCTTATAGGGATATGACTTTATCAGCGACGGTCCTTGGAGTTGCAAAAAGACCGATAAGACGTTCCGGGGCAAAAATAGGAGATAAGATCTATATCTCAGGTAATATCGGCGATTCAGCCTGCGGTCTTGAGTTGCTGAAGAAAATACGAAAACCTTTCCCCTTCTCCCACCCATCCCCCTCGATGGGGAAGGGTAAGGGCGGGGGTGAAATCCTAAGAGGTTTACCCTGGAAAGCGATCGAACCCTTGATTAGAAAACACCTTCTGCCCATAGCAAGAGAGCCGAAAGAATTTGCTTCCTACGCATCAGCGATGATCGATGTAAGTGACGGTCTTCTTATTGATTTATGGAGGCTCTGCAATGAAAGCAAAGTCGGCGCAAGAATATACATCAAAAAAATTCCCCTCTCTTCTGAATTAAAACAAGCTGCTTCTCATCTTGGCCTTTCACCTCTGAAATTAGCCCTCTCAGGTGGAGAAGATTATGAGCTTCTTTTCACTGCATCTCCAAAAAAGAAAGTAAAGGCAATTCATATTGGAGAGATTACGGAATCAGAGAGAGTGATCGTAGATGCCACCGGCAGAGAAAAACCCTTTACACCAGAAGGCTACCAGCATTTTGTTTAAGCTACTCGAAAGAGACTTCTGGACGGAAGTAATTTCTTCTTCAGTAAGGTCTATACCCTTGAGAATGCCTTTCAACTTGATAACCTTTTTACCGGAAGGAGTAAACCTCTTGAGAATCTATGGCTATTTTATGGACTGGATGATGAGAGCACTGATTTCCTCTAATAGCTCCTTGAAATCTGGTAGATGCGATTCAACTACCTTATCTCTTAGATGCTTATGTATTGGAAAGGTAGGTACTTCTTTATGATGCGGTGCATTGTCGTACCTGAAGATAAGTTTTTTCATAGAATCCATATACTGATACCTGTATTTATCAAACACGAGTCTTTTGTTTTTCTCTATTACAAATATAGAGAATTCGAGAAAGGAGAGGTCTATGAAGGTTAGTTTGCCTTTGATATACGCCTCTTTTTTAGATGAACTGAAGTATTTTTGTATGTTTGAGGATACAACTATAAAGGAGGAAGAAATAATTTCTTCTATTTCCTCTATAAATGGGAGGATCATTTTATAAAAGCATGGAGAGCTTCTTTGGTTTTAGTCCAGCTTGTAAGGAGTTTATGAAAGGCATACCAGTCAAAAAAATCCTGGTCATCACCAATCGTGCCTGCTTCAAATTTTTTAAGAAAGGTATTGGTATCTATCATGTGTTTCTTTTCGAGTGCCTTTATATACCTTTTATAAAAGCTTATAGCCCTCGAACAGATATTGTATTCTCTTTCAAGAGACTCCTTAATCTCAGCAGTAATTGTCATCATGAATCACCTCCTAAAATTAGCTTACTAAAAGGAAGGGGGTTCGTCAACGGTGGGAAAATGGAGCAAGGAGAAAAAGGGGTCAATGTTTTTTCTCTAATCTCCTAAATACAATATCCAGGATGTCGAGGATAAGAGTTATTTCCTTTATGCTCAGGGTTCTTAAAAAGGCGGTTAATTTGGATAGTTCTTTTTCGAATGCCCGGCTTTTGGATGGGCGGTCATCGATCCATGATTGCATGGCTTGATAGTTATATCTTCTTGGGCTGGTAGTTTTTCTCTATCTGCTCAAAGAGGGCTCTTAATATGCGGTGGCACATTTTGATATCATTCAACCTTTTTGTTTTGAGGTAAGCGAGGAGTTTTGTGCTTTCTTTTTCAATTGCAGAAGCTCTAAATTTTTGAGGATACTCTAAGTCAAAGATATCTTTGAGGGGTACGTTGAGGACATTGCTTATTTTTCCCAAGGTTTTTAATGAAGGTATGGATACCCCACGCTCCAGCCGTGAGACGGTTTCTATTGTTACATCAATCAGCTCTGCCAGCCCTGATTGGGTAAGTCCCCGTTCCTTCCTGATTTTTGCCAACTGTGCTCCTATTTGTTTTTCTATATTAGCAGGCATGACCGTCTCCTTGTTCAGGATAAATATTAGACAAATTAGGTCTAATCTAACAGGAAGTAATTTATAGAAAATTTTTATTGACATATTTAGTCTATTTAAATATTATTGTTATTACCTGTAAAAGGTTTATGGATGAGAGGGAAATAGGGGAATTTTGAAAAGATAATTAATTTTCCGGGAGGTTTATCTGTTAATAGAAACTTTGCGTTAAGGTCTTATGGCTTGGTAGCCCTCTTTGATAGCAGTGTTAAATAATGCTTCATCAGAGGTTACCATTGTCGGGCTCAAGGGCGAGAGATCCAAAAAGACAACAAGTTGAAGGCTGTCAAGAGTTCTGAGATTATGTTTGATTATAAGGGGAATGCTTTTATTTATATGGTTTCTCTCAAGATCAATAATCCAGAATGAGGAGATCATGTCTTTTGAAAACTCTGATAAACAAATACGAAGGTCATCCTCTGAGATGATACCTTCAGTGAGCTTCCTTGCAAAGGCTGAAGCAAACTCAGCTATTGTAATGCTTGCAATGGTGAAGATGCCTTCAGGATCATTAAATATTTCCTCTACTTTTTCAGAACCATTTTCTACATGGTACCTTTTAACCAGGGCGCTGGTGTCGAAGAAATACAGAGGCATTATCTATTTCTCTCTTCTGTTATCTCTTTTGAAAGGGAGGTTTTTATGGAAGAAAGGCGTTTTCTTGCATCAGCAAGGGTTGTTTCAGGTGAGACATATTCCTTCAAAATATAGTCACAACCATCCGACAGCTTTATACCAAGTTTTGAGAGTTCCTTCAGTGCCTCCAGTTTCTTTGAAGATAACTGAATGGTCTTATTATCTGATTTTTTCGATACAAGCATCTCAAATCTTCCTTTATGAAAAGGATAACATTAATAAGATATGAGAAGCAATGTTTTAGAACTGAAAAGAAGTTTCTGGTTTCCAGTTTCCAGAGGTTTTCAGATGAGAGCAAAAAACCGGAAACTGTTGTCATCTTCTTATCCTGAAACGATTTGGTTCAAGGATAATTAGAGAATGTGTGATGATTTCAGCTGGATTTGTTGTAAGAAATAATTTTATG
>JBFMEC010000096.1:0-9143 GCA_040753575.1 Nitrospirota bacterium | reverse complement strand
TCCCGGATGGCCAGGATGTTTCTCCGGCTCTGAACTTTGTTTGTATTGCAGTGAGGAACATCCCCCCAAGCAGAATATCAAAATAAAAGTAATCAGAATTATAGCTAATTTTCTCATCTTACCTCCTTATAGTTCAACTCCTAATAGTTCAATCCTACAGACTCCATTTCCTAAGATATTCTTTCATATTCTTAAAGGCAGGACAACTAATTAAGGTCTAAAAAATTTTCTGCCTTAAAAATCCCTTTTAGCGTATAATCTTTTGTGAAAAAAGTTGGATTAATATATGATGACATCTTTTTGAAACACGAGACACCCGATTGGCATCCCGAAAGAAAAGAGAGATTGATTCAGATTGTTGATTCTCTGAAAGAATCGGGGCTCAGGGATAGACTCATTCACATAAAACCACGGAAGGCTGATTATGATGATATCGCCCTCGTTCATACCCGTAGCTATATCGAAAGAATTAAAAGTCACGGGGCCGGATACGTGGACCCTGATACTTACATGTCAGAATATAGCCTTGAGGTCGCACTCTATGCTGCAGGTGCTGTGATTGAAGCCGTGGAAAGGTGTAAAAAGGGAGAGATAGAGAGGGCCTTCTGTGCTGTGAGACCACCCGGTCACCATGCGGAGTCAGACAGGGCCATGGGTTTCTGCATATTCAATAATATCGCCATAGGAGCAAGGTATGGTCAGAAGATCGGGTACAAAAAGGTTTTCATTATAGACTTTGACGTCCATCACGGAAACGGAACGCAACACATCTTTGAGAGAGATGATTCTGTTTTTTATCTCAGCACACATCAATATCCCCATTATCCAGGAACTGGTAAAGAATCGGAAAGAGGTGTGGGCAAAGGCGAGGGATATACATATAACGTGCCCATGCAGGCAGGCTCAGGGGACAAGGAATATCTCCATGTCTACCAAAGCATCCTGCCGGGTCTCATAAATAAATTCGATCCGGATATTGTACTTGTCTCTGCCGGTTATGATATCCACAAAAATGATCCGCTCGCAAATATAAAGGTTTCAAATGAGGGTATCAAGGGGATTGCACGTAATATCCTCTTATGTTCTATGAAACCCGTAGTTTTTACATTAGAAGGTGGTTATGATCTTACTGCTCTGAGGGAATCAGTCAAAATAACGATCGAAGAAATGCTTGAGGTATAGAGATATAATGGAAGGAGGCACATTAAATGGCAGACACCACTTTAGAATTACTTCGTGAACTTACGGAGGCACCCGGTATTTCAGGCTATGAGAGCGAAGTCCGCGAGATAATTCGGAGACACCTGAAGGACATTACCACCATAGAGCAGGACAGGCTTGGCAGTATTGTGTGCAGGAAGGATGGCGAAGCTGAAATGCCGCGGATCATGCTTGCCGGCCACATGGATGAAATCGGATTTATTGTTAAACTTATCACCGATGAGGGCTTCATCAAGTTCAGTACCCTTGGTGGATGGTGGGGTCACGTGATGCTCGCCCAACGCATCCTGATCAAGACACGAAAGGGAGATGTCATAGGCCTCATCGGTTCGAAGCCGCCACACGTCCTTTCCGAAGATGAGAAGAAAAAACTTCAAGAACCAAAGGATATGTACATTGATGTGGGAGCTACCTCTGCAGATGAAGCAAAGGAACTGGGCATCCGGCCAGGCGATCCCATTGTGCCCATCAGTCCCTTTACCATTTTGGGTACGGGAAAAACTTATCTGGCAAAGGCCTTCGATGACAGGGTTGGCTGTGCGCTTTTCATTGATATAATCAAAAATCTTGTTGGAGAAAAACATCCTAACACAGTTTACGGAGTTGGTACTGTTCAGGAAGAAGTGGGTCTCCGTGGAGCACGGACCAGTTCCTGGGTGGTCGAACCTGATGTGGGTCTCACCATGGAGATCTCCGTAGCCGGTGATGTTCCTGATGTTAAAAAAGAAGATGCCCAGGGAAAGCTCAGCAAGGGTCCTGTCATCATTATCCGTGATGGGACTATGATCCCAAACCTCAGACTCAGGGATCTCTTTGTAGAAACAGCAGAGAAGCTCGGAATTCCCTACCAATTCGATCTCCTTGAGCGAGGTGGTACAGACTCGGGTGCGATCCATTTACATCGGCGCGGGGTGCCTAATCTTGTTGTCGCTGTTCCTACCAGACATATTCATAGCCACGCAGGCATTATACACCGTGATGATTACGATCATGCCGTGCAGCTGGTTACTTCAGTGATCAGGGGGCTTGATGGCAAAACAGTTGCAAGTTTGACAGAATAATAATCCCCGCATCCAATGCAGCCGGCACGGCATCTGGCTCACTTCTTATTTTATTACCCACTGGGTCCCACAGATATACTGGAAGTCGCAGAGGGGACATAACTCTTTCCTGTTCTCAGTTGGCCTGAAGGGTGATGTGGGATCCACTATCTCCTCAAGAAGTCTGAAGATCACCTTTTTAAAAAGTTCAAATCTTTTTCCGGCCTTTTCCTGATTATCAAAGAGGGGGATTTCGATATCCCTGTTTATGACTGCCCGTCCGAGGAGCAGAAAAATGCCATTTAAGTCTTTGATCCTTTCTCTCCTTTTTGAATAGAGGAGAAGATAAAAAGGAAGCTGAAGGCTTCCTATCGCTTCACTCCAGGTCTCCCTACTGTTTATGTCTAATCTATCAAAGTCAATTTTTAGATAATCGGCGTTAGAAGAAGTCTTATAGTCAATGATGAAAATCTCTTCCCCCCTTTTTTCTATACTATCCAGACGGCCTTTGAGTTTAAAGGAGTTCCTGGAGATTTCGATATCCCTTTCGATATCAAGAATGGTTATGGACTTCTCTTTAATCAGAGGGATCGTGTAATCCTTAAGAAAATCCTTAAGATGGTTTTTTATCTGTTTCTTCAAAAGATAGGTTGCACCTGCGGGATTACTGCCATAGACCCCGTCAAAAAATTCATCTGTGAGAAGATCCATTTCTTTTAGATTGATATCTTCTTCTTTAAGGGGATAATTCTTTCGTCTCAAGAAATATTTTGAAAGGGCGGCATGTACAAATTTCCCGATATCAGCCTTTTCAATATCACCCGAAATCTCCTCTTTCCTGCCAATATCAAGGATACTGCCGTAGTAAAACTTTAACTGACATTTCAGATAATCATCGAGGGCAGTAGCTGTATAGGAATGATCTCTCAAAAATTGGATCATCCCTTCTGTCTTCTTAATCTCACAGGGAAGCTTGTTTTTCAGGGTGACTCGATATTGAAGGGATCTCAGATATTCCTTTGCTTCAGCTGTTTTATCCTTCTTCTGTTTCTCCCAGAGAAGTTTCTCGACCAATCTCGACTTCTCCTTTCTGTCATCCTCTACGAAAAAGAGGTATATCTCCTTCGCCCTTTTCAGAAGGGAGTCAAAATAATAGGCGGTGAGATTATCTCTATCCATATAGGTTGGCAGCCCCAGTATCTCCCTTGCCCTCAAGGGGAGAAGTGTATCCTCTTTTCTGGTATCGGGGATTATCTCTTCATTGGTGTCCAGAATTAGAACCCTCTCAAAGGACAGGTTTCTCGTCTCGAGGAAGCCGAGAACTTGCAGACCCCTTATCGGTGTGCCTTCAAAGGGGACATGGCAGGTCATTATATATTTCCTGAAGAGGGTGAAATAACTATTAATTTCAGTAAAGGCCCTGTCCTTCATTAATGATTTCTGTATGGTATAAAGGGCTTTTATAAAGACATCCAAGGAGGGATGAAAGAGAGGATGGAATCGGGCGGTACTGTTATTGAAAATATAGGTGAGCAATTCGATACACTTTACTGTGAAATCATGTATGTTTTCAAAGGATAGGAATTTTTCAACAGTATTCTCGTGGATAGTCCCCAAGTGCGCTCTTAAGAGCTTTTTTGTGATGCCTTCATTCCTGGGAACCCTTTCCAGGATCTTCCGAAAGAGTTCCTCATTGCCTTCGATCTCCACCGGTGTAGTAAAGGTCTTTGTCCTGCATTTAATCAGTTCCTCTTCTATAGTGTGGAATAATATCCTTGTGATCTCCGGATCTCCCTTGAAGTAAATATTTTTTGTATAAGGATGGAGGACAAATTTCAGATAATCGGGGATATAAAGGCGGTCTCCATCCCTGGAAGTTATGAGTTCCATGAGATTATTGAGAAAACCGAAAACCGGTGTACGGTGAAGGGGATAACCGAGAGAGATATTATAATCTCCTTCATCAAAAAGGGAGAGGGTCTGCCTTAAAAGGGGAAACAGGGTTTCTGAAGATGGAAGGACTATGACCGTTCTTTCATCCATCGGGATCCCCTCTTCGAGTTTCGTCTTGAGTATTCGGGTTAATCCGAAGACCTGGCCATGAGTATCGGGACTTCTATAGAAATAGATTGCCTGCTCAACCTCTTCACCTTTCTCACCATCCATGCTTAAGCCTAAATCAGAAAGTCTTTCCTTCATGCCCTTTCCATCCTGGAAAAGGAAAAGGGTGTTGTCCCAGGAGAGTATTTTTCTAAAAAGGGCTTTCTCCGACCTGGTGAATGCAAAAAATCCTGCAAAGATTATCCTTTTATAGCTGTATAATTCAGCCTCTTCAATCTCCGCCGAAACGGTTCGATATCTCAGGGATCTCGTGGAAAAACCACCTTCTTCAATTGCTCGATAAAATTCCTTGTAAAAATGAGAGAGGGACTGAAGCCTCTTTACTGTCTTGTCGGGAAGACCCTCTTCAATGAAGGGCTCAATTTCCTTTACGAGATCGGGATTGATATCTTCTATATACAATTCTTCTATATCCCTGTAGATCTTCAATCCAAGGGGGAAAAAGCTTTCAAGTGTCATGAAACCTTCTCCGCCCAAAGGGGTTGATGCCTCTTTTTGAATATCATAAAGTATGGAAACGGCATCAATCGTCTCTAATCTTCTTCTCGGTTTAAGAACCTTTTCCTCATAGAGGGCATCTATAAAATCGTCCATCGAGTGGATGACCGGCGGGATGAAACCACTTTTTATCTTTCCGGAAAGGGCCTTTCTCAGAAAATGAGAGGGTCTCCTTCCAGGGAAAACAACAAGGCTGGATGAATAATCTCTTTCTGAATGTTTCAGATGAGGAATTATCTCCTCAATAAGGCTCTGACGTGGTGAAATGATTCTAACGTTCAACTCTAAACCTTTCAATTTTTTTAAGGTCAACATAGGCTATGAATCCATCGACCTTTTTCCAAGGATAAACACCTCTAAGTATCCTCATATAATTTTTCATTTGATCAACGTATTTCCCCTCTATGTCTTCTTCTTTCCCTGTTTTAAAATCGATAACGGTAACCCTTTCTTGATCGAGGACTACCCTGTCCATCCTGAAGAGCCGACCGCTACCATCGACAAATTCCTGTTCTTTTTTAATTTCCCTGCCAGGTTTCTTAACAAAATATTCTCTTATATTTTCATCTTTAAACAATTCTGTTATAGTATCCCTGATCTCGTCATCAGAACATTCCGCACCCCTTTCCACCTTAACTCTTTTGATTATCCTCATCAGTTCTCCCTCAAATTCTTCATCCACATAATCCATAAAAAAGAGTATCCTGTGTATAAACTCGCCCCTCATTCTTTCCTTTACATTTATCAATTCTTCCGGATGGATGGAGAAATGAATCAGCCTGTGGCTGTGGGAGAGGGGAAAAGTTAACATCCTTTCAGGAGCAGCCGTCGGTACCCTTTGGGATTTATCGGCCGGCAGAAAATCGTTCGCAGGAAGGAGGTCAAAGGGATAACGGTCATTTTCTCTTTTAACACCCAAAACATAGAGCTCCTCCTCTGCCCTTGTGAATCCCACATAGAGGCTATTCAGCCTGTTTACCTTTTCATTAGTTAGTTCTTGATGATACAAACTCTCAAAGAAGGGATCGCAGATGGATATTTTCCGGTTAATCTTCAGAAGGCTTGCCCCGTCCTCTTTCTCCTCCACGACGTAATCAAAGCCCATATTTTTTTCTCCATAGAGTAAGACGACTACGACAGGGAATCCCAGCCCCTTTGCTTTATGGATAGTCATAACCTTTATGGCATCCATATCTCGCGGCACATCAATATTCCATTCTCCTTCACTCATCTCTGTATCGGCCGTAAAATCGAAGAAGTCCCTGAGGCTATTGTAACCCGCATCCTCAAAGTCCTTGACAACCTCAAGAATCTTTGCAAAGGTGGCCTCCTCTTCTTCGAGTATCTCGAATACCTTAAAGACGCCGAATATCTCCGTAAGGAGGTCATAAGGTGGGAGATAACCTGCCGATTTGAATAGTCCTGAAAAGTAGTCTTCCCAGAGCTGGGTGAATTCTTTCTGAAATTCTTTATAGAGGGGGGAATCTTCTCTTTTTGAAAAGAGAAATTCCTGGAGTTTCTCAGGCTCTACTGCACTGCCGGATCTGATGAGTATTCTTGTAAAGATTTCACCAAGGATAAAGGTCGCAAAAGAGAGGTCATCAGGGGGGGAATCGAGAAATCTCAGTAGTGAGACTATTTCACCCGTGACCTTTCTCCTCCTTATGTCAAGACTACTGTAGGAAATGAAGGGGATGTTCTTTTCACTGAGCCAGGCAGTAGCTCTCACCACATCTTCATTTTTGGGAGTGAGTATGGCAATATCCTGGTACCTGTATCTTCTCATGGTCAGCTCTTCTATAAGTTCTTGAATCTTTCTTTTTTCGGGTATCTCCTCATCATCTCTCTCACAAAGAATAACCTCCACATATCCTGTGGGTTTCTTCTTTTCAGTTCCCTGAATGTAATCACTCAGGCCGCTTCTTACAACAACCTCTCCATAGGTATCAATCTTAGGTGCAATCTCTTTAAAAACCCTTTCATTGAAATCAAGTATTCTCTGGAGACTTCTGTAGTTAGTATCGAGTTCCTTAACCTCATGTTTCGCCGAAGGGAAGGGGTTTTCCGATTCGAATCTTTTCATAATCCGGTAATCTGTGTCACGAAAACCATAGATGGCCTGCTTCGTATCTCCAACGACAAAGAGGCTCCCACCCTGGGAGAGGGAATTTTCGATAAGAGGATATAGATTTTTCCACTGGATTGGGGAAGTATCTTGAAATTCGTCAATAAGGAAATGAAAGATCCTCTCGCCTATCCTTAAATAGATATCAGGAACTATTTCGAGATTGAGATATTCTGCAAGATGCCTGTTAATATCCTCGATAAATACCTTTCCCTCACATTTTTTGGTTCTTTCAAGGGTATTGCTAAATGACTCATATGCCCTGAGATAGGGTATGTAATAGGAATGGGAATAACATGATACGTAATTATTTATTAAGTTACTTAGATCAATCCACTTACTGATTATCTTATTATAAAGATCCGCATCCTGGCTCGATCTCGGTTTATTGACGGGACTCCTTTTCATCCCCTTTCCGATGAGGTCTGCAAACCTGCCTTCTCTCACAAGAGAAAGAACAGAACTATAAGATGAATTTATGTTCTTTTCAAGGCCAGATCTTTCTATGAGGTCATCGATAATCTCGACTTCTTCCCTGATTCTCTCCTTTATCACATCCATATATTCTGAATAGTCTCCGATCCTCGGTTTCTTTCCAAAGGAGGCTAACTTTCGATAGATCTTCTTAATCTCCTCGAGGAGAAGCCTTGAAGGATCCCAGGGATAGGCAGAATCTTTCCTTTTATGTTCGAATATTATTCTCAGGATTTCATCAAATAATTCAGCCCCCGCCGTGCCCTCCCTTACATCTCTCAGAAAAAGGTTGAAGGAATAATCCATGAGGGAATCATTGTTCATCAGGATATCGAATTCAGGGTTGTACTCAAAGTCAATGGCCGAGGTTTTAAAAACAGTGGCCATAAAACTATCTATCGTTCGAACCTGGAAATCAGAATAATCTTCGATTATTTCCTCTATTAATTCTTCTGCCTTCTCTCGTATCCTCTCCTTTTCGAGCGTAATGATTTCAGAAAGCTCGGCCATATCTCTGGGATCATTGAAATAGACAGATTTGAGCCACGAGAGAATCCTTTCTTTCATCTCCCTGGCGGCATTATTCGAAAAGGTTATGGCCAGTATATTTCTGAGTTTGTTTCTGGGTATCTTCTCTGACAGGATTAATTGGACAAATCTTTTCGTCAGTGCGTGGGTCTTGCCCGATCCAGCGGAGGCCTTTAAGACAATAAAATGGGGAAATGGAATATCTATGTCTTTCTCTAAAATCGAATCAGCCATCATTATATTATTATACTTTTAGACCTAACTGTATAGTCAGAATCTTAGTTCTCGATATCAAGAAGAGTGCAGTGAGGTATTCAAGAAACCGGCTTACCCAGTAAGCAAAAAATCGTATGTTTTTCTCTGGTACGAGTTTCCGTGCCAGAAGGAACTTTTGAAATTCGGGGAGGAGTTCCATCCTGTCTTTGGACACCTTTTCCATATTTTACCAACTTGTCTTTTTACACATATAACCACAAAATACCAAGTAATGTATTAATATTTTTCTTTGATTTTAAATGGGTTTTTTTCTTTATCCGAACCCTTAAATATGCTATATTGTCTTTATGAATTCTGAAAATATCAAGTTGGTATAATTAACGTTGGCGCAGACAGGCGCTGGGCTTCGCAAAGCGAAGCCAGAGCGCAGATAGATTAACGGCATTAAAAAATGGCCAGTACCGATACAAAGGTGAATCATGTTATTAGCAGGCAAATCTTTTTCTCCCGACATAAGATTCAAAAAATTTAAAAAAACGCTGTGTCTGCGCCAACGAGGCGGATGAGCAATCGATTCGCTTAGGGTCATGGGGTCAAAAATCATTGGGTCAGCTTCATTGGGGTCAGGTCTTGTTTCTTGTATTTTAAGCGATTCTTATGTTATAAAACAACATGGCAAGGCCTCTCAGGATAGAATATGAGGGAGCAGTCTATCATATAACTTCACGAGGAAACGCAAGGAAACCCATCTACAAAGAAGACCAAGACAGAAGGATATTTCTTGAGGTGCTTCATAGAGCAAATACCCGATACAACTGGCTATGTCATGCCTATTGCCTTATGAACAATCATTATCATCTGATCACAGAGACACCTGATGGAAATCTTTCTCATGGAATGAGGCAACTAAATGGGCTCTA
>JBFMEC010000095.1:0-9246 GCA_040753575.1 Nitrospirota bacterium | reverse complement strand
GTGCCATTTCGTTTGTTACAAAGGATATAAACATAAAATTTCTTCCTCCAACATCTCTGGATTCCTGCTTCCGCAGGAATGACGAAGCTAATGTATCAGTTTTCAATGAAAGAAACAAGTGGTCAGGGTAACATGTCCAATTATGATTTTTACCAATAGTACACAAATGATTTTTACGTAACAGGAAAAAATGAGGGGTTTTGTAAGCCTTCAGTGAAGGGTGGAGCTTAGCTGTCATGGATTCGACAAGCTCACCATGACAAACTCACAATGACAGGCTCACCATGACAAACTCACAATGACAGGCTCACCATGACAAACTCAAAATGTGGCGTCGCACTGTCACCCTGAGCCTTCGGCGTGAGCTCAGTCGAACGCTTGTCGAAGGGTGCGCCGTTTTTGTGAGCCGACCCCGCTTCACTGAAGACTTACGCTAACCGCTAATTTTAACTTGATAATGTATCTCTTTAATAAGCGTAGGCATTAATGAGATCTAATCTTTCCTTTGCAATCTGGCTGCCGGGACTTATTTCCAGTGCTCTTGAATATGCCACTTTAGCATCATAGTAACTTTTCTTTGCAAAAAAGGCATCTCCCATGGTTATATAGAAATCTGGATTTCTTCTTCTGAAGTTAAGGGCCTTCTGGGCAGCTTCTATTACAACCTCATTCCATAACCATTCTTTTGGCATTGCAAACCTTTTTATCGTTTCTTGATTTTCAGGGCTGTTTCTCAGAAATATCAGGGAGTTATTATCCATGTAGATCAAGCTCCACTCGGAATCTTCAAGTAAAGCCGGCACCAGAGGGATCAATTTTCCGGTGAAATCATTCACGGAAAAGGTAATTATAAAATTAATATCATATGCATTAAGCAAGGCTTTCCATTTTGGAAGACCTCCTAAATTCAAAGTGGAAACGTTCAAAATCCTATCCATCTGAAAGAAGACCTCTTCAATGAGCGCCCTTCCATCTATAAAGACCTTGTAATCTGGATATAGTCCCCATATCAGATAGCCTCCCCAGACGTAGGGGTTAAACATATTACCCGGGAGCTGATTATTCTTGAGAAACCTCATAGCCCCTTCAGGATACTTATCGGTTCTTATCCCGCCTTTAAAATAATTGCCGGTTATTAAAACATACATTAGGATGATAGATAGAAAGGCAGAGAATAAAATACTGATTAAAGAAGAATATAGAAATGAGATCGATCTTTCAATTTTCTGTTTAGGTCTAATCAATTTTTCTATGCCCATGAATTTCTTAATTGTCATTGATCCATATCTTGCAATCATCAGAGTGGCAAAGGGTGCAAAAAAAGGGATGACTCTTGCCGCTGACAGACTCATTGCGGCAAGGATAATGAATAGAGATATATCGGTTAGATCGAGTTTCTTTATGTTAATTAAAAATAGCAGACCGGCCAGCAATAAAAGAATGAAGTACGTAATAAGTTCCTGATTATAAAATCCCGTTCCTATAAATATAACAGGGGATTTAAATTCCACTATCATATGAGTATAGATGCTTCTATTGACTTCCAACAGGAAGGCTATAATATTGTAGCCATTTGGATTAATAAAGGAGCACAGGACTGAGATAAAACCTGCTGCAATTAGGGTTTTGATTGAGCTAAGAGGCAGAGGGTTGCCAATTTTTTTTACAAAATATTTAATGATCTCAGAAAAAACATATCCCAGAATTAAAATTATCCCTAAAATAAAACCACCGTGTATATTTGCCCAGAGGAGCATGATGAAGGGAAGGGGGAGAAGATAGACAAGGGGGGGAGTAGGAGGGGTCGCATTTTCAGTCCCTATCAGTCTCGATGCGTCTCTATTAGTCTCTATTGTCTTTCTAAAACCTTCCAGCATATAGATCAACAGAAAGACAAACAGGAATGAAAAAAGCTGGGGTCTTTCTCCCGTGAAATTAGCGAATGTTATTACCGCTGGTATCAGAATCAAAAGGGAGGAATAGAAACCCACCCTCTCTCTTCTTATCCCTCTGTAGAGTAAAAAAATAAGAGTCGTAAGGATTAAGGCCCTTAAAAATATGATTCCCTGGAAACCCGAAAAATGATATATCCAGTAAAAGATGATCTGTGCCAGCCAGTATTGAGTAAGGATAAACTTTATTTTTGTTGATTCCGGATTGAGGGGGTCCTTTGGAAGTGAGGTAAAGGCAAAAGGGTCTGTTTTCGGAAGCGACTTTGTCTGAGATATGTATTCACCGGTTTTCAGATGCCACCAGAAATCCGGGTCCCAGATTTTTCCGTTGAAAAGGGCGAAGACAAAGAGGAAGGCCAGGATCAACAGGATGAAACGGGATATCTTTACGAATTTTTCTTTATTCACGGAATGTCAGCGCCTTTATCAACTGAATATCAGTATTAATCAGAGAATTCATCGATGTTTTACATCGAGGTTTCCCAATTTTCCCCTCCACCTTAAATCATCTCAATTGTGAAGATCTCTCCTATAGACAATATCGAAAGTCCAGTTCATTGCCTTGAAATAAGCCTTTGCCTGTTCGATAGTCCCGTCATAGTAGTACTCGGCGTTTCCGATCAACACATTGAGTTCTCCCAATGCCCTCTCATAAGGGTCGTAGGATGTAAATTCGAATTTTTCATCAAGGTGAACTATGACAGCTTCATAAAGATTTTGTCCGGACTTAATCGGCAGATAAAACGCAGGTACTGCCTCTGCCAGTACGAGAGCATTCATTCTGATAATATTTGAACCAAAAGTGACGATTGAGGTAGGATCGACCGGACCGAAATACTGGCTGCGGCTGAAATAGAAGTTATCAACCCTGTGCATAACAATATCTTTCAGTTTTTCAAAATGATCTCCCATATTTATTGTCATAATTCCTCCTGCAGCACACTCCCGTATACTTTTCTTAATTCCCAAATGCAGCGATAACTGCTTTAATAGTGCACTAATGTCATGGTGAGCAGTGAGCGTGTCATGGTTCGACAGGCTCACCATGACAATGTCACCCTGAGCTTGTCGAAGGTGAAAGAGCAGCTTGCCTCGACAATGCTTCCTTATGGCTCACCATGACAATGTCACCCTGAGCTTGTCGAAGGGTCACGCCGAAGGCTCAGGGTGACGTATTAATGGCTTACACGACTCATCGTTGTGTTCGATTATTATTTATTATATAATTTCGCGAGAAACCGATTCCACTGCTTGATCCTTTTTCATGAAACATTCTAAGATATTTTATGATTACACTTTATGAACCTCTCGGTCTGGGTGAAGGGCATAAATTGCTCGAGATCGGTCTTGGAACCGGCTATAGCGCTGTGGTCGCCCGCGAGATCGTCGGAGAAGAAGGACTGGTCGTATGCGTTGAGATAGATCCGGACGTTTTTGAGGAAGGCAAAAGGTTTGTTCAAAGTTCAGGTTATGACGATATCGTTCTAATACTCGGGGATGGGGCATCGGGGTACCCGGAGAAGGCGCCCTATGACAGGATATGCGTTACAGCGGCCTGCACCGAGGTTCCTCCTGCCTTGTTTGAACAGCTTAAGCCGGGAGGAAAACTCATCGCACCTGTGGTAGAAGGCGGGATTCAGAGTATTGTTTTGTTTGAAAAAAATGATAAAGGCATTGAAAGAAAGCTTTTCCGGGACGGAGTCCTCAATATCCCCTACGTCCCCATGATAGGGGAATATGGAACGAAACTCAAGTAACAATTATCAATTGTCAATTATCAAGTTAAATTTTAATGATTTATTTTGTATTGATAATTGTTATTGATAATTGTTAATTGACAATTGCTCACTGATCATTTTGCATTGCTAATTTTAACTTGCTTCAATCTCCTTCATCACCAGTTCGATTACCGCCGGAATCTTTTGCTCCAATACCGGAGAAAGCCCGATACCTTCAGTGATTTCCTGGGGAGTGATACCGATGAAGACGATCTCATCAGGCTTGTTTCCGAGCAATTCGGCTGTCTTTATAACATAGGAAAAGTCGATCTCATGGACTGAACGAAGTAATCCCTGATATCCTTCAAGGTTCTTGTCAGTAAATCGATAGAGCGTACCCGGAGGGCTATCGGCACTAACCACGTCAATAACGATAACCTTTTTTCTCCCCTCGATATAGTAGAGGAGATCGATGCCCATGGTTCCACCGTCCATAATTTCAACGTCAGGAGGAAAGGACATATCCATGAGCTTATTAACGACATGTACCCCGAAACCTTCGTCTTTCAGGATGAGATTGCCAATGCCGAGAACCAAAATCTTCTTTCGTTCTTCCATTGGATAAAAAGTTCAATCAAAAATTATCAATAACCAGCGTTATTCTATGCTTACAGGCTGTTATTTTTTCCTGATTATTTTGTCCATCTTTTTTAAATAATTTTTTTCGATTTCTTTCAGATAGGAGTTAAAATCCTGTAAATGTTTTTTAATCACTCCAAAAATAATGGCATCATCAATTTTTTCATAGCCATGAACAAGGACATTTCGAGTACCAGCCATAGGAATAAGAAATTTCAAAGATGCCTCACTAATTATGCCATTTTCAGAGAGAACAACAAATACTCCTTTATTATCTTCAGGTTCTCTAAGGCCCTCTCGTTTAATGATTATCCGGGCAATATCGATACATGCCTGAATACCAACTTCAATATTTCGTTCAACAGCGTCTTTTACTGTGATATCTTTCAGGTATGCTTCAAATGTAAGATTTGAAAACAATGATAGCCTTCTGACTCTTTCCTGAACAACGGCAATCTTCGCCTTAATCTCTTCCAATCAGGTTTTTCCTTTTGATATCTCTCAGTTCTTTTATAAAGGGCATAAAATCCTGATATTTATTATACAGGGTAATTTCATATAGAATTCTCTCTGTGGTACTTTGTTCATAGATACAGATACCTTCTCTTACAGTAAAATAGGCAAAACTGAGAGAAGTTCCATTCAGGATGACAACATCAACGGTTTTCGGGATCTTTTTAGTTATCTCAAATCCGAATATTTCAGCTACTTGAAGTGCCATGAAGGGGTCTTCTTTATAAAACTTTTCATGAAAAACAAAAGCAAGGTCTATATCGGATTTTGACTTTCCTGTACCTTTTGCAAAAGAGCCGAATAAATATACGGCAATTATATTGGTTTTTAAATTATGCTGTAAATTTATAAGTTCCTGTAAAACTTTTTTTAGTGTTACAACTATATTCATAGTGTATGAATGAACTTTCTATTCCCCTCCCCTTAGCCCCCTCCCATCCAGGGAGGGGGTATTAATTTTGACTTGAGTTGATTTCCCTCATTATCATCTCAATAATCTCCGGTATTTTTTTCTGGAGGGTGGGCGAGAGTTCTATTTTGAGCTTCATGTCCTTTTCTCCCATATCTTCCGGTTCAACGCCGATGAAAATGATCTCTTCAGGGTTTGTCTTAATTAATATGGCAGTTCTGAGTGCATCTTCGAATTCCGTCTCCTGTGTTGTACGGGGGAAACCCTTCCTTTTTTCGAGAAAATCCTTCTGCGAGAGCCGGTAAACCGTACCCGGAATGCCGCCGGCCTTCATGGCATCGATCACAATAACTTTTTCTCTTTTCTCGATGAGATACGTGAAGACTGTGGAGGCTGTTCCTCCGTCGACTACCTCAACATCAGGAGGAAGATCCATGGTTTTCATCTTTTCGACCACATGAATGCCAACGCCTTCGTCCTTAAAGAGGAGATTGCCTATTCCCAGAATTAGAATTCTCTTGCGGTCATCCATCATAAACATGCCTTTCCAGATAAGGTTATTACAATAATATACTATATTACCATGAGAGTCACGCGTCCGGGGTCATCTTTCTCTGTCATTCCCGACAAGCGGGAATCGACATGAGCTCTTGGTTCACAAAGGAATATGAAAATAACCCCTCTAAATCCCCCCTTGGTAAGGGGGGAAGTAAGGGGGGGTATTTTCGGAGAAAAAGCAGAACCGAATTATCTTAAGGGGAGAAATACCCTTCTTAGTCTAATTCTATAATTCCCTGTGATCTTGCCACAGGGTTACCTTATTTCCGTCATTCTCCGGCTTGACCGGAGAATGACACCCTTCGACAAGCTCAGGGTGACATTGTCATGGTGAGCCTGTCGAACCATGGATTGCCCGATCAAGTCGGGCAATGACGTTGTTTGGTTCAGAATTTTTGATACTGCGGCCTCTGCAGGGTTCTTCATTAGGGGGAAGGGGGGAGTTACACAAAAGAACCATTTTTTGACTGACAAAGAACTCCCTTATATGATATACTTTATCGTGCTTACAAAACGGGAAACATGGGCACTTCTCAAAAAAGCCGGTGCCGTAAGAGGTTCCATGCCGGATGATCCGACCTGGGATCTTTTTCAGGTGAACCTGAGCGGTGCCGATCTCACCGGCGCCGATCTCAGCGAGGCTGCCATCGAGGAATCTAATCTCAGCGGCGCAATCCTCAGCGAGGCGTACCTGTATGATGCAAACCTCAGCGGTGCCAGTCTTGAAAAGGCGACTCTAATCAAATGTGATCTGAACGGATCTCATCTCATGGACGCCAATTTCAGCGAAGCCGATCTCACGGAGGCAAATCTGAGCGAGGCCAATCTCAGTGGCGCCAATTTCACCCTGGCGAACCTCACCGCAGCGAATCTGAGCGATGCCTATATGAACAATGCAAATCTCGGCAATGCGAATCTTTCTAAAGTAAATCTCAGCATGACCAGTCTTAGCGGAGCAAATCTGGCGGGTGCGAATCTGGGCGAAGCTGATTTAAGCGCAACCGATCTCAGTGACGCAGATCTGTCGGGTTCGAATCTTACCGGCGCAAATTTGACCGACTGCGTGTTTTACAGGACCAGGCTGAATGGGGCGAATCTCAGCGCTGCGAACTGCCAGAATACGACCTTCTACGGCATCGATGGTACCGGTGCGAACCTGAGCGGGGCAGATCTCAGTAATGCGAATTTCCATGAAGCGAACCTGAGCGGGGCAAATCTCAGCAATGCTAACCTCACTGGAGCGAACCTCAGTCGTGCAAACCTCAGCAAAGCGATACTCAAAGGGGCGATTCTGAGCGGGGCCGACCTAACTGAAGCCAACCTTGAAGGGGCAGATTTGAGCGACGTTGTCAAGGAAGCGAAATCAACCGAATCTCCCGCCGAAACGCAGGATTCCTGAACCCTAAAACTCAAAGACCTGAGCAAGTTTTATCTCAATAGCTGAAAGCAACGGTGATTCAAGGGAGTCTTTTTCGGTAAAACTTTTCGTAAGAATAAATGTATTATCTTTCAGAGAATATATCTCAGCTGTCTTTTCCTCCGGGTCAACAATCCAGTATTCTTTCACGCCAAACTGTGCATAAAGCCTCTTTTTCTTTACAAGGTCTCGATATGCGCTTGTCTCTGAGAGTATCTCTATGACAAGGTCAGGAGCGGCCTGAATGTTTTTCTCACCGATAATATCTAATCTTTCTTTTGAGATAAATAAAATATCTGGCTGGATAACATTTTCGTTATCAAGATAAACATCACAGGGAGCATAAAAAACCTTTCCGAGATTTTTTTCTCTCACAAACTTTTCCAGCTCATACCCGATATTTTTTGAAATCCATTGATGATAAGGCACAGGTGACGGGGTCATGATTAATTCTCCTTCAATGAGCTCGTATCTTTTATCTTCAGGGGTCTTGAGATAATCTTCGAAGGTATATTTTCTTTTTTCGATAGTTGAGGTTTTCATGCTGAAATTATAACAATTTCTTGTGGGGAAAGAGAAGGTTTAAAATTTGAATGATGGTTTGTCTTGTCATGGTGAGTACTGAGCTCGTCGAAGTATCGAACCATGAGAGCAACGATATCCTCAAATACCTCTCTGAAAAACCATTTGTTCTTAAAATCCCCCATATTCCCCCCTTTCCAAAGGGGGATTGAAAGATTTTTTCATGATTGGTTGTCATGGTGAGCGTGTCGAACAATGTCATCCTTCGACAGGCTCAGGATGACATTGTGAGCTTGTCATGGTGAGCTTGTCATGGTGAGCTTGTCATGGTGAGCTTGTCATGGTGAGCTTGTCGAACCATGCGGCGGCCTTTGACGAGCTCAGGCCAAAAAAAAGGAGGTGCCCGGAGGCACCTCCTTTGAAAGGACAGGCTGAACTACTTGATCGAACAACCGGGTGGAACTATCTCGAACTTCGACACTTTCTTCTTGTCAGGAGAAACAATGTGAACCGCGCAGGCGATACACGGGTCAAAGGAACGGACGATTCTGCCGACCCTTGTCCTTCCTGTTGCGTCATCGGTAATGCCGGTCATTGACATGAGGGCCTGCTCAATAGGTCCCTTCTGACCGTATGTGTCTTTCGGACTGGCATTCCATGTTGTCGGAACGACAGCCTGATAGCTACCGATCTTCGTGCCAGAGATAGTGATCCAGTGGCCGAGGGCACCCCTCGGAGCCTCGGTCAGGCCGTAACCCGTTGACGTGACTGTAGGAATATTCCTGTGCCTGTAAGTCTCACCGGTTGTAGCTGTCGTGGAGAGAGCCCCAATCCAGTTGGCCATCTCATCGGCAACAACCTTACACTCAATAGCCCTGGCGGCATGTCTGCCGAGGACGCTTCTCAGGTTCGGTATATTCGCTGTGCTGAGCCCTATACTATCGAGAACAGCCTTTACTGTAGTGAACCATACAGACGGCCCGGCAAGGGCATTCACAAGCACGCGGGCAAGTGGCCCGACTTCGCAAACGTGCGTGTTTCCAGAGCCTGTGCCCGTCTGGTACCTCGGTGCCTTCAACCATGAATATGCTCCGCTCTTGCCATACAAGGGCAACGTTACACCTATAGACGGATGGCGCATGTTGTAAGCGTCAAGTACACCTGGGTCATAGTAGGAGTACGTGATGTGCTCCTCGATGTTAGCGGGATTGAGCGGAGTTACCCCTGCGGCGATAAATTGGGCAATTGTGGTAAGACCATCGGTATTCAGGAACCCGCCTGTGATGAACTGGGTATTTGAAGAGGTCGGAAATGTACCATATGCGAGGTACTTCTTGCAGCCTTCACCAAGACCTCTGGCCGCTGTTCCGACGAGCAGGTCACCGCTGAATGCACTCGCTACTGTCTTAACAGTCGGTATGTAGGTATTGTCGATGAAGCTCCTGATGGTAGAGAGCAGATTCGACATGTTCGTTGCCAGGTTTCCATCGACGACCTTTGTGACGCCGCCGGGGATCA
>JBFMEC010000094.1:0-9322 GCA_040753575.1 Nitrospirota bacterium | reverse complement strand
TGATTGATGAAATTTACGTTAAGAAAACCGCCGAATCCTTCTGTAAAGCTATGCCTGTGAAGGGCCTTAATCTCGTAAAAATCCTTCTTAAGATCACTGTCTCTTATGTGGTAAAACCACCAGTTGCCCTTTATATTTCCTGGTTCGACGTATCTGTATTCCAAACCTTCTCCTATGCCTCTCTTTGTATACATATTCATGGAAAGAGTCAAATCGCGGTTTTCTGATATCGCCCAGAAGAATGGAATGTTAAGATTTAGCCCTCTCAAATTACTGTAACCAATAGCCGGCATCAAAAAACCTGTATGTCTCTCGGTATTAATAGGAGCATGGAAGTAAGGGGTGTAGAAAACGGGAATATCTTTTATGCGGAAGGACACATCCTTTGCTTTCAATCTATCCCCAACCAGAAGATCCAGATCTTTACCTCTGAAACACCAGGCCGGTACCGGACCATCACAGGTTGTGAAAGACGCCTCAGGACTGAAATAATACCCCTCTCCTTTCTTTTCAATCTCTCTGCTGATTATGTGATAATTGTCTTTTTTGAAAAGGATCTCGGTATCATGAAGGATACCTGTTTTTGTTTCGAGATTTAATTCTGCCCTGCTTGCTAAGATCAATACTTGCGGATCATCATATTTAACAGATCCTTCTGCTATGATCTGGGATGTTTGCTCGTTATATCTGACCTCGTCAGATTCAATAACGGTATCATCTCTTTGAACCTTTACATTGCCTTTCGCAATATATGTAGATGTCTTTTTGATATATTCGAGGCTTTCGGAGATTATGATTGTCTTTTCTTCTGCGAGGCAATACTGAGTGAATAGTGAAAAGCAAATAGTGAATAGTAAAAAGGGGAAAATCATTTTCCTATCGCCTTTACTATTCACTATTTGCTTTTCATCATATTTATTCCCTCAGTCTTCTAAGTACACCCTTTTGACCAAGAGCCTCCTTTGCCTCACCTATAGTGTAAAAAGAACCAGTAATAACTATAAGCGAGTCAGGAGTAAGAACTGAAGCCTCCATCGCCATTTTAACGGCTTCTCTTACCGTTGACGCCCTTTGAACATTTAAAAATCCCAGGGATGCAGCAACTTCTGAGAGCCTGGCAGGTGAGGCTGCCCTTTCATAATCAGGTACGGTGAATATTATCTCTGAGGCTAAAGGAAGAAGAGGTCTCATAATGCCTTCAATATCTTTATCACCTAAGATACCGAGGACAATTATAATCCTTTTAAATCTGTTAAGAAAAATTTTTTTTAATACTCCGGAGAGAGCCGAGGCAGCTGCGGGGTTATGGGCACCATCTACAAGTATAGGTGGATCTTTCTTTATAAATTCCAGTCTGCCCGGCCATCTAGTTGTTGCAAGTCCATTTCCAATCAACTTTACTATCTTTTCTTCATTGGGAGATGGGAATATTGATTTTTTATTCAGGAAGACAGTTACTGCCTTTATACCAACCGAGGCATTTTGTATCTGGTATTCGCCAAGAAGCGGTAGGTATAATTCAGGGATCGTAAATCGAGATAAATTCCGAGAGCTATTATGAGAGAAATCATAATAGTCAAAATAAAGACCCGAAAGGTCTTCCCTCTTAAGAATCGAAGAAAAATCTCTGCCAAAGGCAAAGAGGAGGGCATTTTTTCCCTTTGCCCTTTTCTCGATTATCTCCATCGCTTCCGCCTCCTGATGTGAGGTTACAACAGGGATACCTTCCTTTATAATGCCGGCCTTTTCATTTGCTATTTCTTTAAGAGTATTTCCAAGAAATTCTCTGTGATCATGGCTTACGCTTGTAATCACGGACACCTCAGGCTTAATTATATTTGTCGCATCAAGTCTTCCGCCCATGCCCACTTCTATTACTCCAACGTCTATCTTCTTCTTTTTGAAATATAAGAAGGCCATCGAGGTTACTACCTCAAAGAATGTGGGTGAAAAATTTGAGATTTTTCCTCTTATCTCATCGGTGAGACCAGCAACATCCTCCTCTTTTATCTCTTCGCCATCCACAGTTATTCTTTCTGTGAAACTCACCAGATGGGGTGATGTGAATAAGCCAACCTTGAAACCGGCGGTCCTCAAAAGATTTGCAATAATTGCGGATGTTGATCCCTTTCCATTTGTTCCCGCGATATGGATTGAGGTGAAGGATTCATGAGGGTTACCGAAGGCTGACATTAGCCTGATTGTATTTTCAAGACCGAATTTGATACCTTCTTTCTGTAGATTATAGAGGTATCTGATCGCCGCACTGTAGCTCATAGCAGAATTTCGAAGAGCTTGGCCAATGTATCGCGAAGATTCTTTCTGTCTACCACCATATCTATAAGCCCGTGTTCAAGCAAGAAATCGGCCCTCTGGAATCCCTCTGGAAGAGGTTGTTTAATAGTCTGCTCTATTACCCGGGGACCGGCAAAACCGATGAGGCTTTTTGGCTCTGCGATAATTATGTCACCGAGCATCGCAAAACTTGCGGTAACTCCGCCAAAGGTAGGGTCACAAAGAATTGAGATATATAGAACTCCATTGTCTTTCAGTCTCGCTATAGTTGCGGAGACCTTTGCCATCTGCATAAGAGAAAATATTCCTTCCTGCATTCTTGCACCGCCGGAAGAGGAAACAGTCACGAAGGGCTGTTTCTTTTCAAGGGCCCTTTCGGCAGCCCTCGATACCTTTTCACCCACAACGGAACCCATGCTTCCACCCATAAAGGAAAAATCCATGACAACTATGCATACAGGAAAACCTTTTACAAGAACATCTCCTGAAATCACGGCATCTCTGAGGCCGCTTTTTTTCTGGTTTTCCTTTATCCTCTCCCTATAAGAGATGGAATCCTTAAATCTCAGTGGATCACCCGATACGAGACCTTCATCCAACTCTATAAAGCTACCCTCGTCTGCGAGGAGTTTCAGCCTTTCTCTTGCACTTATCCTTAAGTGATAATTGCATTTCGGGCATACTTTTAGATTCCTCTCTATCTCTTTTTTATATACAATTTCTCTGCAGTTGTCGCATTTGACCCAAAGACCTTCCGGTATTTTGACCTTTCTTTCTGTCTTTATCTCTTTTGTCTTCTTAAACCAGGCCATACTAAATTGCCCTTCTGAGGCTTACAAGATAATTCTTCAATTCATCGGGACTCTCGTTTATCATTTTGACTATGGCGCTGCCCACGATGACGCCATCAGAGAGCCCTGCAACCGCCGATGCCTCTTCCGGTGTAGAGATCCCGAAACCTACCGCTATCGGTTTCTCCGTATGTTTCTTTATCTCCGATATCAGTGCCTCCATTGAACCGTCCATCTGGAGCAAGGCGCCCGTGATTCCCGTTATTGATACATAGTATATAAAACCACTGGATGCCTTTGAAACCTTCTTCATTCTTTCTTCCTTTGATGTTGGCGCCAGGAGAAAAATGGTATCAAGGCCCGTTCTTCTCGATAATTTTATTAAATCTCCAGCTTCATCTGGTGGCAAGTCAGGGATAATCACGCCATCGATTCCTGCCTCCTTTGCGTCTCTAACAAAGATTTCTTCAGGATATTTAAATACAGGGTTATAATAGGTCATAAGAATTATTGGTATATGAGTATTTTTTCTCAAATCCCTCACAAAGGTTATAACTTTTTTCAAAGTAATACCGTTTCTTAAGGCCCTCTCAGAAGCCCGCTGGATTGTGGGGCCGTCAGCAAGGGGATCAGTAAAGGGAACACCTAATTCGACAATATCGGCTCCGCATTCCTCAAAGATGAGTACAAAGTCTTTGGTTTTTTCAATATCCGGGTCTCCTGCCATTATATAAGGAATGAATGCCTTCCTGTTTTCCTTCTTCAATCTTCTGAATGTCCTTTCAATCCTCGACTTCAAGTTGAATCCCCCTGATTCTGGCGACATGCTGAACGTCCTTATCGCCGCGCCCTGAAAGATTTACTACGATGATCTCCTCTTTAGGGAGTTTGGGTGCAAGCTTAATAACTTCTGCAAGGGCATGGGCAGACTCAAGGGCCGGGGTAATGCCTTCGATCTTTGATAGAAGCTCAAAGGCCTCCAGAGCTTCCGTATCGGTCGCATAGGTATATTTAACACGTCCCGTATCTCTCAGGTAGGGATGTTCGGGCCCTATCGAGGCATAGTCAAGACCCGCCGAGACAGAGTGTGTTCCGAGGATGTTTCCATCCTCGTCTTGTAGAAGATAACTCTTGCATCCCTGAAAGACACCCAGAGAACCACCCGCAAACCTTGCTGCATGTTCCCCGGTCTCTATACCTCTACCGCCAGCTTCAACGCCAACCATCTTTATGTTAGACATGAGATCCGTGCTGTCATCAGAAAGAAAAGCATGAAATAATCCTATAGCATTGCTTCCGCCGCCCACACAGGCCACAAGATAATCGGGAAGTCTACCCTCCACTTCAAGTATCTGCCTTTTTGTCTCTTTTCCTATAACTGACTGGAAGTCTCTAACCATAACAGGGAATGGGTGGGGCCCGAAGACAGTTCCAAGGACATAATGTGTTGTCCGCACATTTGTAGTCCAGTCTCGCAACGCCTCGTTAATAGCATCCTTTAAAGTCCTTGAACCGACCGGGACCTCCGTCACCTTCGCACCAAGAAGCCTCATACGGAAGACATTTAGTGCCTGCCTTTTCATATCTTCCGTGCCCATATATATTTCACATTCCAGGCCCATAAGGGCAGCCCCGGTAGCAGTTGCTACACCATGTTGTCCGGCACCCGTCTCTGCAATTATCCTCTTCTTCCCCATCTTTTTTGCAAGCAGTGCCTGTCCCAGGGCGTTATTTATCTTGTGTGCTCCGGTATGGGCAAGATCTTCGCGCTTCAGATATATCTTTGCACCTCCGAGATATTCTGTAAAACGTATGGCAAAATAGAGCGGTGTAGGTCTTCCGATATAGTTCTTCTGAAGGTCTCTAAATTCCCTTTGAAAGGCCTTATCCTTCTTAGATTTTATAAAGGCCTCTTCAAGTTCCTTAAGCGCAGGCATTAGGGTCTCCGGTACGAAACGGCCTCCGTAAATCCCAAAGTATCCCCTCTTATCTGGTAATTTCTTAATAACTTCCTCCCATCTCAAAAAACTATTATATCCCATGTCCTTTAAATATTACATCTTTCAGAGGGCATCCATTCAGTGACGTGTGGCAAGGGAATATTTTTGTGCATTATTAAAAAAGGATTTCCGACAAGCGGCAATGACAATTCATTATCAAAATCCGCACTTGTGTCATTCCGGCTTGTCCGGAATCTATCTTATCTGCCACACTTCACTGTCACTGAAGGATTACTTCAGAGATTGGTTTCCACTTGTAGTAACAAAAGGGAGTTGCTATTATTTATTCTATATTTTTGAATCCCTTAAAAGGCTTTACCTTAAATCTTAATCTTCATTTTCCTGTTATATGTGGAAGATTCGAAAAGGAATATTATGCCCCTAAGAAGATGGATAGATAGTACAAATAACGCCATAGAGGGAATTATTCATGCTGCAAGAACCCAGAGGCACCTAAGATACCATCTCTATTCTGCTGTCTCTGTTCTGATTTTAAGCTATGTTCTGGGTCTCGATAGGTTTGATTTCCTGATTGTTTCTGTTGCGGTTATCCTCGTCTTGCTAGCAGAGATGATTAATACGGCAATGGAGTATATTGTTGACATTATTTCACCGGAATATACCGAAAAGGCAAGAATTGCAAAGGATGTGGCAGCCGGTGCAGTCCTGATCACGGCCTTTGGCGCTGCAGTTCTGGGATATATAGTGCTCTTCCCTTATTTCAACAAGGCCTTCAAGACGGGCCTCTATATAGCAAAGCATTCAAATGAGGAGATTGCACTTATTTCTGTTATTCTGGTCTTGATTCTTGTAGTGGTCTTGAAAGCATACTTCGGGAAGGAACGTCCTCTGCGAGGGGGTATACCGAGCGGCCATTCTGCATTATCCTTCTCTGTCTGGGTTGCCGTTACTTACTTAACGGAAAGTTTTGTAGCCTCTTTGCTTTGCTTCATATTGTCCGTTATCATTGCCCGGAGCAGAGTTAGTGTAAAAGCGCATACTCCCTTTGAAGTAATTATCGGTGCAATCCTGGGAGCATCTGTAACTTATGTATTATTTCTGATTTTTTACTGAGTGCTCTATACGCTCTCATCGCTGAGCTACTTTAATGTAGGGTTTTGACAGTGAAACATAATGATGTAATTTCACCCGGAGAGGAAAAGGCCTGGGAGATACTTAAAGGGCTTAAACCGGTAGATGTTTGTACACGAGCCCTCGTTTCATACGAAAAAGAATTGAACATCTATAGACTGGATTCTTTCGGGATGGATTTTTACATCTCACCCCTGAAGAAGGAAATCAAAACCCAGAACCCTGAGGGAGAAGTTCTTCTTAAAAAGTTCAGCTACTTTTATATCCACTCTGTTCTGTGGTATCTCATTAATGCAAAGGATATCCCCCTTTCAGGAAGGCTTGTTAAGCCCGATCATATTAGAGGCGGTGAATTCTTCTTTAGAGGGAGCCATCGGCTTCCTTTTGACAAGCTCGCAGAAAGATATAGCAATAATAAAGCTGGTTTTATCAGAAGAGGCAAAGACCTCAGTGCGAGAATATTGGATTATGGAGATGCCTCTCTTGAGCTTTTACCACTTCCACGGATGCCTATTACATTAATTCTCTGGACAGACGATGAGGAATTTCATCCGGGGGTCGATCTGCTTTTTGATTCAACCTGCGAAATTCATCTGTCCATCGATATAATATGGTCTGCAGCCATGTTAACGGTGCTTGTAATGTTATAACTTATGATATACTTCAAAAGTGTTGAGCAAAAAAGAAATAGCAGGCTTGATAGATCATTCATTACTAAGGCCTGATGCGACCTATTCTGATATAGAGAAGCTCTGCCATGAAGCAATTGAATATGGTTTTCATTCCGTCTGCGTAAATCCATTTTTTGTAAAGATAGCAAAGGAACTACTAAAGAAAAGTGATGTAAAGGTGACAACGGTGATAGGTTTTCCTTTCGGTATGACTCTCACGGAAGTAAAGGTCTATGAGGCTATGAATTCTTCCCTCCTTGGTGCGGATGAACTCGACATTGTGGTCAATATTGGAGCTTTGAAATCTGGTGACTGGGATATCTTAAGAAGAGACATATCAGATGTAATAATCGCAACCCGGGGGCTTATTCACAAAACAATAATCGAGACCTGCTATCTCAACGATGATGAAAAAACAAAGGTCGTGACAATAGCCCTTGATGCAGGTTCGGAGTTCATAAAGACTTCCACCGGCTTTGGCCTGCGGGGTGCACAAATCGTAGACGTCAGGCTCATAAAAGATATAGTTGGAGATACTGCTGGAATCAAGGCAGCAGGCGGCATAAAAACTCTTAAAACTGTCTTAGATATGCTTGAAGCTGGTGCAACAAGGATAGGAACGTCTGCGGGAGTAGAGATTATGAATGAGTTTGAAGCGGAGTGATTTTCAGAGGATCCTATGAAAAGTGATAGCTGGCTACTGGGAAGAATAATAGCAGAATCTCTTAATAAAAAAGATGTTGGCTATATGAGGAGGCTCATACAGGAAGGGAGATCTGATGAGGAGCTCCTTTCCGGACTCAGAAAAAGGATGTTTACAAATTCGAAGGGAATGCTTTCTTATATAAGACAGGAAAAGATCAGGTCACTGATGCTAAAGCTTTCATACAGAATTCACTGGCTCTATCTCCTGCCAGTAATCAAAAAATGGTTAAGGGAAAAAGAACTGCTCATAAGATGGGAAGAAAATAGGCATGGCGATAAGATTCATAAAAAGACCGAGGAATTAAAGGAAAAGTTACTCGATGAAAAATATAAAAAGATAAAGTTTGATCTTATAAATACAGGTGAGATTCCTGAAGACGTTATGGCTCTTCTGGAAAAGGCTGCTGAAGAAATATTATTGGAAATAGAAGATGAAGAATTTTTGAGAATTCGATGAACAGAGATTATAAAATTGTCCAGGGGAAAGGACTTCATGCCTTCCCCCTTATTTCGGGATCATCCCTTAGAAAAACTTGAAGGATAAATCTTCATTATTCCAGATTGTATTGAGAAGTAGAGTATACAAATGTGAAGGGAGCATTGATATCGAACCATAATGGAATCGAACTGATAACGCCTGTTTTCGGAGGTTCACCTGGATTTATTTGACCGGAACCGCTCCACCCATCCGGTGTGAACAGCGCCGTGTCATTGTCAGTCATTGAAGAGTTTGTGTCCAGATTAAATGTGTTGCCACTTTGAATGAATGAGGTCTTTGTGTAATAAAAGTAAGGGACGCCGACTTCAGCTGAAACTGACAAAGAGAATGTCCTGTTGTTTTTATATCTCTTAAGTTTCACCTCAAAGGCACTTGTGAAACTATAATGGTAGGAAATAGTCCATTCTCCTTCAGGTATACCTGTATCTTCTCCACTTCGCAACAATACAAAAGATAGTGATTCTGGGTCCCATTGAAAATCGGCCCAATATCTTCCACTATACCCTAATACTTCAATATTTCGTATCTGTATGGTCGTAGGGCTGGTGATTTCAACCGTTGACTCGGACAGATCTATATAATCTGCAGAGCAGGACAGAGAAGCAGAAAAGAATATAAAAAATATGCTTAAGACAAAAACGATCATATTTTTTTTCATTACCAAAAACCTCCTGGAATTTATCATTTTTAAAATCGTATTTTTGACTATGACCTTGTTATGTCATATTTAACCCTCCTTTTGTCCGAGAATATTTAACTGCTATAAATATGAAGCCAATTTCAACTCCACAAAATAAACAAAATATATGCCCATAAAAAAAATTAAAAAATCCATTATATACGTATTGTAACTATGATTACTGCCAACACTTTTTGTCACATAAATGACATTTTTTGTTCTTTCAATCTCCGTTCACTTTTGAAGGCTATGCTAAAAGCACCATTCAGACTATTTACATTAGACATAAATTGCAGAAGACAAACATGTGGGAAATAAGGTTTCTTCTTACCATATTCTTGATTTGTGAGGAGTACCGGATAGGTCTTCAGAATCTATTACAAATTTGTAAGAAGATAAGCGTGTGTACTTGGCCTTCAATCCATATGGCTTGCAGTCAATAAAAAAGGGTTGCATCATCTGCAAACCCTTGATTTCATTGGTGGCGGGGAGTGGATTTGAACCACTGACCTTCGGGTTATGAGCCCGACGAGCTACCAGGCTGCTCCACCCCGCGACATTGCTTTAAATTAACCTATCAAAGGTTTTTT
>JBFMEC010000093.1:0-9447 GCA_040753575.1 Nitrospirota bacterium | reverse complement strand
AGGGACAACACTGCTGCCGCTGGAAGCGCGGCAGGAGACTTTGAAGTTGAACTCGTGATCCTCACAAAAAGCCAGGCCGGGACTGATGCAAAGGCCCCCGCCTCTTTCAACGTATAAACTCATAGTTCTTGATCGTTATTGGTTTCAGGGTAGATCTCATATGCAGTGAGAATGATTTTATTGTTTCACTAACATTCATGATTCACCTCTCTTTTTTATAGGTCTTTGGGGATTTACAATTCAATTATAAAGGAGAGGGAATCCGTATACTTTTAATAATCCTGAACGGATTTTGAGGTCTAAGCATTACTGTTGGCAGGGTTGTCTTGACTTTATATTCACTATAATATATAGTTTCACCATATGGTGAAACAGTTTAAAACAGTGAAACAGGTATCCGGCAAGTCTATTTACTCAGAGGCTCAAAAGAGCCTTGAGTCTGTCCTCGGAGATATCCCCTTTGTGACGCTGAGGAAATCTAAAACTGGAGTTGACTTTGATAATAAGCAGATAGATGTTTTAGTAGAAGCTTCTGTTTCCGGGAAACCTGTCAGATTTATCGTTGAAGTTAAATCACAGGGCGAACCGCGCCTTGTGAGAATGGCTATTGCACAGATGAAGAGCTATCTTCAGAAACAGAAAGATGCTTACGGGATTTTGATTGCGCCCTACCTCAGTGATGTTAGCAGGGAGATATGCAAAGAGGAAGGAATCGGCTGCATGGACCTTGCAGGTAATGCCTTTCTGTCATACAGGAATATCTTTATTGAAAAGAGCGGCAGGCCGAATCCATTTACTACTGTCCGTATCGCAAAATCGGTCTTCTCACCTAAATCAAGCAGGATACTCAGAGTGTTTCTCTCAGACCTGTCAAAGAAGTGGTATGTTGAAGATCTATCAATTGACGCAGGTATAAGTATAGGGCTTGCTTCAAGAGTAAAACAGTCACTGCTTTCAGAGGAATGGATTAAGGAGGAAAACAAGAGATTTTATCTTGCGAAACCTGAAGAGGCACTCAATCAATGGATTAATAATTATTCATACAAAAAGAACCGTATATTTTCTTTTTATTCAGGGTTGTCAGAGGACCAGATCGAGATGGCAATTAAAAAGGAATGTGAGAAAAGAAAGTGTCAATACGGACTCGCATTATTCTCAGGTGCAAGGAAGGTTGCGCCGTTTGTGAGGTTTATGAAGTTTTTTGCTTACATTGATGGCGATATTGAAGAGATTGCAAATTATCTAGAGATGAAAAAGGTGGAAAGCGGCGCCAATGTTACGCTCCTTCAGCCATATGATAAAGGGATATTTTATGGACTTCAGGATCTAAATGGAATTAAGGTCGTCTCGGACATTCAGCTTTACCTTGATTTGAAAAGTTACAAAGGCAGGGGTGAAGAGGCGGCACAGGCTGTATTTGAACAGAGGATTAAACCGCGATGGTAAGTAAAGGGCAATATGGTGAAGCGGAAGAATTTAAACCACATTTGAAAAACAAGCTCGTTATTGAAGGCCTTGGTAAAATAAAAAGCAAATTTTCATCAGTAGAGCATATTGGTCCTGTATGGGTGGCAGATTTTCTGGAAATTGAAAATGAAGAAGATCAGGATGTAATAAAGCGCCGGGCGTTTGAAAAGGTGAATGAACTGTTAGATGTTCTCAAAATTCCTATTTGGGAGTAATGTGGACATGGAGGTCGTTTTTTGTCGGTTGTCTTAGAAAATTAAAAGTATGAAAAAAGAAACAGCATATAAAGAAAAGGTCCTTTTTGTTTTGACAGTGATTACGTTATGTTCTGCCGGGATATTGGGATATAAATTTATTAAGAATCCTGACAGCATCTTCGGAATTCTATTTTTATTATCAGGAATCACTTTGGGAATTCTCACGAATTTGTGGTGTTTTGTTTGGGGAATTGAAGTTTCTGGAGATCAAGACGATACGTTTTCTGATGATTACAACCCATATGAAGATATCACATTTGATCCTTTAAATCTCTACAATACGTACGACAAGCCTTAATTCATATTGCAGTGAGGGGCGTTTCAATCACGGCACCATCCTTAATATTTTTAAATTTCCAGTTCATCATGTTATTCTTTTTGATGAAAAGTAGGGTCGCCGTAAGTTTCATGGCTGAGATGTAATTCAGGTTTAATAACAGCAAGTTACAGCATCCTCTCATTTATTCAAGATAGTTGATTCACTTTTAATCATTTAAACTGGAATATTAAAATTCAGAGGTTAATCCGGGATTCCAGCTTTATCAAGATGAATCCATAGTAAGGGTCAATTCATATAATAGTGCACTTGACAAGCAATATAATTTGGGACATAATTGCATAAGCTAATTAGCAATTAACTTATATAATAAGTTTGCGAATATAGGAGGATACCTTTGATTGAAGCAAATCTTTCACCGTGGTTAAAAAGCAGATATGAGCTGTTATGGGCTCAATTTAAGGACAAGAATTTCACAAAGAATGATGTAGCAAGAGTACTTAAAAGCAATGTTACGGATGCCCAGCGCAGCGACATTCAAAACGTGGCCGTGTTTATTTCCGAGCTGCGAAGAGCCGGGTGGATAGAGGTTCAATTGGATCCTGTAGATTCCCGGAAAAGAATTTACAGGCTCAAATCCAGTGAGAAAGTTATCGGGGAGGCATTTAATGTTGGAAAAAGCAAATTGACAAGAGGAGACATAGAATCCATTCTCAAGAAAGCCGCAGACCTTATCCGGACCCGTGTTGATTATAAATTCATCCTCATACTTCTTTTCCTTAAAAGAATAAGCGATAAATGGGAACTTGAATCTGAAAAAGCATACAAAGAAGCTATAGAGGATGGGCTGCCAGAGAATGACGCAAGAAAAGAGGCATCAAATGCAATGTATCATGATTTTGTAATCCCGGAAGAATATCACTGGGAGAATATACGAAAAGACGTCAACAATTTGCCCGAAAAATTCTCTCAGGGCTTGAAAATCCTCGCTGAAAAAAATCCCGAACTAAAAGACATTCTCGACAACGCTGATTTCATACAGTTTACAAACAACAGGGAAAATTCTGAAATCCTGAGACAGTTAGTTGAATTATTCAGCGAGAAAAAACTTCATCATGTTTCGGCAGATATTTTGGGAGATGCTTATGAATGGGTGCTCGGCTACTTTGCTCCGCAGAAGGCAAAGGAAGGCGAAGTTTATACACCAAGAGAAGTGATCAAGCTCCTTGTTGAGATACTTGATCCGAAGCCAAAGCAAAGCGTTTACGATCCTGCTTCTGCATCTTGCGGTATGCTTATCATTTCACACAAACATGTGGAAGATAAATACGGTAAAAAAGATGCCGACAGGCTTTTCATGTACGGTCAGGAGGCAAACCATAAAACTCTGGCATTAGGAAAGATGAATCTTTATATTCACAATATCCGGAACGCACAGCTTGCATTCGGGGACACACTTCTTTATCCAAAGTTCAAGGATGACAATGGAGTTACTCAATTCGATATAGTCGTAGCAAATCCCCCCTGGAATCAGGACGGGTATGATGAGACGGTATTGAAAAAAGGTGAGTTTTGGAAGAAGAGGTTTTCATTCGGATTCGCAACCAAGCAGTCAGCAGACTGGGCCTGGATACAGCACATGCTCGCATCAGCCAAGAACAAAGGCGGCAAGGTGGGGCTGGTTATTGATAATGGCTGCTTGTTCAGGGGTGGAAAGGAGAAAACTGTCAGGGCAAAGATTCTCGAAGAAGCTGATTTTATAGAGTGTGTGATTTTGCTCCCGGAAAAGCTGTTCTACAATACCGGAGCTCCGGGCGCTGTTATTATTTTCAACAAGAACAAGCCTGCAGATAGAAAAAAGAAAGTATTGTTCATTAACGCAACAAATGAATCTGCCCAGCATCCCGATGTCAGAAAGCTGAAGATTCTCAATATTGACCACATCAATAAGATAACGGATGCATATAATAAGTTTTCCGGGATACACGGCTTTTCAAGGGTGGTGGATTTACAGGAAATCAAAGGCAATGACTACAATCTGAATGTATCCCTTTACGTTTTCCCTGAAGAAGATATTGAAGAAATAAATATCGGCAGGGAATGGGCAGAGATGGTTTCCACAGAGAAGGAACTCTCAAACGTAACAGGAAAACTGGAAGCATATTTAAAAGAGCTGGGGTATCAGAATGGATAAGAAAGAACTGGGCATAATTCTCAAAGAGGGCGAAGGATATAAGGTTGAATTCAAAGAAGGCTTGAGCAATCTGGATAAGGAGATCGTGGCATTTGCCAACGCCTCCGGTGGTCGAGTGTTTCTCGGTATAACTGATGACGGAAAGGTTAAAGGGATCAGCATTACCAATGAACTGAAATCAAGGATTCAGGACATAGCAAACAATTGCAAGCCCAAGGTTAAGATCATCATCGATAATTTTCAAAATATACTCTTTGTCAATGTTCGTGAGGGTGATGATAAGCCTTACGAATGTTCTTCCGGGTACTACAAGAGAATCGGCGCTAACTCCCAGAAAATGACAAGAGAAGAAATACGGGATATCTTTCAGTCCGAGGGGAAAATACGGTTTGACGAACTCATAGAGCCAAAATTCAAATATCCGAAAGATTTTGACATTAACAAGCTGCATAAATTTCTGGAGCTGGCAGGACTCTCGAAATCAGTGAAAAAAGAGGTAGCTCTTGTCAATCTCGGGGTTGCCGAAAAACAGGAAGGTGAGTTTTTCCTTAATAAAGCAGGCGTGCTGTTTTTAGCAAAAGAGCCTCAAAGATTTATTCCGTGGTCGGTTTACACGGTTGCGCTCTTTAAGGATAAAAACGGAGTTGATGTAATTGACAGAAAGGAAATAACCGGCGGCTTGTTTGAAATTGTGGATCAGGTTATGGATTTTGTCAGACTCTATGCAAAAGTGGCGTACAGATTTACAGGAAGACCGCAGAGGGAAGAAATTTATGAATATCCTTTTGAAGCAATACGAGAAGCGGTCATCAACTCAGTAATGCACAAAGATTATTTTGAGCATGGACATAACAATATTTTGAAATTCTTCCCTGACAGAATCCAGATTGAAAACATATGGGCCAAGCCCAGAAAGTTTATTCTTGGTAAAACTGTTTTCAGAAGAAATCAGTTGATTGCAGACCTGTTTTCGAGGATACATTTTGGCGAGAGGCTTGGCTCCGGCCTGCAGAGGATGAGGGATATCTGCAAGGTCGATAATGCCCCCAATCCCAAGGTTGAGTTTACAGACACGCATTTTTATATTGTCTTCAGACAAAGCAATGAATATCTGAAAATGGCACAAAAGGAGAAACAGGGAGCAACTGATTTGTCATCCTTAAACCAGAGGCAGCTTAATGCCTTAGATTACCTCAGGGAGAAGGGGAAAATAACGAATAAGGAATATGTAGAAATAAATAAAATCTCGAGGGAAACTGCCAAAAGAGATCTATCTGACTTAACAGAGAAAGGCTTTTTAGAAATAATAGGGAAGGGGAGAAGTCTGTATTATGTTATTGGGTCATAAGCGGGTCATAAATGGGTCATGTTTTGATAACTGTATTGCAGGGTATGCTGCAAATGAATCGGGTTACAATTGGGTCATAAGTGGGTCACCACAAAGGTTACTGAAAGGGTCACTGCAAAGTCTACGAAATGCCAGGAAGATTTATTCGGAGATTATAGGGAAATAAAAAGTGATACATCAAGGCAACAAATCGATACATAAGGAGGGACGACATGGAAGAATTAAAAGAGAAAATGCAGGAATTTAAAACAATATGGGATGCCTTGTATGAAAAGATAAAAGATACACCAGATATTTGGAAGCCCTACCTGCCTTACTCGTCTTTGATCGAATTAAATGAAATAGTGTCAACCTTGAATTATTGGCTCGACAGACTAAGAGCGCCAAGTGGTTTTGCTCCATCTTATAGATTAGCGGTAGCTTTAGCTGGCACATCGCTCAATAGTACACTCAATTCGTTAAAGAAACTACAAGGTGACGACTATAATCATTTTACAGTTTTTTTAACTGGTTTAAATCAATTAATATCTGCTTTACATTCCGCAACAGTGTTTGCCGATGAAAACCAGTCACGCGAAGCAATTGGAAATTTGGGGGGGAAACTTTCTGAATCCCTATCTCTTTTAGACACAGCTCAACAAGAACTTAAAAATAAATTAGATGTGGTTGAAAGAACTAATGAGGTTGTAGAAAGAGTTAATAAACAAGCAGAGGAGATTAATCAGCAATTTGAAAAAATCAAAGAGCATGGGGAAATAATAACCGGAATTAATAAGAATGCTGAAGAGAAGGTTTCGTTAATTAAAGAAGATGAAACGACTATCACAAAATATAAAGAAGAAATCAGTGGACTGCTTCAACAGAGCCAAAAGTTACAAGACCGCTTAGAGGAACAGGAAAAAGGACTTAGTGACTTATCTATTAAGAACAAAGAACAACAAGAACTTATTTCAGCGCTTCTACCAAAAGGAGCAAGTGCAGGTTTAGCCTCGGCGTTTGCCCATCGCGGATTACAGGTTGAAAAAACAAAATGGATTTGGATGGGTATTTTTATAATTAGCATCGTTGCACTGGCAATATGGTCTTACTTCATCGTAAAGATGCCACCTGGAGGGAATCAAGAATTGTGGGTAGTAATTTTACAGCGAATTCCTCTTGCTGCCCCCTTTATCTGGCTCGGCTGGTTTAGCGCTATTCAATACGGCAATACTATCAGAGTTCAAGAAGACTACGCATTTAAAGAAGCAACTTCTAAGGCTTTCGCTGGCTATCGAGATCATATGGAGCATTTGGCGAATGTTAACCTTTCGGAAGCAAACACAGCGATGACTCTGTTATCAGAGAAAACTATCGAGGTGCTTTCCCGTGAACCTCTTCGCATTTACCAGAAAGCTGAAAGAGATGCAACACCAGCTAAAAGTTTTCTTGATATTTTAAAAAGGAAAAAAGATGAAGAAAGTTGATATGCATAATAACCGCATACAGGAATCTCAGATTAAGAACATGCGTAATAACCTATTTAAACAGACAGAGATCGGCAGGATACCAAAAGAGTGGGAGGTTGCTCAGCTAGTCGAAGTTGCTAAGATCAATAAGGAAGCAGTTGATCCCGTACGTGCATTTCCAAACAGCAAGTTTCTATATATTGATATAGACTCAGTTGGAAATGGTACAGGAGTTATTAGCTCACCAAAAGAGATAGTCGGGGAAAAAGCTCCGTCAAGAGCTCGACGTGTAATTCATCGCAACGATGTTCTTATGTCAACAGTTCGACCATATTTAAAAGCATTCGCAATAGTCCCAAAGAAATTAGACGGCGCTATATGTTCAACGGGGTTTGCAGTATTAACTTGTAAAGAGAATCTATCACCTCATTATTTGCTGCATACAATATTTTCAAAGGCTGTGATAAACCAATGCAATAAAATGATGGTAGGGGGACAGTATCCGGCTTTAAGTAGTTCGCAGGTGGGTAAAATTAAGCTCCCTCTTCCCCCTCTCCCTGAACAGCAAAAAATCGCTGAGATTCTTTCGACTGCTGACGAGGCGATTCAGAAGGTTGATGAAGCGATTGAGAAGACGCAGAGGTTGAAGCAGGGATTGATGAGTCATCTGTTAACGAAAGGCATCGGGCATAAGGAGTTTAAAGAGACGGAGATCGGGAGGATACCGAAGGAGTGGGAAGTCGTTGAAATCAAGAATATTGGGAAGGTCATTACGGGAAAAACACCACCAACTTCCAACCAAGAGTTTTGGAATGGGGAAATTCCATTTATTACTCCTGTAGATATTCAGGAAGCAAAATATGTTAATAAGGCAGAAAGAAATATTACCTTAAAAGGTGCTGAAAAGGTTGGCACTCTCTTACCTAAAGACACTGTTCTGGTCGTATGCATAGGATCAACAATAGGCAAAGTAGCTTTAACATATTCACAGTGCATTTCAAATCAGCAAATCAATGCAGTTATCGTAGGCGACGATAATAACTCTCACTATGTCTATTACGCAATCAGTTTTAAATCAGGTTTTTTGAGATCATTTTCTGGAACTGCTGCCGTTCCGATTATTAAAAAATCTCTGTTTGAGACATTAAAACTTCCTCTCGCACCTCTTCCCGAACAGCAAGAAATCGCAGACATTCTTGGTTCAGTTGACGAAAAGCTTGATTTACTGAAAGAGAAGAAAGAAAGGTTTAAGAAGATAAAGAAGGGTTTAATGAATGATTTGCTCACAGGCCAAAAGCGGGTGAAGGTCAGTTAAATGGCAAGGTTTACTGAAAAGGGCTCTGTCGAAGATTACATTCTAACCGAGCTTCAAAAGAAAGGCTGGAGCTTTGTTCCTGCGATTGAGCTTGACAGGGACAGTTATGACGAGCCTCTGTTGGTCCGCAATCTTATCAGAAAGGTAAGGGATGTAAACGAGACTGCTTTAACCGACGACGATATCAACAATGTCTTGAAGAACCTCAAGTTTAAAGCCTGCACCCAGGAAGGCGTGAAAGCCATCCTGAATTATCTGAAAGAAGGCGTCTCGATTAAACTTGAGAAGGAGCGGGTGATTGAAAGGGTCAGGCTCTTTGACTTTGAGGACATTAAGAATAATGAATTCATAATTACCCGGCAGGCTCATTATGTAAACGGCGAGCTGCATAAGATACTGGATATTGTCCTGTACGTAAACGGCATTCCTCTGGTAAATATCGAGTGCAAAAATCCCGCAAGCTTCTCTGAAGACTGGACTAATGCCTACAACGACATTAAGGCCTATGAAGAGGCCATCCCTGAACTGTACAAATATATACAGATAGGGGCGGCAGTAGCGGAGACTGCCAGATATTTCCCCATCGTCCCGTGGCAGAAAGAAGATATCCGTACAGAAGAATGGAAAACTGACGATACTAAGAATCCGCTTGATGCTCTTCTTCAAATGCTTGCAGGCGAAACACTGCTTGATATCATCAGGAACTTTATTTTCTACAGAATAGAATTTGGCAAAGCCACAAAGGTCATTACCAGATACATGCAGTACAGGGCTGTTAACCGGATATTCCGGAGAGTCATTGATAATCTTGAAGGCAAGAACGAAAAGAAGAAAGGTCTCATCTGGCACTGGCAGGGATCAGGCAAAACATTGGAGATGATCTTTGCCGCATACAAATTATATCACCATCGGTCTCTGGAGAATCCCTCTGTATTTCTTATTGTTGACAGGACTGAGCTCGAAGAACAACTTGGCAGGGAATTTAATGCTCTTGATATTACAAAGCCTGACGTCATCAGCTCCATTCATGGATTGAGACAGGTATTAAAACACGACGGATATAAGGGCAAAAGAGGCATTATGATGACCCTTATTCATAAGTTTAGGCCTGAGGAGCTTGCTGAAGTTGACAGGGAAATGAAAA
>JBFMEC010000092.1:0-9600 GCA_040753575.1 Nitrospirota bacterium | reverse complement strand
GTTTCTGTGCAGAACCTATGACCTTCTTATCATTTATGGTTATCTCTCCATATGATTTTGAGTGGAAACATAAAGGGCTTCTTAAAGTACTGTGTCTGGTCGCAGGACGATTTTTTTCTCTGAGCATCCTTAATTCAGGAGAGAGGCCAATTTTAGAAAGGGCAAGACTGAGGGCACTACCAATCTTTTTATAACTGTCTAGTAATCCCCTCGAAAACGGACCCGAGGTGGTCTTTACGGATAGACTGTATGTCATTTCATCATTGTGCAAGATTGCCCGGCCTCCTGTCGGCCTTCTAACAACAGTGATTTGCCTTTTGTCACAGTATTCGAGATCAACATCACTGATTTTCTGAAAGCATCCCAGGCTTACTGATGGCATATCCCACCCATAAAGCCTCAATGTCGGTAATGAAGCATCTCTTCTGACAGCAGTCGCAATAGCCTCATCAAGAGCCATATTGTAAGCAGCTCCACGCAGTCCTGTATCAATAAAACGCCATTTATCCGTCATAAAAAATATTAACCCTCCAAAAAGTTTAAATCAACATTTCTGAATGAATTTATATTACCCTTGTATTGATATCCCGGGGGATGTAGAATTTGATAGCAGATTGTGGTAGCATTGAAATGCTTAAATCTTTTGTTCCAGGGTTACTAGGTCTTAAATTTATTATTATGTTGTTAAAATCTCAATATTCCAATAATAAATAATGGAAAGATTTTTAAATACCACTGGCTCGTGGGCACTATCTCAATTATCGAGAATGGGCCATATGCTCATATTTTTGATAAACGCCCTTTATTTCATAATTGTTCCTCCCTTTAAATTCAGATTGCTTTTACGACAGATAAGGTTCTTTGGCAATAAATCTCTCGTGGTTATTCTTCTGACAGGGTCATTCGCTGGGATGGTTCTTGCCTTTCAACTATATCATACTCTCAGAAAATTTGGGTCAGAAGCATTGCTCGGTCCTGCTGTTGCTTTAAGTCTAATAAGGGAACTGGGGCCTGTCCTTTCAGCTCTGATGGTTACAGGCAGGGCAGGTTCTGCTCTTACGGCAGAGATCGGGATCATGCGGATTACAGAACAAATAGATGCCCTCGTATCGATGGCCCTCCATCCTATGCGCTATCTTATAGTTCCGAACATTGTTGCAGGCATAATTGTCTTTCCAGTGCTTTCGTCCATCTTTGACCTGATCGGGATATATGGCGGGTATTTCGTGGGGGTCAAACTTCTCGGGATCAGTTCGGGAACATATTTTTCCCAGATGGAGAACTATATTGATATGACGGATATAAGATTCGGATTTTACAAATCCCTGAGTTTCGGAGTCATAGTCTCATGGATATGTTGCTACAAGGGTTTTTATGCCAAATATGCTGCGGAAGGTGTGAGTAGAGCCACAACAGAGGCTGTGGTACTGTCTTCAGTGCTCATCCTCGTATGGGATTATTTTCTCAGTTCCGTTCTGGTCTAAGAGAAGGAAAAAATGATTGAAGTTATTGAGATTGAAAAATCCTTTAATAGTCAAAAGGTTCTTAATGGTATAAATTTAAAAATCGCCGATAAAGAGTTGGTAGCCATAATAGGAAAGAGCGGTTGTGGCAAGAGCGTTTTATTAAAGCATATAGTCGGCCTTCTCATGCCTGACAAAGGGAACATACTAATCGAAGGAACAGATATCACCACTCTAAGCGGTGGAGACCTTGACGGGATAAGGGAAAAATTTGGTGTCCTTTTCCAGGGTGGAGCCCTGTTCGATTCTCTCACCGTATATCAGAATATCGCCTTTCCACTGAGGGAAAAGACAAAACTGAGCAAGAAGGAGATAAGGGAAAGGGTTCTGGAGGCTTTGGAGGATGTAGGCCTCAGAGGTTTTGGAAATAGATATCCTGCTGAGATAAGCGGTGGTATGAAAAAAAGGGTTGCCCTCGCACGGGCGCTGATCACGGAACCCAAAATAGTTCTTTTCGATGAACCTACGACGGGCCTCGATCCGATTATCGTAAATTCTATGCATAGACTTATTATGAATACCCATAAAAAATATGGATATACAGGCCTTTTAGTAAGTCATGAGATACCGGAGATTTTTGAGGTCGTTGATCGGATTGCCATGTTACACGGGGGTGTCATAGTTGAAGTTGGTACTACCGAGGAGATTAAAAATTCTACTGATCCAATAGTGAGGCAGTTTATAACAGGAAGTCTTGAAGGTCCCATAGAACCTTTGGGTTGAATTCATAGGGAGGTTTGATATGAAAAAAAAGATTACCCTTGAGACAGCGGTGGGTTTCTTTCTCTTAATTGGCATTTTCTCCCTTGCGTATTTATCTGTTAGATTGGGAAAACTTGAAGTCATAGGCGGCGAGAGATATACTGTATATGCAGAGTTCGAAAATAGTGGTGGCATAAAACCAGGTGCCGCTGTGGAGATAGCCGGGGTGGAAGTAGGAAAGGTAAATAACATAAAACTAAACAATTATCAGGCATTGGTGCAATTATCAATCAACAAGGATGTTAAGATTCAGGAGGATGCGATCGCATCTATAAAAACAAGCGGTCTATTGGGCGAAAAATACATACAGATAGCGCCGGGGGCATCCGATAAGATTATACCGGATGGTGGAAAGATAAGAGAGACTGAATCCGCCATTGATTTCGAGGAATTATTGTCGAAATATCTCTTTGGAAAGGTCTGAAAGAAAACCCACGGTACATGAGACAGGATACATGATACGGTATATAGAATTCCAGAAAAGATTCAAATTCTTGTTTATCTTCTTCTGCCTGATCTTCATCATCTATTTTCTCCCTGAGCAAGTTTATGGTCAGAAAGAAACAGATCAGAAGGTCATACTAAATCTCGAACAGTGTATACAGAAGGCTATTGAGATCAGTCCGGAGATAAGTGAATCCCGGTATGAAGAAGAGGTATATAAGTCTAAAAAGATGCAGGCAGATTCAGCAGCCTATCCGCAGATTGAAATCCTTGCAATAACGGGACCCTCTCCAAGGGCGAGGGGAGACCAGGTATTTTCTCCTGATAATTCAACAAGACCTACCATCAATGGAATCTTCGGAAACGCAGAGGTTACCATAACACAACCCATCTATACCTTTTCGAAGATCGGCAGTTATAAAGAGGCAGCATCAAACGGTATAACGGTAGCCAGAGCAGGTGTAGACAAAAGGACTTCTGACTTAATCCTGAGAGTGAAGGAACTGTATTATAGCCTCCTCCTTGCAAGAGACTTAAGAAACCTTGTTCTGGAGGTACGGGACGAACTTGTTGATTCTGTGAAGAAGGCAGAAAAACAGCTTGAAATAGGTTCTCCCTGGGCAGACGAGGTTCATCTTTACAAGCTCAAGGCATTTTTGGGATTGGTTGATAAGAATCTTAATGAGGCAGAGAAGGCCGAAACCCTTGCAAAGGATGCCCTCATGACAAGTATTGGTCTTTCAAAGGAAAAGGATTTTGACATTGCCGATTCATCTCTCACCCCGGAAGATGCGATGCCCGAGGATCTGAAATCATATCAAGAAAATGCTATTGAATTGAGACCCGAATTCACCCAGCTTAAAGCGGGGCTGAATGCAAAAAATGCTCTTGTGATTGCTGAGAAGAGCAATTTCTATCCTCAATTTTTTATAGGCATCAAGGGATCTATATCCGACGCAACAAACAGGGATAGGGTGACTAATCCCTTTATCTTCGACTATTTCAGACACAGCTATGGTGCAGCCTTCCTGGGACTCAAGTGGTCCCTTGATTTTGGCATAACAAAAGGAAGGGTTAATGAGGCATGGGCTGAGTATCATAAACTGTTCGAGAAGAAGAGGTTCGCCGATGAAGCCATACCATTCGAGGTAAGAAAGGCCTATTCCGATCTGGAGGAGGCAAAGAAAAATATAGCAGAGACAGAAAAGGCATATAAAAATGCTAAAAAATGGCTTGTGTCGGCAATCGCCAATTTTGACCTTGGCCTTGGTGACGCGAAAGAAATAGGGGACGCTGCCGTTGCCTATGCCCAGATGAAGGCAGACAATCTCCGTTCTATCTATAACCATAGAATGTCCTTTGCCAATTTATTACGCGCAACTGGAATGGATATAAAAGAGATCAAATAGGGGTGAATTTATGAAAAAATTTTTTGTATATTTTTCTTTTTTCTTCTTTACATCTGTCATGTTATCCAGCGCATATGCGGGAACTCCCACGGATCAGGTAAAGCAGACTGTAGATAAGGTTCTGGACATTTTAAAGAACAAGGAATTAAGAAAACCCGAAAAGGCCGGTGAAAGAAGGACATCAATTCGCAAGGTTATAGACGAGAGGTTTGATTTTGAAGAGATGGCAAAGAGAACCCTCGCACTTCACTGGAGAAAAAGAACACCCGAAGAGATGAAAGAGTTTGTGTCCCTTTTTAGTGACCTCCTTGAAAGGTCTTACATAAAAAAAATTGAGAGTTATACTGATGAAAAGATTTCGTATGTGGGTGAAAATATTGAGGGTGAATATGCCGTCGTGAAAACAAAGGTGGTCACAAAAAGGAATGTGGAGATTCCCATAGATTACAGACTTCTTAAAAAGGGCAGTGGATGGGAAGTTTATGATGTTGTTATAGAGGGTGTGAGCCTTATAAATAACTATAGAACCCAATTCAATAAGATTATCAGAACTTACTCCTATGAAGAACTTGTTAAAAGAATGAAGAATAAACAGGAAGAAGAATTTTTCGAAGAGACGAGAGAGGCAAAATGAAAAAGTTTTCCTTTCTCTTTGTGGCGATCTTCTTAATGAGCGTTTCTTTAGGTGCCTCATCTCTCGATGAGGAAATCCAGAGGATTCAGAAGGCCTATGAAAAGATCAAAGATATGAAGGGTGATTTTACTCAGAGGAGCCATATCAAGGACCTGAAGAGGGTTGACACTTATAAAGGCCTGTTTTTCATAAAAGTGCCAATGAAGATGAAATTAGAATACAAGGGAGAAAATGGCCAGGAGGTTTTTCTGAAAGACAATCAAATTATTATATATCAGAAGAAAGAAAGGCAGGCATTAAAAAGTAAATTTGACAGGAATACCTATGGCCAGGCACCTGTTGCCCTGTTGGGAGGATTTGGGAGGATTCAGGAGGAGTTCAATATATCCAAGAAAAACAACAAACTGATATTGACTCCAAAAGTTCCCGTGGAAGGCATACAATTTATAGAGATAGAGCCTTCCCGGGAGGGATTTCCTATAAGTTCCTTCACTATCTACGATCCTCATTCAGATAGAATTGAAATAAAATTGAAGGACGTAGAGGTTAACACAGGACTAAAAGACAGTCTCTTTGAATTTTCCCTGCCAAAGGGCGTAAATATATTCGAACATAATTTTTAAGGCATCACATCTTGCCGAGCACACCCTGTCCTCTAAGTCTCCCATCCAGAGTTTTGAATATTATAACAAGTTATCTTGACAGAATTGTAGCAATCCTTTCACCCTTATTGTTCCTCCCTGGGCGCCCTCCCCGACCCAGTGACCAACATTGCCATGGATGACTATCTCCCCTCCTGTCATACCTTTGCCAATAACATGTCCTGTATTACCTTTGATCAGTATAAGACCATCTTCCATTTTATCACCCACCCAGTTTCTGGCATCACCATCTATGATTATCTGGCCACCTTTCATCGATTTTCCAAGATAATTGCCTACACTTCCTCTGACTACGATTTCGCCACCTTCCATCTCCACCCCGACATAATAGGTCTTATTACCCGTGATCTCGATTCTTCCGCATTTGTGCCTGTAGCCCAGACCTGATACACTGGCAGGGTATTTTGTTAGATCAACCTTTAGAACCTCTTTTTCCTTAATTACTTTTCTACACAAACCTGAAATAAAGAAACCCAGCAAACCACCTCTTATATATTTATTCAGAATCTTATTAAAGAGCCTTTCGATCTCCGGAAGATCAATATTAAAATCCATGGCGATATTTTTCCCGAAGTTGAAGATCTTTTCTACGCTAAAAGAATCTATCTTCCAGTTGGGCAACCTCGAAGCCAGGTTAACAAATTCTCTGGCTATTTCCTCAACTCTGTCACACTTTAATGCTTTCTCATACCTGAGCCTTCTCCCTTTTCTTTCAGGGTCGAGGGGGCTGACATCCAGCAGACCGGGATTTTTTTCTAATAACCTCTTAATGCCTTCCATGAACCCTGAAGCTTTTCCCCACGGCTATGCTGGGTATCTCCTTTTCATCTTCAATCTCCACAAAGGTGACTGATAAAGGAAGCCCCTCCTTTAGAAGTCTATAGCCTTTCTCAAATCCCTGGTGGCCTTTTGCATCGCCTCTAATCCAGATAATTGTAGCCCTTGCCTTGAGTTTAGATAGGCAGTCAACAACACCGTTGATATTATCAATCCCTGCATCCGTAATCAAAATTAGATCCATTTCCTCGACTCTATTGCCGAGTTTATTTAGATATCTCCTGAGCCGATCGAGGTCTAACATTGTTCCGCCTCCTTGATAGACCTTGAGCATCTCATAAGACCGGGCTTTGTCCCATGTTGGTTCAACCTCGAGATTCGTATCAGAAAAGTTTATCACTCCCACTCTGGAGTCATGCTCAAAATAATTTCTGGCGATAGAGAAGGCGCCGAGGACGGCATAGGAGATATCCAGGTCGGGATGGCGCATGCTTCCTGAGGAGTCCATGATGATGACAACATCGGGGATTGATAGTTTTCCATGTCCTTCAAACTCCTCCAACTGATATTTTTTTGCTAATCCCGGCAGCACCTTACCGTAGCTTTCAACGGGGCTGAAGATATCCATGTTGTCATCCAGTTCAAAGTCCTTCAATTCGAGAGGATAAAGAGAGTCCTTTTTTGAAAAGGCTTTGATACAAATAGCATATCTGTTCGATCTGGTTTTATACCAGTGAATATCGGGTCTCTCTAAGTCTCGTATGAGAGATGCTTTACCAGGGCTTATTCCGAGCTCCGTGACCCTGTTTAAGACCTTTTCGGCGACTTCTCTATATTCCTTAGGATCAAGCTCCTCTGCAATATTCCTCATTGCGCTTTTTATTTCGTCCGGTGAGAAATTCTTCAGGGAAAAGAGGCTGAATGGAACGATCTCAGCTTCCACCAGATCCCCTACGATTTCGGCAAATCTCCTTATATTCGACCTTATCCTCCTTCGAGTCGTATCAAGGAAGTCCATTCGCGTCAGTTCCTTAAGTCTATCCTGAAATTCGGTTCCACGCCTCGACCCGAAATCTAAACCTGTCACTTCCCGATAAAAGGCCCTCAAAAGCCTGTCTACCTTTGTTATGGCTGGTATTTCTGCGTATGCCTTAGACACTTCCATTAGCCCTTTGTTGACTACCAGATCGAGATTTGCGACTGCATCATCAAAAAAATTTCTGATGACATCGCTGTTGGGCATCCCGCCGAGGTAGTGATCTTCCAGAATTATTGTTCTTACATCGTATGGATGTTTGACCCAGTGATTTAATTCATGATGAATGATACCGAGCAAGGCTTCCTGGCTCAAGGTCTTGATCAGATCCCTCCCAAGAATTATCCTGTAACTTCTGGATGAAAAATCTATCTCGCTCGCTTCGATATCTGCAAGCTCAACCTTTAGTATGGGTGGATAAAAAAGGTCCATTCTGGCCTGTTTGAAAATTTCGTTGACGATTATCTGATCCCTATTCATTCATGCCGGAGAGTTTTAGATTTCTCTGAGGAGGGATTTGAAGAAGGGATGATTCACCTTCTCTGCCATATCCTTTATTTTTTCGTAATCACCCTCTCTGAGGGCAAGATAGCTCTCTATCTGATAATCCCTGTGTTCTTCCCATCTCCTCTTGACTGACCTCAGCATTTCATAAATGGCGTAGAACTCATTAGATACACTCTTCTCTAACTCATTTACTTCACCAAGCTTTTCGTCACTGACGCCACTTCTGTGCCAAAGCGTGTAAGGCATTAATGCAAGGATATGCTCTAATGTTACTTCTCTTTCTCCCGTGAACCAAGCAAGGGCCTTGGAATACTTAAACAGACTCTGTTCCGCCCGATTCGAAATATTGTAAAGATCAGCACAGAGATAATTGGCATAATGACAGCCGTGGCACCGTGAAAAATCCTTTCTTAAGGTGTAATGGCAGTAAGTTTCTTGTCCGGCATAATCCAGAAAGAGTTCTGCATCCTCCGAGATCCCAAGTCCTGAAATTTCATGCCTTATCTCCATCATCTCTTCTTCCCTAGGAATCTCAATATCAAAGCCCTTTTCCTTTAACCGTTTTTCAAGTTCACCCTTGAATTCCTCCGCTTTTCCATTTATATATTGAACAACCTTTTCAGCCTGCCTGGTCTCATTGTTTTTGAGAATATATTCAACCATTTCTTCTGCAAGTTCCCGGTTCCTCAAAACCTCTTCATCTATTCCCCTCCTTATAAGCCTCTTTCTAATGGGATGTAGGGCTCCCGTTTCAACAGCCAGATCGAAACGATCACATAATGGGGGAATCAATTTTGTTACGCCATCATCATGATAGTTTATGGTCGCAAGGAAAGATTTGGCCTGCTTAAGTATCAGGGTCTCACCCCTATAGCTCCAGATGTTTCTGTCCACCTCATTGAGAATAATATTTTGTTTGCCTATGGGGAGGCGATTTATCTCGTCGATGATGACGACCGGTGAATAGGGGATTATCTTCCACTTGACAACCTCCCTGCCTTCTTTCTCCAAGGCGCCCAGATCAAGGACAGCCTTCATCTTTTCCTCAGTCTGCTCAGGATGACCATGGATGGTGGTGGCTTGAACAAATTCCAGGGGAAGTCCTCTGATCAAAGAAGAGATTCTTTCGTTAGAGCTCGTTTTCCCACTTCCGTATCCACCGAAGATAAGTTCTTTGCCATTGAGGATCAGAGTTAAAACCCCAAAAAGAGCTACGGGTTCATACGCTTTATCCCCAATCTCAAATGTCTCGTCGTCAAGATGAAAAAGGGAGCTGACTATCTCGTAAAGCTTTAGTATATTATTATTTCCCATTTTTTATATTTTTATTATAACATTCTTTATATTTATTATAACATTACTTGAACCTGTTCCTTTGGCTCACTTTTTTCAAATGAGTTACGTCATTTAAAAAACAAGTTATTTTTATTCCTCAATTTTCACGCTAGTCTTTGTAAAATTGAGATAGATACTATTCAAATAATGGAAAGGCTTTATGAGAAAGAGATGGAAAAACAAAAATCGCTTATTTAAGAGATGGGCGTATATCTCATATTGATCTGTAAATTCTCCTGGAATACTTATTAATAATGATACTCGTGTCCCGGATGGCCAGGATGTTTCTCCGGCTCTGAACTTTGTTTGTATTGCAGTGAGGAACATCCCCCCAAGCAGAATATCAAAATAAAAGTAATCAGAATTATAGCTAATTTTCTCATCTTACCTCCTGGTATAATCCTCACCTGTAGATTAGGTAAGGAAGTTTATAATAGTTTTTGAAGTCTTTAAAGCAGGAAAGACAGTTTGCTTTCCTCCTTATGGATCTCTCCTTGGGAGATACCATTTG
>JBFMEC010000091.1:0-9652 GCA_040753575.1 Nitrospirota bacterium | reverse complement strand
TGCCATAATATATTCACCTCGTTGGTGTTATTTTGTTGCTCGCACAACTATTCTAACACCTCATCCTTATTGGGATAACGAGGTTTTTTTATTTTTTTGATGGTGAATCAAGGTTAACATGTCCAATAACAGCCAAAAATTACTATCTAATTCAATATATTCAGTGTAAAGATCAGGTCAATAAAAATTCTAAGAGCGCCTTCTGTGCATGAAGTCTGTTTTCCGCTTGATCAAAAATAGCGCTCCGGGGGCTGTCAATGACCTCATCTGTTATCTCTTCTCCTCTATGAGCAGGCATGCAATGCAGTACCATGGCATCTTTTTTTGCATAAGAAAGGAGTTTACCATCCAGTTGATATCCCTTAAACTTTGCCTTTTTTCTTACTCCCTCTTCCTCCTGTCCCATGCTTATCCAGACATCGGTGTAGACTACATCGGCCATATTCACGGCCTTCTTTGGATCTCTCTGAATGATAATCCTGCTTTTTGCAGATGTGCTCGCTCTCTTAAAAACCTCCGGATCTGGCTCATAACCTTCGGGACATGCAATAGTGAGATCTATTCCGATCCTTGAAGAAGCCTCTATCAGAGAATTGGCAACATTATTTCCATCTCCTATATAGGCGAGACTGATATTTTTGAGATATCCCTTTTTCTCGAGAATTGTCATCAAATCTGCCAAGGCCTGGCAGGGATGATGAAGGTCACTCAACCCATTGATTACAGGGATTGAAGAATTCGATGCAAACTCTGTAAGGGTGTTATGACTGAAGGTTCTTATAACAACCGCATCCAGATATCTCGATAGAACCTTTGCAGTGTCAGGAATCGTCTCCCCTCTTCCAAGTTGTAGTTCCCTGGGACTCATATATATAGATTGTGCACCAAGCTGATAAATGCCCACTTCAAAGGAGACCCTCGTTCTTGTCGATGCCTTCTCAAATATCAGTCCGATGCTCTTCCCGATCAGAGGACATTTATTTGCATCCTTTCCCGATTTGAGTTCCATCGCCCTTTTAAGTAAGAGAGTTATCTCTTCAGAAGATAAGTCGAATAATGTCAAAAAATCTCTCTTCATTTCTTGGCCTGTTAACCCAAATAATGTAGTTTAGGAAATGCAGATGTATCGAGTTAAATAAATTTTTGAACAATGTCTGCATTATTCGGGTTAAATATTTTTTGCTAGATTATTAAAGTCTTCCAAAAACTCCTTCAAGGACATCAATGAGATGGTCTATATGTCTCTGCTGAACAATGAGGGGCGGCATAAAACGCAGTACGTTCCCAGCTGTACAGTTCAATAGAACTCCCCTTTCAAGACATTCTCTTACTATGGGGTCACCATCCCTTGTAATCTCCATGCCAAGAAGAAGTCCCAGACCCCTTATATCCAGAACAAGACTGGGAAATTCCTTTTTAAGATATTCGAGACCCTTCCAGAGATATTTTCCCATCCTGTTACATTGGTCAAGTATAAAACCGTCTTCAAGTATAGTCTCGATTGTCGCAATTGCAGCAGCACAGACGAGGGGATTGCCACCAAAGGTTGAGGCATGATTGGCCGGCTGAAAGCCAGAAGCAACCTTATCTGATGCAAGCATTGCACCTATCGGTACGCCTCCACCGAGACCTTTTGCGATGGTCATGATGTCTGGCTTTATACCGAAGTGTTCATAGGCAAAAAATTTTCCCATTCTTCCCATCCCTGTCTGAACTTCATCAAGTATCAGAAGTATGTCATGTTCGTTACATAGTTCACGAACTTCCTTTAAATAGTTATTGTCAGGAACTATGACCCCGCCTTCTCCTTGTAGGGGTTCTAACATTATTGCACAGGTCTCTTTTGCTATCGCCTTTTTCAAGGAATTGATATCATTGAAGGGAATATATTTAAAACCAGGTACCAAAGGTTCGAAACCTTTCTGAAATTTTTCTTGACCTGTAGCAGTGACTGTTGCCAGAGTCCTGCCGTGAAAGGAATTCTTCGCCGTAATAATTTCAAACCTTTTAGGGCTGATCTGCTCCTTGCAATACTTTCTGGCGAGTTTTATTGCGGCTTCATTTGCCTCGGCTCCGGAATTGCAGAAAAAGACCTTATCCGCAAAGGAGTTCTCCACAAGTAGTTTTGCCAGTTTTATCTGTGGCTCAATATGATAAAAATTCGAGACATGAAGAAGCCTCTGAGCCTGCTTCTGTATTGCAATCACAACCTTTGGATGGCAGTGACCGAGGACATTAACTGCAACGCCACCGACAAAATCAAGGTACTCCTTTCCATCGGAACTCCAGACCTTCATTCCTCTTCCCTTTCTCAGAACGACAGGGTACCTGCTGTAAGTGTTCATTATATAGCGACTTGAATCATCAAGGAATTTCTTGATTTCCATGAGGTGATGATACCGAAAAATTTGCTAAAAATCAAATAACGAAGAGGTTTTAAAAACTAAAGCAAAGCTTAACAAAAGCTTCATCTTAAACTTAATGAATCACCTTGCGGTAAGACCGGGGTATTGAAAAATCGTGATACCAGTTTATATAGGACAAGAGATTTTGTCATTCCCGCTTGCCGGAAATCCTTCTTAAGAAAGATTCTGGACGAGCCAGAATGACAATAAGGTAACCCTGTTGTAGGACTACATGTAATAACGATTTATATCATCGGTGTTCAGAATAAGAGATAATAAAATCGATGCTTCATATTGTATTTTGACAGCCATGAATTTATATTAGATTATAGAAATGAAGAATAAGAAGTATCAAAAAATACCTTTGGGAGATATAAAATTTGTTCTGCTCGACATGGACGGAACACTACTTGACCGATATTTTGACGACTACTTCTGGGAACATCTGGTTCCTGAAAAATATGCAGAGAAATATAATGTTACCTTTGGAAAGGCAAAAGAAGAACTTGTCAGGAAATATAGGGTCCACGAGGGTACATTGAACTGGACGGACCTCGACTTCTGGTCGAAGGAGTTATCTCTTGATATCCCTGCTTTAAAGGAGCAGATAAAGCACCTTATAGAGATACATCCCCATGTGGAGGATTTTCTCAGGATGTTAAAGAGAAAGAGAAAAAAGGTCTTTCTCGTCACAAATGCGCACTATAAGACCGTTGATCTTAAACTGAAAAAGACCCGTCTGGGAAGGTATTTCGATTCAGTCCTTTCCTCCTTTGATGCAGGTTATCCAAAAGAAAGCATGAAGTTCTGGAGAGAGGCAGAAAAACGTCTTGGCTTTGATAAAGAAAAAACACTTTTTATCGACGATACAGAGGAGATTTTAGAAACGGCACAAAAATACGGAATCAAATATATCCTTTTTAAGGCAATGGCAAATTCAAAAATTCAACCCAAACTATCAAAGGATTTTCAATATATTTTTGATTTTCATGAATTAATGGATAATCTTAAGCTCTAATACATCAATAATCATAAAGCCAGCCCCGATAGATCGACGAACAGATTAAAACTTGTTCAAGATAGCAAAATAAATTAATATATACTTTCATGAATTTCATACTTGACGAGCTTATCGAACTTACAAAGGAACCCAAGATAGCCTATTTCTCTATGGAGATAGGTATTCAGAATGATATTCCCACATACAGCGGTGGACTTGGAGTACTTGCCGGAGATACTATCAGATCAGGTGCTGATCTTAAACTTCCCATGGTCGCTGTCACTCTTATGAGTAAGAAAGGATATTTCAGACAGGATCTTGATGAAAAGGGAAGACAAACAGAATTACCTGTCTTATGGGATCCAAGCAAATATATGAAATTACTACCAGCAAAGATTTCCGTACAGATTGAAGGAAGAGATGTTCCGGTGCAGGCATGGCAATACAATGTGACGAGTCTAACAGGCGGTGTGGTACCGGTCTTTTTTCTTGATACAGATATGGAAGGGAATACACCTGAAGATAGAGAGATCACCCACTATCTTTATGGTGGCGATGTGGCGTTCAGACTTAAGCAGGAGATAATCCTTGGCATTGGCGGTGTGAGGATGCTTCATGAGCTTGGTTTTGAGATAAAGAAATATCACATGAATGAGGGTCACTCAAGCCTTTTGACGATCGAACTTCTCAATATGTATAAACGACCAATAGAAGATGTCTGGGATGAAAAACTTGTATGGGATATAGACAGGGTGAAAGACCTTTGCGTATTTACAACACATACACCTATCGAGGCGGGGCACGATAAATTTCCTTATGAACTCGTTGAGAAGATTTTAGGTGAACCTATACCCTGCCATCTTTTAAGAGGACTCTGCGGGTATGACACACTGAATATGACCCTCCTGGGGCTGAACCTGAGCGAATATGTTAATGGAGTTGCAAAAAAGCATGGAGAGGTTTCACGAAATATGTTTCCCGGATATGAGATCAACGCAATCACAAATGGAGTGCATTCTTACACCTGGACATACGATAGCTTCAAAAAGCTATACGATAAATATTTGCCCGGTTGGGCTAACGAACCGGAACTGTTTGTTAGGGTTGGCCGGATACCGGATGAAGAGATCTGGAATGCCCATGTGGAAGCAAAGAAGAAATTGTTCGAATTTATTAAGACCGAAACGGGAGAAGAATTCAATCCAGAGATTCTTACAATCGGATTTGCCAGAAGGTCGACGGCCTATAAAAGACCCGATCTGTTATTTTATGATATAGAAAGGATTGAGAAAATAGGAACGGACAAGCTGCAGCTTGTCTATGCCGGTAAATCCCATCCTAAAGACGAACAGGGCAAAAACCTTATAGAGAAAATATTTTCTTTTAAAGAGAGGCTCAGGGGCAAGATCAAAATCGTCTATCTTAAGAATTATGATATGGAGATGGCTTTAAAACTCGTCTCCGGTGTTGATGTCTGGTGTAACACCCCTTTAAGGCCGAGAGAGGCTTCAGGCACAAGTGGTATGAAGGCAGCTCATAATGGAGTAATAAATTTCAGCATTCTTGACGGATGGTGGATAGAAGGTCATATCGAGGGTTTCACAGGTTGGTCAATTGGTCCCAGTCCAACAGAGATAGACCCCCTTGAAAACTCTGAAATAAACAGAAGAGATGCCGATGACCTTTACTATAAACTCGAAAATATAATTATTCCGCTTTTTTACAAGGATAGACGTACATGGATAAGGATGATGCAGAATGTTATAGGTAAGAATGCTTATTATTTCAATAGCCACAGAATGATGCGCAGATATGTCACAGAAGCCTATATAAGATAAAATTTAGAATCCAAATTGCAGATATCTAAATTCCAAAATCCAGATGCCAGGTTTGGATTTTTATTACTCTTTTGCCCTTCTTATATCCGCACCGAGTCTGAGGAGTTTCTCTTCCATTTTTTCATAGCCTCTGTCAAGATGATAGACTCTGTGTATCGTGGTCTCTCCTGATGCAGCAAGGGCTGCTACTACAAGCGATGCACTTGCCCTGAGATCGGTTGCCATCAGAGGAGCGCCCTTTAATCTCTCTATCCCCTTTACCGCTGCTGTTCCTACTTCTACGGCAATATCAGCTCCCATCCTCCTTAACTCAGCAACATGCATAAACCTGTTTTCAAAAATCGTCTCTTTGATTATGCTCGTTCCCTCTGCAACGCTCATAAGGGCCATGAACTGTGCCTGCATATCCGTCGGAAATCCTGGATAGGGCATTGTCTTTATATCAGCAGCCTTTGGTCTGGAAGGACCGATTACACGGATTCCATCGGGGATTTGCTCAAATATAAGACCTGCCTCTTTGAGTTTCATAATCGGCGCGTCGAGGTGTTCCAGCCTGCAATCTTTAATAATGATATTGCCGCCCGTAATGCCGGCAATAGTCATGAAGGTACCGGCCTCAATCCTGTCAGATATTATTGAGTAATTAAGAGGTTTCAATTCATTCACCCCTTCTACTTTAATAACACTCTCTCCTGCACCCCTTATCCTTGCGCCCATGGAGACGAGGGCCCTTGCAAGATCGACAACTTCGGGCTCTCTTGCTGCGTTCTCCAGGATTGTTATCCCCTCGGCAAGGGAGGCGGCCATAACCAGGTTTTCTGTTCCGGTTACGGTGGGTATGTCAAGATAGATAGATGCGCCTTTCAGCCTCTTTGCCTTTGCGATGACATAACCTGATTCAAGTTCTATTTTTGCTCCCATCTTTTCCAGACCGCTGAGGTGAAGATTTATTGGTCTTGCACCGATGGCACATCCACCGGGGAGGGAGACCTTTGCCTTCCCAAATCTTGCCAGCAATGGGCCAAGTACGAGGATAGATGCCCGCATCGTGCGAACAAGGTCATAAGGTGCCTCAAAGGTTCTAATCTTCTCTGTATTTACGACAGCTTGTTTATCTCCGTAATAGAATTCCGCAGCAAAATGTCCAAGAAGTTTACCGATGGTAAGTACATCCTTAAGATCAGGAACCCTCTTCACAATGCTGGTGCCCGATGAAAGCAGGGAAGCTGCTATTATTGGAAGTGCCGAATTCTTTGCTCCGCTTATTTCGACTTCTCCCTTAAGTCTCTTACCTCCACGAATTACAAGTTTATCCAGGCCTTTAACCTCCTAATAAGAATCTTACAATGAAAGGACGATTTTTCAAAGCTGCTCCCTCTAAGTTTATTTCATTTTATAACTGATTCACATCCGGGAATGTCAATATTTTACAGATCTCTGAGCATCTCACTCTCTGATTCAACCCTACCCCCTCAATGGGGAGTAAAATATTGCGGAACATTTTCGATACTTCTGGAGATGGTTAAAATTTTCTTCGGAGATCCAGCTTATGGACTTCCCTATCCAGAGTGAGGAGGGAAAATTCTGATAAAATAAAAAAATGAGACGAATTCTTCATATAGACATGAATGCTTTCTTCGCTGCGATTGAGCAGAAGAGGCACCCCGATCTTGTTGGGAAACCTGTTGTAATAGGCGGCAATGGTGACCCAACGAAAAGGGGTGTGGTATCAACAGCGTCCTATGAGGCAAGGAAATATGGAATTCACTCTGCAATGCCCCTAAGAAGGGCCTACAGGTTATGCCGTGAATGCATTTTTTTACCTGTAGATTATGATGAATATTTAAGGGTATCGGAGAAAATAAAGACTATACTTCTGAACTTTACCCCTCTCATTGAAGATATGGGAATTGACGAGGCATTCCTCGATATTACAGATATTGATATGGAATCTGAAGAGATAGCGAAAAGGATCAAAGAAAGAATAAGGGAAGAGGTTGGTCTGACATGCTCCATAGGTATCGGACCCAATAAATTGCTTGCAAAAATTGCATCGGATATGAGGAAACCTGATGGCCTTATTATAATCACCGATGAAAATATCGAGAGGATGATATGGCCTTTGCCGGTGAGAAAACTGTGGGGTGTGGGTCCCAAAACAGAGAGCAGGTTGAAGGATATGAGAATCATGACAATAGGAGATCTCGCTTCGGTGAAAGTGGAAAAGCTTGTGGAAGAATTTGGTAAATCCTATGGTAAATATCTCTATGAAGCATCGCGCGGTATTGATGAAAGTCCTGTCATAACGCACTGGGAACCGAAGTCAATGAGCCGGGAAATGACATTTCAGAGAGATATAGATGACTGGCAGACTATAGCAAAGAACCTCGCCGAACTTACACAGGAAGTTGTGGCTAATTTAAAGGGATCGGGTTACAAGGGAAAGACCGTAACGGTTAAAGTTAGATTCAATGATTTTAAAACCTATACGAGGGCCAAAACCCTGCCTGATTTTACTGATTCAATAGAACTAATAAGAAGAGCCGCCTTTGAAGCACTGGGAAGGCTTGAGCTCAAAAAGAAAATAAGGCTTATTGGTGTGAGGATTGGCGGACTTAGAAAGGATTAATTTATATTGCCGAATTAAAAAATAGTCAGTTATACTTTTAAAATATCCTGAAAATTCGGAATACTAATTTGATATATATAAATTAGGTCAAGACTGAGGTTAAGATTTATATTCGGGAGGACCGATGCCTTTCTTCGGCGAACTCTTCGTAAGTGAAATACTCAAAAAGCCTGTCCTTGATCCGAAGGGAGAAGAACTCGGAAGGGTGAAGGACCTTGTAGTTGTCAGGGGTGAACCATTTCCAAAGGTTTCTGCCCTGATTATTGAACGGAAAAAAAGGTTGTTCTATCTGTCCTGGACAGACCTGAATATATTTAATAAAAGGATAATCTCCACAAAAATTTATAGTGAAAATCTACAGTCCTATGAGTTCAATGAGCAGGATCTCTTGATAGTCAGAGACATTCTTGATAAACAGATCGTCGACGTCAACGGTGTTAAAGTTGTCAGGGTAAATGATGTAAAACTTGAGGGCTTCGACACAGAGGCTGTCCTTGTTGCCGTTGATGTCGGGATGAGAGGTATCCTGAGAAGACTGGGAGTCGAGAGAGGCGGAGAGGACCTGATGAGGTTATTCAAAAGACATCTTCAATATAACTTGATAAGCTGGAATTACATACAGCCACTCCAGCCAAAGCTGACGACTATTTCTCTTACAGTTCCAAGACAGATGATATCAGAATTACACCCCGCTGATATAGCGGAAATAATAAGTCAGGTCTCTCATAAGGAAGGGGCCTCTTTATTTAAGAACCTCGACGTCGAAACAGCGGCGGAAGCGCTTTCAGAGCTACAGCCTGATGTACAGGCAGCAATAATAACCGGAATGGAAACAGAGAAGGCCTCTGACATCATTGAGATGATGCCACCTGACGAGGCCGCTGACGTCTTGAGTGACCTTCCTGTGGATAAGGCAAAAGAGATTCTCGAGATTATAGAAAAAGAAGAGGCTGAGGATATACAGGAACTTCTTAGTCATGAAGAGGATACAGCAGGTGGATTAATGACAAATGAATTTATAGCTTATCTTCCGGACACAACCGTCAGGAGGGCTCTTGAAGATTTCCGGAAAGATGCCGAGGAAGTTGAGACAGTCTATTATATCTATGTCACTGACGCTGAAGAAAAACTCTTTGGCGTAATTTCCCTTAGAGAACTGCTTCTGGCACCTTTAGATGCCAAATTATCTGACATAATGGAGACTAAACTGAAAACAATCACACCGGATATAGATGAGGTGGAGGTTGCCGAGATTATATCAAAATATAACCTTGTTGCCATCCCTGTAGTTAATAGCGAAGGATTTCTACTCGGTATAGTCACCATAGATGACGTCCTCGATAGAATCCTGCCACCGCTGGCAAAGCGGAAAAAGAGGAAAGTGTGAACCTCTGGAGAAAGATAATCCTGTTCCTTTCTATAATGGGTCCAGGGATAATAACGGCAAACATTGACAATGATGCCAGTGGGATAACGACCTATTCTGTGGCAGGAGCCAGGTTTGGATACTCTCTCCTTTGGACGTTGATACCCACGACAGTAGCCCTTGTTGTGATACAGGAAATGGTGGCAAGAATGGGTGCTATTACGGGTAAAGGCCTTTCTGATCTCATAAGGGAGAATTATGGAGTTAAGTCAACATTCTATATGATGGCCGTACTCTTCATTGCCAATCTTGGCACAACAGTAGCTGACTTTGCGGGATGGGCTGCAAGTATGGAGATACTCGGTCTCAGCAAATTTCTTATGGTTCCCCTCGGTGCTTTATCCATATGGATTC
>JBFMEC010000090.1:0-9685 GCA_040753575.1 Nitrospirota bacterium | reverse complement strand
GTTCTGTCCGATCTTCGAGGCTTATATAAAACAGAGTGAGGAAAAGAAAATCCCCCATGAACATAAGAGGACCTGGTTGCACGACATTTATTCTGACCAGTGCATATTGTTGAAGGTTTGAGAAAAGATTTAGAAGGGGAGTCTGGAAAATGAGATACACAAGAAAGACCTCGATGCTAATAATATCAAAAGACCTCAGGATATTGTGGAGATTATGAGGAATCCCGGAACCGGATGACTCAGTTTGACAGAACGACCATATCCGATAAGGATGCAAAAAAGATAGCAGAATACATTCTAAAGACCTTCAAGTAGTTGTTTAAGTTTAGAATAAATACATAGATTTTTAAAAGGTTTTTTATTTTTCCTGTTATTCATGTCCCGTATGAAATTACTTGATGACAAATAACCAGGAAAATTGTATACTCTCACCAAACATTCCATTTGCTGAGCTATTCTTCGGGCGAAAAGTTTAGTCACTCCTGTTCTTCAGGATAAACTTGTACCGAAATGAGAACAAAATCAAAAATCAGGAAGTTTTCGTGGGAAAATCTGTGAGGTGGTATTAGTAACTTTCCATCCTCAGGAAAAATTTGGAGAGCAAAGGAGCTTTTATGAAACCAAAAAATCTTAAAACAAAGATATTTCTGGATGGTGGAGATCCTGAAGAGACAAGGGAGATTTTAAAACTTCTTGGTTTCCTTGACGGTCAAACAACAAATCCAACACTTATTTCAAAAAATCCAGAGGTTAGAGAAAGACTGAAACGGGGCGAAAAATTTTTCGAACAGGAGATTTTCAATTTTTATCGTGAAGTGGTCAAAGAAATTTCTGCCCTAATTCCTCACGGATCAATATCAATCGAGGTGTATGCAGTTCCTTCGACTACATCAGAAGAAATGCTGAGACAGGGTAGAGAGATGTTTCCATGGATTCCCAACGGGCAGATCAAATTTCCTTCGGCGAAGGAAGGATTAAAGGCTGCCGAGCGAGCGGTCAAAGAGGGAATGCGTATTAACATGACTCTCTGTTTCAGTCAGGAACAGGCTGCGGCGGTTTATGCGGCAACGCGTGGAGCGAAGAGAGGCGATATATATGTTTCGCCCTTTATTGGTCGGCTCGATGATAGAGGCGAGAATGGAATGGATCTAATAGCCAGCATCATTAAAATGTATCAAAAGGGCGATGGCCATGTGGAGGTCTTGACCGCCAGCGTGAGAAAACTTGATCATCTGCTCTATGCCATCAAACTCGGTTCAGATAGTGCTACTGTGCCTTTCCAAGTGCTGAAAGAATGGGCTGAAAAAGGTGCTCCTCTGCCAGAAGATGATTATATCTACGATTCTAACGGATCGAAGAGCATTCCCTATAAAGAAATTAACCTCACAAAAAATTGGTGGGAATATGACATCAGTCACGAATTGACTGTTAAAGGAATGGAGAGATTCTCAAGCGATTGGGACTCTCTAATAAAGCAGGTTGCAACGACCCCGCGATGATATTATGAAAGTAGCCATCGGCGCCGATCATGGGGGTTTTCTTCTCAAGGGTATCATTTCTGAATTCTTAGTCAAAAAGGGCTATCATGTTCTTGACCTTGGAGCATATAATGCTGAACCCTCAGACTATCCAGATTATGCAAAGGCCGTCTCGGAAGCAATAATCGAGGGAGAAGCAGAAAGGGGCATTATCATATGTGGAAGCGGCGTTGGTGCCTCTGTTGCGGCAAACAAGTTTCCAGGGATCAGGGCTGCTGTCTGCCATGATACATTCTCGGCCCGTCAGGGCGTGGAAGATGATGATATGAATGTGCTGTGTCTTGGGGAAAGAATCGTGGGACCTGAGTTAGCGAAAGAAATAGTAATGACCTTTCTATCCGCCCGATTCTCTGGAGATGAAAGGCATGTCCGCAGACTGGAGAAAGTCAAAAAGATTGAGAAGGAGTTTATGAAATAGGCCCTTTGTCATTCCCATGAAAATAGTCCCGGCCATACTTGCTGAAAAATTTGATGACTTCCTTTTGAGGCTTAAACAGGCAGAATCCTTTGTGGATTATGTCCAGATTGACCTGATGGATGGCCTTTTTGTACCCACAAAGAGTTTTCCTCTGGAGGAATTAAATGGAATCAATACACCTTTATCTTTTGAGGCACATTTAATGGTTATGGATCCATCAGAATTTATCAACCGGATAAACAACCAAGGACTCAAGAAAGTGATATTCCATTTTGAATCGGAGGTTAAACATCTCGAATTAGTCAATAGCATAAAGGAAAGGGAACTTAGTGCGGGAATAGCAATTAAGCCGGAAACAGAAGTGAAGGAATTCCGGGAAATAGCGGGATATGTAGATACGCTGCTATTTATGACCGTTGATCCCTGTTGTTACGGAAGACCTTTCATCCCTGAAGTTCTCGACAAGATTTCTGAGGCAAGACATATTTTCCGGGACAAAGCTATTGCTGCCGATGGAGGTGTCTCTCTTGAGAATTTAAAGAGGTTCCTTGAAATTGGCGTTGACTACGTTTGTGTAGGAAGCAGGATATTTCTGGAGGGAGACCCTGAAGAAAATTACAGGCGATTTATAGAGAAGCTAAAGGAGCTTGAGGGTTCGTTCACCGTGAAGGATGACAGCAAAGAATGATATCTGCAGTATTGATTATCTTATAGGCACTCTTGTCACAAATACAGGGCTTATTCAGCAAAATAGCCTTCGTAGAGTTATAAAGTGCCAAGTAGTGCTGATTATTTAGTTGTAATTTCCGTGAGCTCTACCCGCTCGCCGGTTTCGAGATTGACTCCCAATATAAAACCAATACCAGAAGCGTAGAACTTTTGTTCATTAACACCCGGTTCAAGAGGACTAAAATCTCTAATTATCAGGCAGTTGTTACTACAGGACACAGCAGGAACTTGAGCTGAACCAGTCAAGCTGAGCACCTCACCCATATCTTCGGCATCCCCCAGAGCAAACTCTTGACGATAAACGTCACCTACCGTTGGCATTGCTTTCATAATAATACCTGGCTTGGCACTATCCACACCAGCCTTCCATGAACCTTCCAGGCTGACAAGGTCGCCATCTTTAAAACCTTTGGCAATTTCCCCGAAGTACCAGACGTTACCATCGATATCCTGAGCATACCAATCTACAGTATCCTCTACTACTTCGCTATCTACCTTTACTACGTCAGTGACAACAATGCATGTCACACCGAGGATGGTTTTAGTTTCATTTGTAACCGTAACCGTGATAGTCTCATTCCCACCCTTATATACTAAGGTAGTCCCGGGGATAAGCGGAAAATATGGATTGGGGTTAGCAATGATCTTGTCCTTACCAAGGAACTGTTCAGGATCAATGACGGGGTTGTAGGGTTCTTCACCAAGCATTTGACAAACATCTTGCCGGGCTTCAAATTGGTCACGACAGTCTTCTCTATCAGACCGGAGATCTTCTTTTGCTGCTTTTTTGCACTCCGCTCGCTCTGCAACTGTCGAGAAATTGTTACAGTTGCCTATAGCAATCCAATAGGCATCCTCTGCCTCATGTTTACAAGCTTTTAAGGCAGCCTTAGAGGTAAGAGTGCAAAGATTCACGTTATCCGCTAATGCAGATCCCGTGACCAAGCAGAGTATAAAAAATAACATTATTGCAGATAAAATATAAAGATGAAGATCTCTCCGAAAAGGTAGTACATTCGATGATATTTCACCTATTGTGTGCTGTGTTTTCATCTTATTTGCCTCCTCAAATATATATATTTTAATTTAAAAATAATAACATGTAGTTTTTAGTTTTACAAATAGGTGAAGCAAACTCTAAGATAAACACTGACAAGATTAGTTCAACTTGGAAGGGATCTTGAAAAACAGGAGATTGAAGATATCGCAGCTTTTTTTAAGAACATTAACCGGTGAGATCCCAGAGGAGCAAACAAGAAGCCATTCAATACCAGGAGGTTTTGAGGAGACATTATGGTAAAGATTAAGAGAGTATATGACCCTGTCTCTTCTGATGATGGCAGGAGGATCCTTGTTGACAGGTTGTGGCCTAGAGGGATCAAAAAAGATGAGGCAAAGATCGATGAATGGTTAAAAGATATCGCGCCCAGCGATGGACTGAGGAAATGGTTTTCCCACGATCCATCTAAATGGCAGGAATTCAAAAACAGGTATAAGAAGGAACTAAAGGAAAAATTAGATCTTCTGGGAAAACTTAAAAATGAAGCTAAGAAGGGAACTGTAACCCTTTTGTTTGCCGCAAAGGACGCAGAGCATAACAATGCTGTTGTATTGAAGGAAATGGTTGAGGCATAAGTTGGCAAATAAAATAAAACGGAAACCGGGTCAGACAGCACAATCAACCCTGAGGGCAATCTTTCTCTTCCTGCTCCTTTGCGTTCTCCCTGTATCGCTGGAAGCAGGTCTTAAAGAGCAGGTTTCCGAAACAATTCTGGACAACGGTCTGAAGGTAATCCTTCTTGAAAATCATAAAGCTTCGGTGGTCACTTTTCAGGTCTGGTATCGGGTAGGATCCAGGAATGAAGAGTGGGGGAAGACTGGTCTGTCTCATATGCTTGAACACATGATGTTTAAAGGAACAAAGAAGGTTGGGCCTGAGGAATTTTCACGGATCATTCAGGAGAATGGAGGGGATGACAATGCCTTTACTTCCCAGGATTATACTGCCTACTTTGAAAATATCAGCTCTGATAGGATTCAGGTTCCCATAGATCTGGAATCAGATCGTATGCAAAACCTGCTTCTTCGGGAAGAGGATTTCCGCACAGAACGAATGGTGGTCATGGAGGAGAGGAGGCTTCGGACAGAAGACGACCCCGTAGCCTTTCTTATAGAGCAGATGGAAGCGACGGCCTTTCAGATTCAACCTTACCACTGGCCTGTTATTGGATGGATGGAGGATATTTCCCATTTCACCCTTGAGGATGTGAAGAAATACTATCAGACCTACTACAATCCTGTGAATGCCTTTCTTGTTGTCGTGGGAGACTTCAATAAAAAGGATCTTCTTCAAAAAATCGATAGGGCCTTTAGCTCAATCGCCAAAGGAAGGGCACCAGATCAGAAAAAAGATATTGAACCAAAACAGTTGGGGGAGCGGAGGATCTTTGTGAAAAAGGAGGCAGAACTCCCCTATTTCGTTATGGGATATCATGTGCCCAATCTTCAGTTTAGCGATAGCTATGTACTGGAGGTAATCGCAGCAATCCTTTCAGAAGGAAAAAGTTCAAGACTCTACCGGAGGCTTGTCAGGGAGAAACAACTGGCACTGGATGTTGATGCTGAACATTCTTTACTCTCGCGGGACCCTGGGCTGTTTATCATTTCAGCAGAACCCCTCCCGGGGAAAAATGTGGATGAGATAGAAAGGGCTCTTGACCAAGAGATAGTTCAGCTTCAGAAAGAGCCTGTAGGAGAACGTGATCTGGAGAAGGCGAAAAATCAGCTGGAAGCGTCCTTTATATACGAACAGGATTCTCTCTTTGCGCAGGCCATGCTTCTTGCTCAGTATGAGATTGATCTTAACTGGAAAGCAATAGATGACTATATTCCTTCTATCCGCAGGGTTACTTCAAAGGACATTCAGCGCGTTGCCAGTGAATACCTTATTCCTGATAACAGAATTGTGGGAATATTGGTACCTCTTCCTCCAGAAAAAGAAAGGCCTCTGCCATCCTTACCTTCTACAAAGGAGCACATCAGGTAAGACATGGTATCCTGGATCTCGAAGGGATACTCCCGGACAGGATGGTTTGTCATTCCGGTCCTTTCTGGGTTCCCGCTTTCGCGGAAATGACCCTTCTTACTCATTATGCCCACAAATGCTTTCCTATATGTACACAAAGATTTTTACGTAACATAATGCATAAATTTGCTTGCAAAATATAGTCTTTTATGGTATTTATTTATACCATGTCAAAAGACTTAGATTCTAATTACCTGATCCTCAGGTAAGATTTTATCGGGGGAAAAAATATGCGTTTCTTAATACTTTTTGTTGGAGTGTTTTTTTTATTACTGACATCGCTTAAGCTGGGACTAGAGAAGGTAGATAAGCCAGTAGCGGAAGTAATAACAGATGGAAAAGAAATTGGGGCGAATAAGGCGAGAATAATAAATTGGATGGACAGGCATAGTAAAATGCCGGTCGAATTATTGGACCACATTTACGAAGAGGCCCATAAACATGCCTTTCCTGAACTGTTAATAGCTATAGCAAAGGTGGAATCTGATTTCAATCCCTATGTAGTGTCTCCCGCGGGAGCAGTCGGTTTAACCCAGATAATGCCGAAGGTCTGGGGGAAGGAATTGAAGCAGGAAGGTATTATATTGAAGGAAAAAGATTTATTTGATGTCTCGAAATGCATGGCTGCAAGCGCCTATATTCTAACAAAATATCTAAATGTGGAGAAAGGTAATATCAAAAGGGCGTTGAAACGTTATGTCGGCGGACAGGTAGCAGGGTATTATGAAGAAATAATCAAGACCTTGGGTGAGATTAGTTTTATGAAACAAAGGCTTCAAGCCCCGTCGTAACCATTATTACTATAAATGACGGTCTTATGCTTTCAGAATCTTGAACAAATAAACTTTTCTCTTCGGATTCCTGCCTTGTAAGACAAATTCGGATAACCCAAAGTAAAAAAATCTTACAAAAAAATCAGACTAAAACCGATTTTTTTTCTATTTTTTCTCTTATAAAGTAAAAATATGATTTAGTTTCTGCAAGGGGGTACCGATGAGTTGTCATCCTGAACTTAAGATTTAGTTCAGGATCTCCTGTAGATCTTGCACAATTATACTAACAAAATTGCTTTGATATGAATTTTTCTTTGAGTATAATTTCCTTAAGAACCATGGATACAAAAGATAGATTTCAGGATATTCCTGAGAGAATAGCCGGCATTACAGATCTGGCCTATAACCTCTGGTGGAGCTGGCATCCTGAGGCCAGGATGTTGTTCAAGATGCTTAACCGTGCTGCATGGAAGCTCAGTGTTCATAACCCGGTAAAAACGCTTCATGACTTAGACAAAGAGGTACTCACGGCAGCCATAAATGATCCACATTTTCTTAGACATTATGATTCTGTCATGGCGAGATTTAAAACTGCGCTGGATACACGTGGTGGTTGGTTCAGTGCAAATGTGGAAGATCCGGGAAAATTACCTATCGCCTTTTTTTCTGCTGAATATGGGCTACACCATTCCTTACCTTTCTATGCGGGAGGGCTTGGGTTTTTAGCAGGAGATTTTCTGAAGGAATGCAGCGATCTCGACGTTCCCCTCGTGGCAGTGGGATTCATGTACCCTGAGGGGTATTTGCGCCAGAGGATTTCGGCAGACGGGTGGCAGTCTGACGAGAGTGAAATCATAGAAAGAGAACATGCTCCTATTAGACGTGTGCTGAATGAAAAAGGAGAGCGCCTGACTCTAAAAGTCCCTGTTATCGAACCACCGATTTATATTGAGGTCTGGAAGGTTCAAATCGGAAAGGTTTCACTCTATCTCATAGATACTGACATTGAATTAAATAGCCCCTGGAATCGGGGCATAACAACACACCTGTATATTGGAAATCCCGAACAGAGATTGAGACAGGAGATTGTCCTTGGAATTGGAGGTGCAGAGGTATTGAACACTCTTGGGATAAAGCATTCAGTCCTTCATCTTAATGAAGGACACCCTGCCTTTGCCGTCCTTGAAAGGATCAGAGAAAGAGTTGAAGAGGGTTTGAGTTTTCAAATGGCCTTCGAACAGATCAGCTTAACCACTGTTTTTACCACTCATACTCCAGTTCCGGCAGGTCATGACATTTTCCCCTTTTCTTTGATGGAAAAATATTTTCATGATTATTGGCCTGCTATAGGATTGGATCGTGACACCTTTTTCAGACTGGGAATAAATCCTGCGGAACCTATGGTCGGTTTTAATATGACCGCCTTTGCCCTGAAGACGTCTGCTTATCATAACGGTGTGAGCAAAAGACATGGAGAGGTGGCAAGAAAGATGTGGCGATCCTTGTGGCCAGATCTCCCTGAAGACAAAATACCCATTGATCATATTACCAACGGCATTCACGTTCCCACGTGGATTGAACCAAAGATAGAACTTCTCTTTAATAGATATCTTGGTCCTGACTGGTTGGAGGAGCATGATAATCCCTATATCTGGCAGTTGATTCATGACATTCCTGATGAAGAACTGTGGCAGGCTCATTACTGGGTAAAGATAAAATTAATAAACACCATAAGGGAAAGGGCAAGGCAGAGGTGGCTTAATGATACAATTGATCCCCGCATAATCCTCGCTTCAGGTGTGCTTCTTGATCCAACGGCACTCACAATCGGTTTTGCCCGAAGATTCACTGCCTACAAGAGAGCTACGTTAATTTTGAAAAATGTTGAGAGACTGAAGAAGATATTGAATAATAAATGGAAACCTGTTCAGTTTATCTTTGCGGGCAAGGCCCATCCCGATGACAATCCCGGCAAACAACTCTTACAGCAGGTCTTTAATAGTGCAAAGAACCCTGCCTTTGGTGGACGCATAGCCTTTGTAGAGGATTATGATGAACAACTGGCTCAGTATCTTGTTCATGGCGTTGATGTGTGGCTAAATAATCCTCTTCCACCCCTTGAGGCCTGCGGGACGAGCGGTATGAAGGCAGCTCTGAATGGAGTTCCCCATCTGAGTATTCTTGATGGATGGTGGGTGGAAGGCTTTAATGGCCGAAATGGTTGGGCATTTGAAGGGGGAGGCGGAGAAAATCGGGATATTGAAGACTCTGAAGCAATTTATAACATCCTTGAAAAGGAGATAATCCCTCTTTACTACAAATTTAATGATGATGGTATCCCCGCCGATTGGGTAAAGGTTATGAAGGAGGCAATAATAAGCACAGGGCCCTTCTTCTGTGCCAAAAGAATGGCTAAAGAGTATGTCAAGAAGTTTTATGAGCCTGCATTAAAATCTGCTGCCGAAAAATAGATGACCAGCAACAAAAAATCTTAAAGGAGGTTATGGAAAAAAGGGTTTTGAGTACAATGAGAGGTGTCTTATTAATCAGTATTTTAGAAATTTTTGTTCTTATCCTGGCTGGTTGCGAAAGCAAGAAAGGTTCTGAGGTTATTGGATTCCCCCAATCCTTTGCTGATCTCTCAGAGAGCGTTAGACCCGCTGTTGTCAATATTAGTACCACAACGATAGTGAGAATTCCGGGCACGCCCTTCAAGCATTTCTTCGGACCTGAAGAGGGACCCTTTGGAGACTTTTTCCGAAGGTTTTTTGGTGAGATTCCCGATATGAAGCTGAAACAGCAAAGTCTCGGGTCCGGGTTTATCATTGATAAGGATGGATATATCATCACAAACAACCATGTCGTTGCGGGAGCAGAGGAAATAAAGGTGAAGTTGATTGATGGAAGAGAATTCAATGCGAAGGTCCTGGGAAGGGATTCCAAGACAGACCTTGCACTGATAAAGATCTCCTCACTCTTTAAGAACCTTCCCACCCTTCCCCTCGGAGACTCGGATAAAATCAGGGTTGGAGACTGGGTACTTGCCATTGGCAATCCCTTTGGACTGGGACATACGGTGACACAGGGGATAATCAGTGCCACTGGAAGAGCCATTGGCGCTGGTCCTTACGATGACTTTCTT
>JBFMEC010000089.1:1415-9822 GCA_040753575.1 Nitrospirota bacterium | reverse complement strand
CGATTATACGAACATGCTGCCATGGTGTTGCCGGTGCAATAATTTCGATATATTCCGTAATCCCCTCATACCCACCTATATTCACATCCTCTATCATTATTACCGCGTTGAATCCTTCGGGCATAGTATCGCCTGTGTCAACATATAAAGCCTGTTCCCCTATCTTTAATCTTTTGGGGTTACTCTCTGAAGCACCAAAGGTGCCGGCGAATTTCACAGCATAGCCGTCCATCGCCGATGAGTGATAAAAGGGAGAAGAGATTTTTGCGATGATTGCTTCAGAAGTTACCCTTCCAAGGGAATCTACAACCTTGATTGTTTCACCAGAAAGGGGTTTAAGAAATCTTTCAGTTTCAAATCTTCCAAGCCATTTTGTTAGCGCCTCGTTTAAAGGTGTGCTTTCAAGATAGATATCTTTTGACATTATTCAGAGGTGAGCAGCTTTTTTATCATGGATTTAAGTTCATCGAGATCCGATGACTTCACTATATATGCCTCGGAAGCCCAAACGGCAAAGTCGTCTCTGTAGTCATAGGCTGTTGACATTATGATTGGTATCTTCGGTCTCTTTTCCTTCATCTGCCTCAGGAGATGGATGCCATCTATATCCGGCAAAAGAATGTCCAGCGTTACCAGATCGGGATTTTCCCTATCAAACAATTCTAGAGCCTCCTTTCCGGTAGCAGCAATGACAACATCATATCCTTCTTCGGAGAGTTCATCCTTATAGAGCATCTGAATATGCTGGTCATCATCAACGACAAGTATCTTCATAATTTCACTCCTTCCTCATTTTATCTCACTCTTACTTTTCTGGATTTCTCAATGGAATAAAAAACCTAAAAGTACTTCCCTTTTCAACTCTGCTTTCTATTTCGATTCTACCATTATGTTTTTCTATAATCTTTTGCGTGATGGTCAGGCCAAGGCCGGTGCCGGTATCCTTTGTTGTAAAAAACGGGTCGAATATGTAAGGAAGTATTTTTTCGGGGATGCCCTTGCCTGTGTCCTTTACCTCAACGGCAATGGAATCTTCCCTTAGGTAAGTCTTCACATAGATTGTACCTGTAACACCGATGGCGTGAATCGCATTTCTTAGAATATTAAGTAAGGCTTCCTTTATACTGTTTGGATCCATGTGAACGTCGGGAGTGTCGCCAAGATCCTTCACAAGGACTATCTCTTTCTCATCGAGTTCAGGTTTTATCAGAGAGGTAACATCATCTACAACTCTGTTGATATTGGCCATCTCCTTTTCAATTCTCACTTCTTTGATAAAGCTGAGAATCTCATTCAACGTATTTTCCAGTCTCACAACCTCATTCGCTATTATCTCTGCATAGTCTTTAAGATTGCCTTCAAGTTTCTTTGTAAGTCTTCTTGCGAATCCACCGATGGATGTTAGAGGATTTCTTATCTCATGGGCAACTTTTGCCGCAACCTCCCCGAGTGCTGCCATCTTTTCAGCCCTTACGAGTTTTTCCCTGAGGATTTTAAGCTCAGTTATATCTCTTATTACATGGACCGTGCCTATAAATTCCCCCATGCTATCGAATATGGGAGAACTCGATGTGATGAAGGTACCCTCGAGATGGGGATCTTCGATCTCCTCAATGAATGCCTTTTTCGTTAAGACGGTTTTGTGATGAGGACATTTTGGCCAGGGTTCGTTCATACCGTGAAATATCTCGTGACACTTCTTCCCTATAATCTCCTCGGGAAGTTTGCCAATCTTTTCACTGACGGCCTTGTTAATATTCCTGATCACATAGTCTTTGTCATTAAAGCAGACCATGTCAGAGATGGACTCAAATATATTCTCAAGCTCTTGTTCTGCCAGGGTCACCTGCTCGAAGAGTCTGGCGCTTTCAATAGCAGTGGAAACCTGGTTCGAAAAGGCATTCAAAAACCTCATATCCTCCTCAACGATTGGCTTTCTGCTGAAGTGATTGTCAACCCATATGGCACCTATTACCTTGTCTCTTGAAATCAACGGTATTACTGCATAGGCATGCGTGTAAAGTTGGTGAAGGAGAAAGGCATCTGTAAGAGGTTCTTCAAAGGCATTCTGGATGTTGAAGGTTCGTTTTTCTTTTATAGCCTTAGTAAGGATTGTTTCTTCCGTCAGGGGAATCTCGACACTAAGACTAAGCCTGTTAAGAAAGGAGTCTTTACTTAAACTTAAAGGTCCAATCTCAATGTCATGGATTATATCTGACAATGTTTTTCTCTCCGAGGATAGCCTTTCCCATACCTGGAAGGCCTCTTCATGGCTTGCAGGTCCCACTCCCATGGCACCTTTCAGAACGCCTTTGCTCTCGTCAACGAGAAAGAGTATCGCCCGGTTAAAGCCGAGACCATCTCCCATAGTCACTGCGGTAAGCACCATTCTTAACAACCTGTCAAGCTCAAGAGTCCCTCTCATGGCTGAAGATATGAAGAAAAGTCTTGACAACTCCTCATTTCTCTTAATTAATTCTTTCTCAACGCGTTTACGTTCAGAGATGTCCCTTGATATACTGCTTATACCTATAACCTCTCCAGTGGAATCCCTGATGGGAGAGAGTGTCACACTCACTTCGAAAATAGTGCCGTCCTTCTTCTTTCTAATGGTATCTATGCGCTTTATAGTTTCTCCTCTTTTTATCCTTTCGATATATTCCTTTTCCACATCTATGATTGATTCAGGGATATTGGGTAAAAACTTTCCTATTGTCTCCTGTTCGGTAAATCCATAGATTCTCTCAGCTCCTTTATTCCAGGATGTCACAATGCCATTGAGGTCTGTCGTAACAATGGCATCGGCAGAATTCTCAATGAGGCTTTCGAGATAATCCTTTGTCTCCGATACCTCTTTATACAAACTGAGTATCTCTTCCTGGTGGAGTACCCTGTCAGTTATATCCTGAATGAATACGACTGTTTCTACAACATTACCTTTTTCATCCCTTATTGGATAAGAGGTGAGTTCGGCATAGTTTGCATCTTTTAACTGGGCAATAGAATTTATCTCACCCGTTTCAAATGTGGCCTTTGCAACGCAATGAGGACATATGCCCCCGTTTTGGTGAAAGACCTCTATACAATCCTTACCGATAATGTCTTCCACCTTTCTACCTGTCCAATGCTCCACAAATCTATTAACTGAACGAACTTTATAGTCGCGCCCCAGGGTGACTATTCCACCCTGTACACTCTCAAAGAGAATCTCCATCCTCTTTTTAGCCTCGATGGCTTCCTTTTCCCTTTGAAGTTCTTTCTCATAAATCCATGCCTTATCAATGGCGAGGGCTGAAATAGATGCAAAGCCCTCCACAATGCCGAGGTCATCTATGTCGAAGGATATGAATGTGTCATCGGGACCTCTCTTGTCATAAAAGCAAAGCGTCCCAATGATATTTTCTCTAACCTTCAGGGGGACACAGATGGCTGATTTCACATCAGTGACCTGCACCGTCAGGTTCTCAGGCATCTTTGATATATCTTCAACTAATAGAGGCATATCGTTCTTGGCAACCCAGCCGGCCAATCCTTCTCCCAGGGCAAGCTCAGCACGTCCTTCTATGCCCTCAGGAAGCCCGAAGGCAGATCTGACTATTAGTCGGTGGTCATCCTCCAGGAGTCTTAATACGCAACCTCTTGCATTGAGGAGTCTCGTTACCTCTTCGGTTATGCGCTTGAGAAGCTCGTTAAGGTCAAGGATATTTGTAATTACATTGGAAAGCTCGTAAAGGGCAGAGAGTCTCTGAAGCTGATTCTTCGTTGTCTCATAAAGTCGGGCGTTCTTTATAACATAGCCGATCGTGTTGGTTAATATGTGTAGGGTCTTCACATCATCCTCTGTGAAAGCCATTATTTTTTTGCTGAACAATACCAGGAAGCCGATGCAGTTGCTGTCACTGAATATGGGAAAGACTGCCAGGGAGCCGCTTTTTCTTGAAATTAACAGGCCTTCCGGCTCTTTTTCTAAATCATGAATTATAAGGGGAGCCAAAGATTTGAGGATCTTCTGTGCTATTCCTTTATCCGGAGGGATGCATCTCTCAAGAATATCATAAAGATCCCCTTTAATTGCCTCGATGCAGAAACCTCTTGCATTATGGTTGTATAGATTTATTGCGCAGGCATCCTTTGCCATCCGATCGACTATCGTTTCCACAATAGTCTGAAGTGCCTCTTGAAGATCAACCGCTCTCTCGGCAGTCTGGGAAATATCTAACATAAGTTCAGTTTCAGATAATTTACTTTTCAACCTTTTATCAGAGGTCTGAAGCTGAGCTATCAAATCATTGAATCTTCCCGCTATAATTTGGAATTCGTCGTTACCATCTACTTGTATCCTGTAAGAAAAATCTCCTTCGCCTATTTTGTCTATTGCCTTAAGGAGTTCTTTAAGTATCTCATCCATCTTAAAAAACCTTTTTCTTACCAGCAGCTAACTCATAAAGTTCAAGATATCTTTCTGCTGATTTCTTCCAGGAAAAGTCCATTTTCATAGCCTCTCTGATAATTTTCTGCATTTTCCCTCTATCGGTATAGACGCAAAGAGCCCTCTTTACTGAATCCAGCATTGCGGCAGGAGTAAAATCGGAAAAAAGAAATCCCGTTCCCTTCGAGGTCAAAGGATTGAAGTCCTCTACGGTATCAGCTGGTCCACCTGTTCTTCGGGCTATAGGAATACAGCCATACCTCATCGAAATAAGCTGGCCAAGTCCGCAGGGTTCATACCTTGATGGCATCAGAAAAAAATCAGAGCCGGCGTAAATTTTATGGGCCAGGGCTTCTTCAAATCCGATAGCAGCAGAAACCCTCTTTTTATATTTCTTCACAACCCCCGAAAGACCAATTTGGAATTCCCTATCCCCCTTGCCCAGGATAATTAGATTTACGCCTAAAGATAGCAGTTCATCGATTGACCGCAACACAAGATCCAGTCCTTTTTGCGTTGATAGCCGGCTGACCATGCCTATAAGTGGTCTTTCGGCATCGAGATTTACTTCTTTTACAAGCTGACTCTTGCAATCAATTCTGCCTTTAGGATCTTTGATACTGAAATTATGAGGTATAAATTTATCCTTCGATGGATCCCACTCATTGTAATCTATCCCATTTAAAACGCCGTAAAGGTCTGTCTTTCTTTTTTGTAAGACACCTTCAAGGCCGAAGCCAGATTCTTTGCTAAGAATTTCCTTTGAATAGGTATTACTGACAGTTGTAAGAATGTCTGCTCCAATAATGCCTGCTTTCAAAAAATTGACTCTTCCATAAAATTCTATCCCTTCGGGATTGAAGAATTCCCATCCAAGGCCGGTAAGTGGCATGTCGGATGCAGGGAAAAGGCCCTGATAACCAAGGTTGTGTATCGTAAAAACCGTGGCAGTTTCTGAAAAAACCTTATCCTCTTTATAAAGAGTCCTCAGGTATAGAGGTATAAGACTCGTCTGCCAGTCGTTACAGTGAATTATGTCCGGTCTTAAATTTAGTGCCTTACACGCCTCCAGTATACCCTTTGAGAAAAATACAAATCTCGCAGCATTATCAGCGTAATCCCCTTCTGATGTTCCATAGGGTTCTTCTCTATCAAAAAATTCATCACACTCTATGAAATAAACACGAGGCTGATCGGTAAAAATCCCTCCTTTGATAGTTCTATCTCCAACAGCCACATTTATTTCAACATTCATACCGCTCAGAGCGGGTAATTCCTTTATCTTTTTATAAAGAGGAAGTATAAGATAAGCCTCTTTTTTAAGACCCTGGTATTCTTTTATGAGCGAACCTGCAACGTCCGCAAGGCCACCAGTCTTTATATAAGGTACCGCCTCTGAAGTCGCGATCAGTATTTTCATATTCCTGTGTTCTCCCTAATCATTGATTTTGAATTTTGAAATTTGAGTTTTGAAATTTTTCTTATATCTTCGCCTCTCTTAAGAATCTGGCTGCCTCCTCAGGAGGAGTTGGATTTATATAAAACCCTGAACCCCATTCGAAGCCGGCAATCTTTATAAGTTTTGGAAGAATCTCTAAATGCCAGTGGTAATACTCATTGATCTCATCATAAAAGGTGGAGGTGTGAAGCAAATAATTATAAGGAGGTATATCAAGTATTCTATCCATCTTCTTTAAGACTGTCTGGAGTATATCGGCAAGAAATGAGAAGTCATTATTCGGTGGATAAAAACCAGATTCATGAGACTTCGGGAGAATCCATGTCTCAAAGGGTGACCTTGATGCAAAGGGTGCAATGGCGACATATCCCTTGTTTTCGTATATTACCCTTCTGCCATCTTTTAATTCTTGATTAATGGCATCACAAAAGATGCATCTCTCTTTCAATTCATAATACTGTTTGGAGGCATCTATCTCCTCCTTTACACGCTTGGGTATGACAGGTAGTGCAATTAATTGAGTGTGTGTATGTTCAAGGGATGCACCGGCTATCTCTCCTTCATTCTTAAAGATCATCACATACTTTAGTCTCCGGTCTTTCCTCAGGTCCGATATCCTGAAATAGTAAGCCCACAATACATCTTCAACCGACTTTAAAGACATCGTTGAGAGAGACAGGTTATGGTCTGGATTTTCCACAATCACCTCATGCGCCCCTATCCCGTTCATCTTGTCAAAGATTCCTTCTCCTGTTCTGTTTAGATCCCCTGATATTTGTAACGCCGGAAATTTGTTGGGCATAACCCTTAATTTCCATCCCTGTGAATTAGGCTTTGTTTCAGGTGGTCTGAATGCCAGTATCTCTGGTGGAGTCGTATATTCATTACCAGGGCAGAAGGGACAAAAACCTCCTTTTCTTCTTTGTAAGGAGGGCGAGACAAAATCAGTCGGTCTTTTGCCTCTCTCTATGGATATAATTACCCAGCGTCCGATTATCGGATCCTTTCTAAGCTCTGGCATATTTCCTCCGTTTTTTACTTCTTTTTTACATTATTATATCACAATGGGTTATAATCACTAATGAAACCTACATTCATCCACAGGCTTGTAAATGGCCCCTTTGAAGACCCTTCCCTCTTCGTAAAGATAATAAGAGAAAGAAGGGCCTTTTTATTTGATATAGGCAATATCGATAGACTTAAACCTGGTGACCTTCAAAAAATAACTGATGTTTTTGTGACTCATACCCACATAGATCATTTTATAGGTTTTGATACACTTCTCAGGGCTCTTCTGAGAAGAGAGAAGCCCCTCAGGGTTTATGGCCCTTCGAATATAACCGACTGTGTACAAGGAAAACTAAGGGGTTACACATGGAATCTCATAAAAGAATATCCCATGAAGGTAGAAGTCTTCTGCATGAAGGGAGATAAGGTATCTACTTCCAGCTTCTATGCCCAAAATTGTTTCAACAGGATGGACAATGGTATATCTAACTTCGATGGTGCTATCCTAACTGAACCATTATTCAAAATTAGGGCTGTTGAGTTAGATCATCAGGTGCCTTGCCTTGGCTTCTCTCTGGAGGAGGAATTTCACATTAATATTAACAAGGCTGCTCTTCAGGAAAGAGGACTTCCTGTTGGACCCTGGCTCTCTGAATTTAAAAAGGTTATCAGAGAGAGAGGATCAGGAGATACAGAATTTTATATCGCTTACAGGAGATACAAGCTTGAAGAATTAAGGGAACTTGCAAATATTACGAAAGGTCAGAAGATCTCCTATGTAACCGACGCTTCCATAAATGACGAGAATATTAAAAGGATTATCGAACTCGTAAGCGATTCCGATACATTTTATTGTGAAGCCTACTTTCTCGAAAAAGACAGGGATAGGGCACTGGAAAGATTTCATCTGACGGCAAAGACCGCCGGAATGATAGCAAGAGAAGCAGGGGTGAAAAATCTAGTTGTAACTCATTTTTCGCCAAAATATAGGAATCTGGCAGAAACTCCCGAGGATGAAGCGGTAGGGGAGTTTAGAAAATTGGTTTCTTCAGGATCAGCACTGCATTTACCCCACCAAAACCAAAGGAATTAGAAATAGCGATATTAATCTTCACTTTTCTCAGATCAGTTACATAGTCAAGATCACATTCCGAATCTTTTACCTTTAGATTTATGGTGGGAGGTATAAGTTCTTCCTCCATACTCATTAAGGTCAGGGCTACTTCAAGGGAGCCAGAAGCCGCAAGCATATGACCTGTCATGGATTTAATAGAACTCACGGGGATCTGATAAGCCCTTTTTCCAAAGAATAGCTTTATAGCTTCAGTCTCTACTTTATCTCCAAGAGGTGTTGATGTAGCATGGGCATTAATATAGTCGATATCTTCTATCTTCAATCCGGCATCATCTATTGCCATCTGCATTGCCCTCGATTCACCCTCAGAAGAAGGTATTGTTTGATGGAAGGCATCTGTTGTGTTCCCATACCCGGCAACTTCCCCATAAATCTT
>JBFMEC010000089.1:0-1315 GCA_040753575.1 Nitrospirota bacterium | reverse complement strand
AGTCCCGCGTCTTCAACGGCCATATGAGCTGCTGCAAAGGCATAGTGTATGAAAGGGTCCAGGCGATTTATCTCTTTTTGAGAAAGATATTCTCCAGCATCAAATCCTTTTAATTCACCGGCAACTTTCCATTTAATCTCAGAGGAATCAAATCTTGTTATAGAACCAATGCCTGATATGCCTTTTTTTGCGGATTCCCATGAATCACGTAATGAATTTCCGAGAGGGCTAACGGCTCCAATGCCTGTGACAACAACTTTCTTCATGAAGGTATAATAACGTAGTAGCCTGTCCTCACGGAAGTGCGAAGGATTGGAGGAGGGTTTTACTTTTTCTACTAAAGGGATCCCCTTAAGAGCCGAATATCGTCAATCCAAACTGTCCCTTTACCTTTAATAACCAGATTAAGTTTCACATTGTCGGGATTTTCTCCTTTTTGCAAAAAAAAATGGTGTCTCTTCTGTTGTCCAGTTTGTCGTGCCTGTTAGTGGTTGACGACTGGCGCGCGAGACTTGGCTCCGCAAGGCTCGTGACAGACGGCAAATTGCAATGGTTTATGAACGCCTGTGCGCTTGTTATGTGGAGTGGGGTGCGTGTATTTTTTCTTTAAGCATATTCAACAATGGAAACTGAACGTTTAACTGCAAAACTTTTCTTATGCAACTTGATGCGCTCAATTTCATGAAGAGTATTTGCTTCAAGATAGCTTTCTCCGCAGTGAGGACATGTAATGACAGGGACATTTTCTATCACTAAAATGTCTTTACCTTTGCCGTATGTCCTTGCAACCTTGCGGATACGGGCACCCTGTTTCCCACAATTATCACAAATCATTTCTTTCCCTGTTCTCATAAACATATTATGGCACATACACAGTAATGATAACCAACTTTCCCCTTGGACTTAATTTCGCAACAACTTCCACTTCACCGCCTCTGAGTGACTGGCCGTTTATACGGTATTTCCATTCGGCAGTGACTTTGTCTTTTTGCCTTTCGAGAATCTTTCCTGTAAGAATACACCGCTCAACATCATAGATCGTCAGGGAATCATTATTCATTTCTTCTTCCCCGTGAATCGTCATTATGTATTCACGATCGCGGATTTTATCCCGCATTTCCTTCAGGATTCGGTCAAACATGTACATCCTTATATTCGCTGTCTTTTCTCACGCACCCCATTATCACATAACGGGGCGGGTCGGCGATGCCCCGACGGAGTCGGGGTTTGGGCGTAGCCGTTGACCCAGAGATAGGCGGCGTCGCTACGCGATTACCCTTTATTAATGAATCCATTTCTATACATGAGGCTACGC
>JBFMEC010000088.1:0-9832 GCA_040753575.1 Nitrospirota bacterium | reverse complement strand
TAATATAAATACGGCTCTCTGTGAGCAATGTCATGGTGGAAAACTTGATGGAGGGATAGCCCTGATAAGCTGTTTTTCCTGTCATAACGGGTCTGGTGGTAGCATCGGTCATCCCTCGGGGTGGTTGAACGCAAAGGACGAGCCCATATCTTTCCATGGCACATATGGAAGCAATTTTGTCTCCGGTTGTACTACCTGTCATGGCGTTGATCTAACGGGCATTATAGGTCCAAGTTGTTTCAGTTGTCACAACGGTGTTATTGCACCACCTTTGGAAAGACTTCCTTAAATTTACCTCCTAAGCTTTGTAAGACAAATACTGACATAAAGAGTACTATAGTCCTACAAAAAAATCAGACAAAAACCGATTCTTTTAGTCTTAATCATGTATAAAAATTAGATTTAGAAGAAGTATAAAGTTCAGGAGGTGTGAAATGAAAAAGGTTGGAGTATTTTTATTGTTACTGGTGCTTTCTTTCTTTGTCCAAAATTCATCTTCTTTTTCCGCGACAGTAGACGTCACCATGAGAGAGTTTTCTTTCAATCCTTTGCAGATCACTATTAATACTGGGGATACGGTGAGGTGGACTAACAGCGGCGTCATACAACATACGACAACAAGCGGAGCAAATTGTGTTTCCGATGGGAAATGGGATTCGGGATTTTTATCGCCTGGGCAGACATTTTCTTTTACCTTCACTTCTCCCGGGACATTTCCCTATTTTTGTGCGATGGCAAACCACTGTTCTGCCTTTGGCATGATAGGGACAGTTACAGTTGTTAATCCAGCTGCTCCTCCGGCACCCGATATAAGAGCAAATAACACCAAAGGTACGATAACCATAAGAACGACAGATGTACTCTTAATCACGGCGAGCCTTAATGCGGGGAGTAGTCTAGGTACTAATGCAGACTGGTGGGTGGCTGCGGAGACCCCTTTTGGGTTTTATCACTGGGATTCTGGAAGCTCACCTTGGCAATGGCAGGCGGGTCTGGCCGTTACATTTCAAGGTGCTCTTGTAAATGTTCCAGAAACTCAAATTTTTAATGTCTTCGCTTTAACGCCTGGCACTTATATTTTCTATTTTGCCGTTGACGACGTTGTGGATGGACAGGTTACTTATGACCGTCTTTTTTTTGACAGTGTTGTAATAAATGTAACTCAGTGAGCGAAAGAATACAGGAATTTATAATTTTTTGTTAAATTGAAAAAATACTGGGTATTGTTTTTTGTTCTAACTCGAAATATCATTATTTACCAGGATTCCTCCTACTTCTCATTATGGCCAAACTCGGGCAGTTCATGATATTAATTACTTGTAGGAACAAAGCATCTCTTATCTTAAGAATCCGCAGTTAAGCAGAACTTTTGTTATAATCAGTCGAGAATGTCTCGATCCAAAATAATGTTTTTTTCATATACAAAGAAGCTGATGGAGTAGAATGGGGGTTAGATTTTTCAAAGAGCCGGACCTGAAGAAGCCGATTTTGATCTGCGGTTGGCCGGGAATAGGGAATATCGGATTTATAGCGGCAGAAACCTTAAGAAGGAGCGTAAATGCTGAGGAATTTGCGGAAATAGAGAGCTGGGATTTTTTCTATCCCCAAAAAGTGATGATTAAAAAGGGGCTTATGGAGGACTTACAGTTTCCTGCCAATAAATTCTATTTCAAGAAACTTCAGGCAAAAGATCTCCTATTTTTTATAGCAGAGGAGCAACCACGGGGAGACAGGAAGGCTTATCAGATAGGCGAATACGTCCTTGATGTGGCTATGAAATTCGGCTGTCAGAGGATCTTTACCTCAGGTGCAGCCGTAGCCTTGATTCATCATCAGATGAAGCCAAGGGTCTGGGCAGTACCAAACAAAGAATCTTTGATTGATGAGGTGAGGAGATACGAAAATACGATTTTGCTGTCAGATATTGAGGAAAGAACTGGCCAGGGGTATATAAGCGGCTTAAATGGTCTTCTGATTGGTATAGCCAAGGAAAGAGATTTAGAGGCTATCTGTTTAATGGGCGAATTCCCTTTATATGTCTCGCATTCAACGGCTTATCCAAAGGCTTCAAAATCCGTTCTTGAAGTCTTGGCAAAAATTCTCCGAGTCGAAATTGATTTGAGTCACCTGGAGAGGTGGTCCCAAAAGACAGAGGAGGAAATAGAAAAAATTTACGAGCAGGTTCCGAATGAAATGAAGGAGCAGATCGAAAAATTTAAATCCAAGCCCACTGAGTTAGGGCCTTTAGGTGAGGCAGAGAAGGAAAAGCTTTTTAGAGAGGTCCAGGAGTTTTTAAAAAGGAGTAAAGAAGATGGAGAGATCTCCATGTGAGGTCTATAGATTTCCAGATTTTCAAAACCCCTCTTTAATAGTAGGCTGGCAGACCCAGGATGTTGGGAGATTGGGAACGGGGGTAATCGATTTTTTGAATGAGAAGTTGGGAGGAGAGGAGGTTGGCAAAATTAAACCTGTGGATTATTTTTCCCTTAGCGGAGTTAGAATTGAGAACGATGTAGCCAGGATACCACAAACCAAATTCTTTGCCTGCGAAAAGAATAATCTTCTCCTTTTCAAAAGTGATGAACCTGAAGATGAGTGGTATAGGTTCCTAAATTTCCTCCTGGATATAGCTAATTCTCTTAAAATAAGAGAATTTTATACTATCAATGGGAATCCCTCCCTGATTTCTCATAGCCAGCATCGAAGGATGCTGACCGTCTTCAATGAGCGGGAATTTGGTGAAGATCTTGGAAAATATGATTTATCGGGCATGTATTATGAAGGGCCGCCTGCTCTAAGTAGTTTTCTCCTATGGTGCGGAAAAAGAAGGAATATTCCAGGTGCAAGTATCTGGGTAGATGTGCCTATTTATCTTGCTTCCCTAAAGGATCCTTTAGCTCAGAAGCAAGTAATCGATTTTTTAAATCGAAGATTTTCTCTAAAGATTAATCTTGAGGAGCTGGATCTTGAGATCGAAAATCAAAGTTCAAAAATTGAGGAATTGAAGGAGAAGGACGCTGAGATAAAAAGATTTCTTAATTTGTTAGAAAGTGGGATTGGCTTAGATAGTGAAGAACAATTGAAGCTTGCAAGAAGAATTTATGATCTTTTTGGAAAGGAGGCTGAGGGATAGCAAAACGAGCATGTCTAACAATGGTTGCATTTCCTATTGGGCATTTTGCCGTGCCTTAAAAAACTTGAATAAAAAGTTTCAAGGCCTTATAAAAGTGCGGCTGTTATTCCTTTAACAAGAGTATCCAGATCTTTATCCTTTATAGTCCTTGCATCGAGAATGAGAGAATCCTCTTTTATTCTCGCTATAATTGGCGGGTCGCCTTTTCTCAGTCTTTCCTCAAAATCATTAACAGAAACGTTATAGGGCTTTATTAAGACAACATAGGTTGGAAGGTCCATCTCGGGCAAAGAACCTCCTCCGGCTCTAGACGAATCGGATAGGACATTTATCTGGGCATCTTTTATATACTTTTTTAATTTTGTAGCTATTCTCTTAGCCCGAACTTTTATCTCTTCAGGATTTTGAAATAGCATCATCAGAGTGGGGATGGTTTTGATTGCCTTTTCTCCGTCCATGTATTCCAGCAAAGTAGCCTCAAACCCCGCCAGCGTCAGTTTATCAATCCTCACGGCCCTTGTAATAGGATTTTTCTGAATTCTTTCTATGAATTCTTTCTTGCCCACAATCACTCCGCCCTGGGGGCCACCAAGGAGTTTGTCACCGCTGAAGGTTATTAAATCAACCCCCGCTTTTACGATATCCTGAACGTTTGGTTCGTTGTATATGCCAAAGGGCTTTAGATCAATGAGACTCCCGCTTCCGAGATCTGACATGACAGGAATTTGATGCCTCTTTCCAAGTTCTACAAGATCTTCTATCGGGACTTCCTCGGTGAAACCCGTAATTCTGTAATTTGATTTATGGACCTGTAAGATCAGGGAAGTATTTTCATTGATAGCCCTTTCATAGTCGAAGAGATGGGTCTTGTTTGTTGTTCCAACTTCCCGCAGTATGGCACCACTCGCTTCCATCACCTCGGGCATCCTGAAGGAACCACCTATCTCCACGAGCTCGCCGCGGGAGACAATGGTCTCTCTCCCTTTCGATAATGTATTGAGACAGAGAAGGACGGCTGCAGCATTATTGTTAACGACAAGCGTCTCTTCGGCGCCTGTAACCTCTTTGAGGACCCTTTTTATGTGAGTGTATCTTTTTCCTCTTTTCCCTGCTTCAAGGTCATATTCGAGATTAGAATAGTTCTCAGAGACCCTTTTTATATTTTCGAGTATCCTTTCAGAAAGGATAGAACGGCCGAGGTTGGTGTGGATTACCACTCCTGTTGCGTTTATGAGAGGCCTAAGACTAAAGGAGGAGAGTTGTTCGATCCTCCTTTCTATATCGGCCATAATGCTTTCTTCCGAGAGATCTGCTGTGATGCCTTCCAGTATCTCTCTTCGCCTGAAATTGATCGTTTCTCTGATTGCCTGTAGAACATATCTTCTCGGATAGGTTCTCTGCCATTCAATGCCCTGTTGGCTCTTAAGGATTTCATCCACGGAGGGGAGACTGGAAAGTAACTGCTGTTTCTCATTCATTTCATTTTCTAACATAGAATTAAAATAAGGTCAATGGGTTTTTCTCTCCTGGCCGTCCCCCTTGCAAAGGCGAATATTTTTATGTTAATCTTTCAGACTTAAAAGACTGAGAAAATTCTTCCTTAAGATACATCATTGACACCTTACAACTGTATTATTCAGTTGGCTGATAAGGTATGGTTAAGGAAATAGAAGGAGAAAGGAGAAGATGGTAGCAACAATAAAAGAATTGCTTGAAGCGGGTGTACATTTCGGGCATCAGGTCAAACGATGGCACCCGAAGATGAAGAAATATATTTTTGGGGAGAGGAATGGTATCTACATCATTGACCTTCAAAAGACATTAAAGGGTCTGGAAGATGCCTATAATTTTATAAAGAGCGTGGGCTCGGCTGGACTTCCGGTGCTCTTTGTGGGTACAAAAAAACAATCTCAGGATGCGATTCAGGAAGAGGCGACGCGGGCAGGCGCATTTTATGTAAACCAGCGCTGGCTTGGTGGTACACTGACGAATTTTTCCACCATAAAGAAGAGTGTTGAAAAATTAAAAAAGATTGAGGCTATGAAGGAGGATGGCACCCTTGACCTTCTTCCCAAAAAAGAAGTTGCAGCTATTGAGAAAGAAAAAGCAAAGTTGGAAAAATACCTTTCGGGCATTAAAGGCATGACAAGTCTTCCCGGGGCCCTTTTCGTGGTTGACCCTAAGAAGGAAAGGATTGTTGTAGCTGAAGCAAGAAAGCTCTCTATTTCGATAGTTGCAATAGTGGATACAAACTGTAATCCCGATGAGATTGACTATGTGATCCCAGGAAATGATGATGCCATAAGGGCTATCAAGTTGGTGGCGTCAAAAATGGCCGATGCTGTAATTGAGGGAAAGGAAGTCCTCTCAAAGACTATGGCCGAAGAGGCCGAGAAAGTGCAGATTGAGAAAAAAATAGAACAGGAGGAAGCGGAGGTAACGGAGTGACTGTGATTTTACCGGAGATGGTTAAGAACCTCAGGGAAAAGACAGGGGCCGGTATGATGGAGTGCAAAAGGGCCCTCTTAGAGAGTAGCGGAGATTTTGAGAAGGCAATAGATATATTAAGACAGAGGGGTCTCGCAACAGCCGCAAAGAGGGCAGGGAAGGCCGTTACGGAAGGCATTGTTGACGCATATATCCATATGGGCAAGATAGGGGCGATGATTGAAGTTAAGTGTGAGACAGACTTCGTTGCCAGGAATGAAGATTTTAAAGAGCTTGTCAGAGATATTGCCATGCAGATAGCAGCTTCGAATCCAGCGTATCTGTCAAGAGATGAAATACCCCAGAATGTTATCGAACGAGAAAAGGAGATTTACCGGGTGCAGATTACAAATAAGCCACCTCATATTGTCGAAAAGATAATTGAAGGGAAGTTAGAGAAATTTTATGCTGAAACCTGCCTTATAGACCAGCCTTTCATCAAGGATCCCGATCAAAAGAAAAGCGTTAAGGATCTCATAGCTGAAAAGATAGCAAAATTTGGTGAGAATATTGTCATAAGAAGGTTTGTTAGGTACCAGCTTGGGGAAATACTTAAAGAGTGAAGGGGTTGAAATACAAGAGGATACTTCTGAAAATCAGTGGCGAGGCCATGATGGGTGATAAGAGCTATGGCATTGATTCGGACACAGTTGATTTTATCGCCAGGGAAATAAAAGAAGCGGGCTCGAAGTCCGTTGAAGTTGCAATCGTAATTGGTGGAGGTAATATATTCAGAGGGGTGGAGGCGAGTGTAAGGGGAATAGAAAGGGCATCGGCTGATTATATGGGGATGCTAGCTACTGTTATAAACGCTCTGGCCCTTCAGAACTCCCTCGAAAAATACGATGTTCCAACGAGAGTTCAGTCAGCAATAGAGATGAAGGAACTGGCAGAACCCTATATCAGACGAAGAGCTATAAGACATCTCGAGAAGGGAAGATCTGTTATCTTTGCGGCTGGAACAGGCAATCCTTACTTCACAACTGATACGGCTGCTGCCCTTAGAGCCATGGAGATTGGCGCAGAGGTAATACTCAAAGGAACTAAAGTCGATGGTGTATATTCCTCTGATCCCCTGAAAGACCCAACTGCCAGGAAATATGAGAAGGTTACATATATTGATGTCCTGAATAAAGGACTTGCTGTTATGGATTCTACGGCCATATCGCTATGTATGGACAACAATCTTCCCATCGTAATATTTAACCTCAGAGGTAAAGGTAATATTAGAAAGATTATTGAAGGTAAGAAGATAGGAACTCTTGTGTGTGGAGAAAATGGAGCAAGAGTTAAAAAGAAAGATCACTGAACACATGAATAGTGCCGTCGAGGCACTAAAGAAAGAATTCGCTTCTATAAGAACCGGCAGGGCTTCCCTGGCTCTTCTGGACGGCATAAGCGTGAATTATTACGGCACACCAACTCCCCTTCAGCAGCTTGCGAGCCTCAGCATACCCGAAAGCCGGCAGATTGCAATAGTTCCCTGGGATCCGAAGGTCATTCCTGAAATAGAGAAGGCTATCATGAAATCAGACCTGGGACTCACGCCGATCAATGATGGCAAGATGATCAGGATAAATATTCCGCCCCTTACTGAAGAGAGAAGAAAACAGCTTGTGAAGGCTGTTAAGAAAAAGTCAGAAGAGGCAAAGGTTTCAATAAGAAATATAAGGAGAGATGCAAATGAGGATCTGAGGAAGCTCGAAAAGGAAAGGCATCTCAGCGAGGATGACGTGAAAAGGTCACAGGAGGAGATACAGAAGATTACGGATTCCTTTATAAAAAAGGCTGATGAAATTCTGGGGCATAAAGAAAAAGAGATAATGGAGGTATAGATGGTAACCCGCAATTTTGTGTTGAAAGTAACAGATGCAAAGCTGGCAGACATTCTGAAGGCTCTTAAGGCAGCCGGTATCAAGGTGAGAAGCGTAATTGAGATATACAAGGAGGGAGAGGAGAAGTCGGAGGAAAGTGAGGCCCAAGAGGAAAAATAATGGCAGGCAAAAAGACTGCGAGAACTAAGAAATCCAGTAAGAATCTGCAAGGAAGGTACTTATGAAAACTTCCCCTAAAGATCCAAAGAGTAAGATAAAAACCGGTCAGAAAAGTAAGACGGCCAAAACTAAGACGAAGGTACCGGTAACAAAGGCAGCCAGGACCAAGGTGAAAACATCGTCAGAGGAGGAAAGGAAGGCAGCTCTAAGAAGGATGCTTATCAATAGGAGGGAGGCCATCGTGAGAGAGACAAAGGCCGAAATATCTAAATATATAAAGGGAGAGGCAAAGCAACTTGTAGATACTGCCCTCGACAATGGAGATTGGTCTGTTGTTGATCTCTCAGAGGACATAAGCCTTAAACAGTTGAGCACCCACCGAGAAAATCTTTTCAAAATAGATGAAGCTCTAAGAAAACTCGATGAGGGTACTTATGGTATATGCGAGGATTGCGGAGAAGAGATAAGTGAAGAGAGACTTAAAGTTCTGCCCTTTGCAATATATTGCAGAGATTGTCAGGAGAGGAGAGAGCAGCTCGAAGAAATAGAGAAAGAAGTGGAGTAAAATTTATTTACCATAAATCTCAGCGAGTATTTCTTTAGCTCCCCTGGAAAGTAAGTCTTCAGCAAGTTTGATACCGAGAGATTCGTGTTCTTCTGAATCTCCTTCTATGTGGCCTCTTACGATTCCATCACCTTTGATGTTTCCCACAAGGCCATCAATTTTCATCTTTCTATCCTCTGTTCTTGCATAAGCAGCAATCGGAACCTGACAGCCTCCCTCTAATCTTTTGAGAAAGGCCCTTTCGGCCTTTATGCATAACGATGTTTCTTCGTGATCTAACGGTGCCACTAAACCATTTGTGAAATCATCATCAATCCTGCATTCAATGCCTATCGCCCCCTGACCTATGGCCGGAAGACTTATCTCAAAAGGAAGTATCTCTGTAATCCTTTCTTGTAATCCCAATCTTTTGACACCTGCGGCGGCGAGTATTATGGCATCGAATTGGCCTTCATCCAGTTTTCTTATTCTCGTATCGAGGTTTCCCCGCAGATGTGTGATATTTAGATCAGGCCTGGCACTCAAAAGCTGGCAAGACCTCCTTAAACTGCTCGTCCCGATACGGGCACCGGCTGGTAGGTCTCCAAATCTCGGTATCTTAAATCTCGAATCGTGGATTTGGGAGATAAAGATATCTCTCGGGTCTTCTCTTTTGCATATTGCAGATAGATGGAGGCCATCGGGAAATTCCGTTGGAACATCTTTCATACTGTGAACCGCAATATCTGCATCGTGGCGCACGAGCGCCTCTTCAATCTCTTTTACAAAGAGCCCCTTACCACCTACTTGAGCGAGGGGAACATCTAATATCATGTCACCGGTGGTCTTAATCTTTCTGAGGTGAATCTCCAAACCGGGGTGATGTCTTTTCAGCTCTGATTTAATACACTCTGCCTGCCACAGTGCGAGTTTGCTTCCCCTTGTACCGATAACAATTCTATTCTCTGTCATCGTTTATTCCATAAAGTCTTTTTATTGTTGCAATCAGGATATCCCGGTCTTCTGCGTCTTCTTTTAGGGCCGCTGTGGGGGAATGGATGAGCTTATTGACAATCGCAGTTGCCATATACTCAATTGCCTTTTTCTCCTTTTCTCCCAGGCCGCTGATCTTACTCAGGAGCTTATCAAGCTCTTCCTTCTTGATTTCTTCCGCCTTTTCCCTTAAGGCTATGATAACCGGAAAAGAATCAAGGGAAGATTGCCATTTGAGGAAGGTATCAACCTCTTCCTCAATTATCTTTTCTGCCTTCTCAGCCTCTTTTTTTCTTTCAAAAATATTTGTGTCCACAATTTCTTGCAAGTCATCAATATTATATAGATAGACATTGTCCAGATTATTAATCTCGGGATCTATATTTCTCGGCACAGAAATATCAATAATAAAGACCGGTCTCTGCTTCCTTTCTCCCATCACCCTTTGCATCTGGTTCTTCATAAGGACATAGCCTGAAGCTCCTGTTGAACATATAACTATATCAGTGCGTATTATCTCCTGAAGAAACTCTTCAAACTTAACAGGTCTCCCATTAAACTCTTTTGAAAGCTCACAGGCACGATCATATGACCGGTTTGCTACAGCAATTTCCTTAACACCGCTATTTATCAGATGTTTTGCCGCAAGTTCGGCCATCTCACCTGCACCCAGGAGCATAG
>JBFMEC010000087.1:2048-9890 GCA_040753575.1 Nitrospirota bacterium | reverse complement strand
TAAGTTTGAAGAACCTGAGGATGGTTTTAAAAAAATTGAGGAATATATCGGACAATTTAAGAGGGAAATGGAAGGACTCGATGAAGAGATTCAGGGAATGACGAAAGATAAAGCGCAGTTTGAGAGGGAGGTTCAGAAACTCAGAGAGGAAAAATCACGGTTAGAAATAGAAAGAAATGAAATGATGGATAAAATTAAAAGATGTGAAGAAAAGCTTGAATCGGAACTTCAGGAAATCAATAAAGATAAGGGAAAACAAGATTGAGAGAGTCGAATACAGTTCGTGCTATGATGAACCTGCCGGGAATTTTAAATCTGGTGTAAAATTATCGCAATGAAAACCTATGATGATGTTGTTGAATTCCATGGCCACAGTTGCCCGGGCCTCGCACTTGGCTATAGAGTATCTCTCCATGTGTTGAAGGAGCTTGGCGGAAGAGCGGCTGATGAAGAATTGGTAGCGATCGTCGAGAATGACTCCTGCGCGGTAGATGCGATTCAGGTCATGACAGGATGCACTTTCGGAAAAGGCAATTTAGTATTCCGGGATTATGGAAAACATGTTTATACATTCATCAAGAGACCTTCAGATGAAGGCATAAGGATTTCTGTTGAGTGGATAGTCCCCGATGAAACCGATGAAGAGAAGCGGATGTGGGAAAGATATATGAAAGGTGATCGGTCAGAAGAGGTCTTGAGGGTCATTCACAACAGGAAAGCGAAGAAGATCAATGCCATATTGCATGCAAAGGATGAGGAAATCTTTAAGGTCACAAAAGGAAAGATGGATATTCCTGAGGAAGCAAAAATTTATCCGAGTATGAGATGTGCAATTTGCGGTGAAAAGGTCATGGAGCCAAGGGCAAGAGTAAAGGATGGGAAGATTGTATGCATTCCCTGTTTCGAGGAGAAAGATTAAATGGAACCAATAGAGAAAGCGAATATATTAATAGAAGCACTTCCATATATCCGCAACTTCTATGGAAAGACCTTCGTCATAAAATTTGGCGGAGCTGCCCAGATAGACGAAAGGCTCAGGAATGCCTTTGCTCAGGATGTAGTACTGATGAATTTCATTGGAATCCGGCCGGTGATCGTCCATGGAGGGGGCCCTCTCATAAGCGCCACGATGGAGAAGATGGGGAAGAAGCCGATCTTTGTGCAGGGGCAGAGAGTTACTGACAAGGAGACCATGGATATCGTCGAGATGGTCCTTGGGGGACTGATAAATAAGCAGATAGTCGCTCTTATAACCAGTTACGGCGGCAAGGCGGTTGGACTGAGCGGAAAAGACGGTGGAATGATAAAGGCCCAAAAAAAGGTTATCAAGAAGATTTCCCGGGATGCTGAAGAGATTATTGATATCGGCCTTGTGGGAGAAGTGAAAGAGGTTGATCCGCATATTGTTTTCGCCCTCGAGAAAGAAGGGATTATACCAGTTATATCTCCTATTGGAATTGGGCCTCAGGACGAGACTCTCAATATCAATGCGGATAATATATCTGCGGCCATTGCCATAGCACTTAAAGCAGAAAAACTCATATTTCTTACCGATGTGAAAGGAATAAATGACAAGAAGGGGAAAATTATTCCAACTCTGGCCGGCTCTAAAGCAAGAAAGTTAATAGCAGACGGAACAGTAACAGGCGGTATGCTTCCCAAGATACAGTCATGTATAAAGGCCGTAGAGGAGGGAGTGAAAAAAACTCATATAATAGACGGCCGTATCCCTCATTGTCTTTTGCTTGAAATATTCACGAAGGAAGGAATAGGAACAGAAATCCTTTAAACCTGTCTTAATTTTTCCCTGCCGAAGGGTGAAAGCTCTCTCAGGTCTCTTATGATGTAAGGCATTATCTCAATTACTCTGTCTATTTCAGTCTCTTCATTGTAACGACTGAGTGAAAATCTTATTGAACCGGTTATGGCAGTACAGGAAACACCCATTGCCCTGAGGACGTGGCTCGGCTCAAGTGAACCCGATGTGCAGGCTGAACCTGAGGAGGCACATATACCATATTCGTTAAGTCTGAGGAGTATCGCTTCTCCTTCTATAAACTCAAAGCTGATATTGGTTGTGTTAGGAAGGCGATGTTCGGTATCACCGTTAATAAGTGCATCAGGGCATTTTTCCAAGAGGGATCTTTCCAATTTATCCCTGAGGGCAGTCAAATAAATTATCTCTCTATCCAAATTTTCTTTGGCAAGCTCGCAGGCCTTTCCAAGACCGATTATGGAGGCTACATTCTCCGTGCCGGCCCGCCTTCCATACTCCTGATGGCCACCGATTATATAGGGATAAAAACGGGTGCCCTTTCTCACATAAAGTGCACCTACGCCTTTGGGTGCATGAAGTTTATGACCTGAAAGGGATAGCATATGGACAGGAAGCTTCTTCATATCAATTGGAATCTTGCCAACGGCCTGAACGGCATCTGTATGAAAAAGTATTTTTCTCTGTCGAAGGATTTCTCCTATCTCCTTAATCGGAAATATGACACCTGTTTCATTGTTCGCATACATTATCGAGACAACCGCCGTGTCATCATCTAAGACTTTCAAGAATGTTTCCATATCAAGTCTTCCAAGGCTGTCAACGGGAAGGAAAGTAATGCGGTAACCCTTTCTCGCAAGGTGTTTGCAGAAATTCAGGACAGCAGGATGTTCAACCCTCGTCGTGATAATATGTCTCCTCTGGGGATATGATTCGACGGCGCTCATTATTGCGGTATTGTCACTTTCTGTACCGCAACTTGCAAAAATTATCTCATCGGGGTCTGCACCAAGCAACGCAGCGACCTTCTCCCGCGCTTCTTCTATCTTCCTGTGAAGTTGTCCACCAAAGGTATGCATGCTTGAAGGATTTCCATAGAGCTCTTTGAGATAGGGAAGCATCCCGTTAAGAACTTCAGGTGCTACAGGGGTTGTTGCATTATTGTCAAGGTATATTGGTTTCATCCCGCCTCCACAATTATATCGTCACTAACAAGTTCCCTTAATTTTTCCTGGATACCGGCTATCGTAATATTTCCCATAGGGCATTCGACGCACATAGCTCGCAGGGCAATGATAACCTTGTTGCCATCTATGTCCATGAGTTCAAGGTCTCCTCCATCTCCCTGAAGTCGCGGTCTTATTTCCTTCTCTATGACATCCTGTATAAGTGCTATCTTTTGAAGATTGGTTAATTTTTTAGGCATCTTGGGCATTTCAGGGGGTGCCTTTACTGACCAGATATCTTTAAGGATTGCCTCTATGTCAGGAACGCAGGAACCACAACCGCCACCTGCCTTGGTAAAATTGGTAACATCTTCGACTGTTGTGAGATGGTTTTCGATAGCCACCCTCCGAATCTTCTCTTCAGAGACCTCAAAGCACTTACAGATGATTTTTTCTTCTACTTCGGTAGGTCTTGATAGATCTCTGTAATTCGCAATTGCGGCTTCCAGTGCTTCTCTACCCATGACGGAACAATGCATCTTTTCCCTTGGCAAGCCACCAAGATAATCAGCGATTTCCTGATTGGTAATCCTGAGAGCCTCATCAATAGTCATGCCCTTTACAAGCTCCGTAAGGGCTGAAGAACTCGCTATTGCGGAGGCACAGCCGAAGGTCTGGAATTTTGCATCTATGATTTTATCGGCCTCTCTATCGATCTTGAGGGTTAGTTTGAGGGCATCGCCGCAGATTATGCTACCGACTTCTCCAACGCCATCGGGGTTTTCTATTTCGCCAACATTCTTCGGATGAAGAAAAAGCTCTTTAACCTTTTCAGTATATTCCCACACACATTCTTTTTACCAGAAATCAAAGTTGTCTGTCAATTTTATAGGGTTTGCTATTCTTTCCATGCACCCTGAATAGCTACCTCATCTCCCTGATCGTATTTACCATGACAACGCAGAATACAAGCCATGCAATGCCAGCCGCATATCCACCAAGGACATCTGTAAGATAATGAACATTCAGAAATATCCTGCTTATCCCGATAAGAAAAATCAGGAAAATTGACACAAATAGGACAATAAATTTCAATGCTCTGATCTTACCCATCCATGTCAGATAAATTAAAAACCCATAAATTGATATAGCTGAAAAGGCATGGCCGCTTGGAAAACTATACCCATGCGCTATAATCAGTTGCGGCATTGGTCGTGGCCTGTGAAAAAACAGTTTTAAAAGGATCAGGACCGCTTCTCCTCCACCAGCCACCAAGAATAGAATAAAAAGCTTCCACCAGTTCCTTTTATATAAAAGAAATAAGGTCAGCATACCAGCAGTAATCACAGTAAGATATATACCTCCAATATTGGTTATATCTACCATGCATCTTGTTATCTCGGGGCTGATTATTCTCTCTATGAACCCCTGTATTCTGTAGTCAAAGTAAAATAGTGTCTCCTTATCTATCAAATCCTCAACAATCTCGTTGAAGGAAAAAAGGGCGAGGATAAAAAGAATGATACCCATTGTAAGATTAAATCCATACCAGCTGCCTAAATTGAAACGAGCCTTTATAAAGTCCCATGTTTTGGGCATTTGGGAAGATAGTTTCCTATCAATCCAACCAATCTTTTCTTTAAATAATCGCTTTCTTTTTGTAAGAAAGAAATAAAGAAATATAATGACAACTCCAAAGACGAATGCAAAAACTCCAAGCCGGCCGAGATAGATCTTTATAATGTCCCAGCTATTGCCAACAAAATAACCGAGCAATGAAAACATTGTTGCCCATATTATGCCACCCAATATATTAAATAAGAGGAATCTTGGATAACGCATCCTCGATATGCCTGCAACAACAGGTGCAAATGCCCTGAGCCATGCCATGAAACGGCCAAAGAACACGGTCTTTCCGCCATGTTTATCAAAGAATCCTTTAGCCTCATCAAGGTACTCCTTTTTGAAAAAGAAGTATTTACCATATTTCAGGAAAAATCCTTCTCCGAACCTGCGTCCGATAAAATACCCAACCGTGTCACCCATTATTGCACCCAGCGAGGCGACCCATATAACATCACCAAGTTCAAGTACTCCCCTTGATGCCAAAAGCCCTGCTATCACAACCATGCTTTCACCTGGCACAAGAAAGCCAAAAAATGCCGAGGTCTCAAGGAAGGTCATCAGGAGTAAGATATAGTACCCCCAGTGATTGAGCTGAAGGAGAAGGAATTCAATGATTTTACGCTCCATTATCTTCCTTCAACATTAAGTATTTTTGTTTTCTTTTTCAATATTCTCAGTGTTAAATATGTTATTAACCCGACAATGAATATAATCATCCACGCCAAATCTAACTCCAGCCTGCCTTCTGCAAATATGTCTCCGATAATTTCCAGCAAAGTGAAAGAGGCAATAATTACAAAAAAGCCGGTATACTCTCTTTTAAGAATATTCTTTAAAGAGAAAGCTAACGTCGGTTGTTGCCAGTTCTTGAATTTCGGTAGAAATGTCGGTGTCTTCTCAGCCCATTCCAAAAATGTATCACCAAATTTTTTCTGCAAGAATACCTCCTCCGCTAACATTATTCTTTCGTAGTATAGCCAGAAGGCAAAGGTAGAGATTAGGACAAACCACCACACCTGAGTAAATAATATTATCCCTAAAAAGATAAAGAAATTCCCAAGGTAAAGAGGGTGCCTTAAAATTGAATACATCCCTGTCGTAGTAAGTGTTTTTGCTATTTGCTTTTTTGTATTTCTTCCCGATGTTCCCTCAGGGGCATAACCAACCACGATGCAACGGATGGCCAATCCTATAAAAGATAATGCTACACAAAGTCCTTCCCAAAGATCTTCATAAAAATCTCCTACGGTTCTCTCCAAATACTCAGATTCTCGCAAAGCAATGAGTAGAATTGGAAAAATAATTAGAGGCAAGTAACTTCGCCATCTAAAAAGCCATCTACCTTGTTTTTCTAATTCATCCTTCAAAGCCACTGTATATATACCTCCTGAAATAAAATCGCACTGTGGGTCAATTCATTTGTAATCGATGATCTTGATAATCCCTTCAGGCCAGGAGCTTGGCATTTGACACCACAGGAATATAAGATACTGCTCGATGATATTAAAAATAAACACACCGTAAATTAAGCTAAAATGAAAGCGGCCTGGTTAATTTCCATTTTTTAAATTGCCGGCACGAACCTTATGATAATCCTAATATTACAGTCCGAACTTTCTGAATACATAATATTTAGGAAAATCAATACCAAGGGTAAAAAATGCAGAAAATCCAAGAACAACGAAGATTTGATGCAATGTGAGTGACGGAACAAAGATGCCGTATATGCCTAACAGTGCAAATCCGATAATAGTCGCTGTGCTCAGGATAAGCAATTCCCTGCCAGGAATTGATGACCAGAAGTGTCTCCTTTCCCTTACGATTAATACTCGAAACTGACTGTTAAATATTAGATTCAGCATTACCAAGGTGCGGAGTCTTTCCCATTCCAGGTGGAAGTATTTCATACCAATGAAAATTACAATCAAACCTTCCACAACCAATAACATGCCTGGAATAAAGGATGCAAGGGTGATATTCTTCACATTCCATTTGTTTGGATTACTTGTATGTTTTACATTGTCAGTCGATAGAGACATTGTTACGAAATCATTCGAAAATACAAGAAGTGACATTCCAAGAAGGGAAAGAGGAATCTTATGTAACCAGAAGAAGCTTAAGGTCAATAAACAGACAAACTCTATAACCTTTGTAACCTTATTTATAACCCATGAGAGCATCCTCTGATATGTCTGCCTGCTTATTTTCACTGCATCGATTATTACACTTATACCCGGTTCTGTTAAGACCACGCTTGCAGATGCCTTTGCCACATCAGTCGAATTGCTTACAGCTATTCCCATCTCTGCCTGCTTCAGCGCCGGAGCATCATTAACACCATCTCCTGTCATGCCCACCATGTGCCCTCTGGATTGCAGGAGTTTCACGACACCGTACTTGTCCTCAGGATATATCTCAGCAAATCCATCGCTTTCTCCAACAATCCTTATCTGCTCATCTTCGCTTAAGCCTTTTATTTCAGAAAGCCGGATAATTTTTTCGCCTATACCTACCTGATAGGCTATTTCTTTAGCTATAGCAATATTATCACCGGTAAGCATCATCGGCTTTATTCCCAGCTTTCTTGCTTCTTCTATCATGTTTTTCGAGTCAGGCCTGGGTGGGTCGGCCAGTGGGAGTAATCCTAAGAATTTGAGATTATCGAAATCACTGCCTTCTGATCGTGCTATTGCTATGGTTCTGTATCCTTTCTGTGAAAACTCATCTATTGTCCTGTTTGCTTTTTCTACAGTCTCTTTATCTATTCTCCTGCACAAAGATATGACTATCTGGGCCGCACCTTTAATAGCCCTGAAGCGCTTCCCATCAACTTCAATAATCGCCTCAGTTCTCTTAATTGAGGGATCAAAGGGTGTATATGAGACCTGTTTGTATGCATTAAAATTGACTCCGAAACTTTTAGCATATTCAATAACTGCAAGGTCTATGATGTCCATTCCTTCCTCTTGAGATGCCAGAGCGGCTATTCTGACAACGTCTTCTTTCATGAATCCTGAAAGGGGTATGCTGTCTGTAACTGATAATTTGTTTTGTGTTACTGTTCCTGTTTTATCGAGGCAGAGAACATCTATGGAAGCTGCATCTTCGATCGAATCAAGCCTTGTTACAAGTGCTCCCTCTTTAGCGAGGGCTGTACCCAGATACATCATATATTTGACTATAGCCATCATCACTTCCTCTTGATGGGATTTGGGTTTTGCTATTTTGACCAATTCGGTAGTTTTACCAAAATAAGTATTTGCTCCAGTATTTACC
>JBFMEC010000087.1:0-1948 GCA_040753575.1 Nitrospirota bacterium | reverse complement strand
GGCTGTACCCAGATACATCATATATTTGACTATAGCCATCATCACTTCCTCTTGATGGGATTTGGGTTTTGCTATTTTGACCAATTCGGTAGTTTTACCAAAATAAGTATTTGCTCCAGTATTTACCACAACACATCTGGCCTCTCCCCGTCTCACTACAGAGCCTGAATAAATAATGTTAGTTTGATGCGCTTCAACAGGTAGAGATTCTCCTGTTAAAGCCGATTCATCAACAGAAAGCTCACCACTTGTAATTCTGGCATCCGCCGGTACTATATCGCCGATTTTCATAACGATGATGTCTCCTAGTACAATTTCTCTTGCATCTATCGTTATCCATTTTCCATCTCTTAATACTTTTGCCTTGATCGCCAGTTTTTTCTTGAGAAGCTCTACAGCCTTTTGCGAACCAAGCGAGTGCATGTGACCTATGACGGCGTTCACAGTAAGGAGCACGAAGATTATTATCCCTTCAAAATAGTGTCTCAAAATGAAGGACAGTGCCATTGCAAGCTCGAGTAACCATGGCATAGGCCCCCAGTAGCGCAATAAAAATTCAAGAAAGGGATTTTTCTTTTTCTCTATTATTTCGTTATACCCGAATATCCTGAGGCGCTTCCCGGCTTCTGATTCGGTAAGCCCATCTGTTGATGTCTCTAAGAATTTAAGAGTCTCCTCCATGGAGATTTTTTTATACTCGGATGTACTTCTCTCTTTTTTTTCGATCATCATAAAAATATTCTACTTCTCGTCATTGACTCGAAAATACCCCCGCTTTGGCAAAGAGGGGTAGGGAGATTTTATGAATAATATTTTCATGTTCCTTTGTGAGCCAAGGGCTCATATCGATTCCCGCGAAAAAGGAGAATCCAGTGGAGAACTCTATAAGAAAACCTATATTCATTTAAGAACTCTGGATTCCAGAGTTCTTATTTTACTTGGAACCTAATCATTGTCTCTGAAAGACCTCTATTGATATGTAAAAGGTCTGTTTCCCTCTCTTTATAAGGAAAAGTGTTGGTTTGCCTTTTTCGGTTTTCCCCATAGCATTATAATAATCCTTCAAATTTCTAATGGGGTTGCGATTCAATTCTTTTATCACATCACCTGTCTGTATGCCGGCTTGGTCTGCGGGGCTGTTGGGTGTTACATCAATAACCACAACGCCATATCTATCGCTGATTCCAAATTCTCTCTGCCAGAGCGGGTTCATGTTATCAACCTTGATACCAGGACCAGGTGCCTGCATCTGAGAAGCCAGTTTTTGTTCAGTCATCTCCGCAACTTTTAACTTTATTTTTATCTCCTTGCCGTCCCTTATTATCTTGACATCCACTTCTTTACCTACAGGTGTCTCTGCAACTGTTCTCGGAAGGTCCGTCGAACTTTCAATATCCTTTCCGTTAAAAGAGACAATGATATCCCCTCTCTTCATTTCTGCCGAGGCAGCAGGCCCCCCTTCAGCCACGTCAGCAACCAGCGCACCTTTTGGTTCCTTGAGCCCAAAGGACTTAGCTATTTCGGGTGTCACAGCCTGTATGGTTACCCCTATCCATCCACGAACCACCTTTCCCTTTTCCTTCAGCTGTGAGGTCACTGATTTTGCCATATTGCTGGGGATAGCAAAACCAAGACCCTGTCCACCGGCAACTATGGCAGTATTTATTCCGATGACCTCTCCCTTTAAATTAATAAGTGGTCCGCTACTGTTGCCAGGATTTATAGGCGCATCTGTCTGAAGAAAGTCATCGTAAGGACCAGCGCCAATGGCTCTTCCAGTGGCACTGATTATCCCCTGTGTCACCGTATGTCCCAGTCCAAAGGGATTGCCAATGGCAAGTACCCAGTCTCCAACCCTGATTTTTTCCGAGTCTCCGAGGGGAAGGGTGGGAAGGTTCTTAAAGAGTGAGGAGATCTTTATCAGTGCAAGGTCTGTCTTGGAATCCCT
>JBFMEC010000086.1:0-10009 GCA_040753575.1 Nitrospirota bacterium | reverse complement strand
AGAATTGTGAAAGGTTTCTGACAGCCCCTGAATTTTCCATTGTTTCTTTAAAGAGCATAATACCGACTATCAAGATAATCACTTCAAGAGAAAAGCCGCGTTTAAGAGCAGAAAGGACGGATCTGGGATTGTATCTGTAAAATACGAGAAGAGATATGACAACAACAATGAGAGCAATATGCAATTCTATATGAAATATTACAACCAGCATAAGGACTAAAATTATAGGCAGGAAACTCCATAGTCCTCTTTTAGATAGAGGCTCCTCTGCCTCTGCCTTTTTAACTCCCTTAACTCCTCTCATCCCGAAGATAAAACCTGTTAATAGTATGAGTACTGCATATGTGAAGTTCACGACTATCAAGTTGTGGAGCTCTACTTTTGAAATGGCCGATGCAAGTAGAATTCCCGGATATAGAGGCAATATATATTCCCAGGGATGCCTGAACCAATAATTGATGAAACCTTTTTCTTCGGGCATCATTTTTGTGTCCCTGGTTGCCTCGGCTACCATTGGTGCCGAAAAATAGGCACCACCAACAGAGGGAAGCAGACCTATCAGCAGAGGCATACTTATGGCCACTATTTTACTGTTTTTGAAAATGGACTTTACGGTGCTCATCATTTGTGTGAGAACTGCATGCTCTCTCAATATAAGTTCAAAAATTCTAATAAAGGAAAGGGCAAGGATTAGTTTTATGGTCACACTATTAAGGGCAGCCTCTTTACAAGTTTTCCCTATCGATGTGAAGGGCATCTGATAAAGCACGAACAAGAGGGAAGCGGCGATGAGCATTACGAGACCAATATTCAGTTTCTTCCGTAAGAGGAGTAATATCAGAGCGAAGACCAAAAAAAGTTTTAATAGATCAAACATCCAACATTTTAGCATAACTATTCTGATTGGAACCGATTGTGCTCTCTACTTCTGTCATGCAAGCTCTTTCATTCTGACTTGCAACATATAATCCACACCCTTGTTGTATAAAAGACACAAAGTATCTGAAAGGAGAAGCTTAGAAAACATAGGGTCTTCAAGAGGGTTTCATTTTTAGCGTCATTTTTAGCCGGCAATTCGGGTCTTTAGCACGACTTCTTGTGTTTTTAGGGGCTGGCCTATTTTTTGCTGAAGAACCTGCTGACAGAAAGGCAAAAATTCCTTGACAAACTTGAATGAGAATGATATAAATTCTGTCAGTTTTAGAAGGAAAGTTAAAGCTCGGGAACTATATATATATTGGCGAGGGCCTTCGTTGAAGGCAAAACCCTTTGAAGGGGAGGTGATGCAAAGAAGCCATTAATGGAATTTTGAGTATAAGAGGTAAGGGGAATCCGCCTTTGGCGGATAGACATTTAAGTTAGTTATTAGCTGTTGGTATCTCTAACTTCTAATCCCTAACTTAAAACTTTTAAAAAGGAGGGTTAGCAATTGAGGAAATATCTGGCGATACTTTTAGGTATACTTTTAATTTTTAGTTTTGCAGCCACTGCCTTTGCTATCCACGTAGAGGAACTTCCTCCGGAAGCGGTAGTGACGAAAGGTCCAGCGAGCATCATGCTGGGCGGAAAGATACTCGTAAGGGGATGGTACTTTAAAAATGTCGGCTCCGTTACTACCGAAGATGAAGAGGGAGAAACTCTCGTCCTGAACAATTTACCGGTGAGAACAGATTCTCAAGCATTTTATACCACAAATGCGAACCTAACGGTAAGTGTGAAGGTCGGTGACAATGTGAGGGGTTATATGGATCTCGAAACCGCTTCAGGAGGAAGTGGAAACCCTAACAGCGGTCTTTATGTCTGGGGTACCTATGACACGAAACCGGCGGCAGATTTGTTCTTCCGCGAATTATGGTTACAGTATAGCGGGTCGGGTCTTATGGGTGTTCCCGTTGGCGTAAAGGCAGGCCATATGCCGATTACACTTGGTGAAAAGCAGTTCCTTAACAACGAGAGGTTCGGCGATGACGCCATTCTGTTATGGATAGACCCTGCAAAAGAGCTGCACATACTGCTGGGAACAGCAAAGATGAACGAAGGTGTCAAGGAAAATCATACCGACGACCTTGACGGCTATGTTGCCCTGTTTACCTATATGTGGGATAAAGCCAATACGGTTGGTGCAAACTGGACATGGGCCCATAGTGATGGCAGGGTACCTTCCCTTCCGGGATCTCCCAATGTTGATGAACTCAATTTCCACAATATAGGTATTCATGGAAATGGTAAGATCGCAGGCGTAACCTATTCTGCAGAAGCGGACTTCCAGTTTGGAAAGGCAAAGGATGTTCTTTTTGAGGGCAACGATATGAAATTCCGTGGCTGGGGAGTCTTTGCGAAGTTGGGTTATATGATTGATCCCATAAATCTGAGAGCTTCCTTTGCATACGGTAGTGGTGATAATGACAATGACGACAAAAACGAGGAATTTCAGACCCTTCAGGGACCTGATGAACTTGCGCCTGTCGCAAGAATTGTGCACTATACCCAGATATATGAACGCACAGTGAGGACCACAGCTCAGCAAGCGGTTCTTACTACAACATTAGGAGGCAATGTTAGAAATACAAATATTGCAAACACCACCTATTACAATGTTGGCCTTGATGTTAATCCCACGAAGGAGTTGAGTCTATCTCTTGATGGTTTCATTATCAGGGCATCGAAGAATCAGTTTGGGTCTAAGAGTGCTGGCACCGAGCTTGACATTAAGGGCAATTACAAGATCGCAACCAACCTCAGTTATTTTGTAGAAGCTGGTGCCTTCTGGCCAGGAGATTATTACGAAGATACCTTTGATATTAAGGACAAGACTGTTAGCCAGGTAGTTCACGGCCTTCTGCTGACGTTCTAAAACTCCGGGCTTAGTAGTAGTTTAAAGTGTGAGTGAAAAAAGGCGGTTGCCCTTGGGCAACCGCCTTTTTTATCTGAAGTCAATAAAAAATCATTCATGAATGATTTTACGTAACACTTCGAATTTTTGGCTTGACATTAGCTCTCCCGTATAGTATATATGAGTACCAAAGATGGACATCATGAATTCACTTCATGAGCTGGACCGGACAACTGATTGCTACCCATTTTTGTCTCCATTTTCAGCTAATTATTAAAATCCAGAATTAATTAAAAAGAAAGGAGGTTAGTATGAAGGTTACGAGAAGGGATTTTATGAGGATCTCTGCAGTCACAGCCACCGGGGCTGTGATGGGCGCCTTGGGCTTTGACCTATCTCCAATCGCAGCCTATGCCCAGGAGGCAAGGATAAAAGGTGCCAAGGAGACAACGACTATCTGCCCTTATTGCTCGGTAAGTTGCGGGATTATCGTCCATACTGCCCATGAACCGATGAAAACCAAAGGTGAAACCCTTTATCCCGAATATTTCGACATTCCCAAGATAGCTAAGGCAGGTACGATCATCAATACTGAAGGCGATCCCGACCATCCTATCAGTGAAGGTACTCTCTGCGCAAAGGGAATGACTGTTTATCAGCTTTTTACTAACAAGAACCGATTGACTAAGGTCTCATACCGTGCTCCCTATGGTACTAAATGGGAAACAAAGTCCTGGGATTGGGCGCTCAATGAGATTGCCAGGAGGATCAAAAAGACCAGAGACAAGACCTTTATGCTCAGGAATGCCAAAGGCGAGGTGGTTAACAGATGTAATGGTATTGCTGCTATCGGGAGCACTCATATTAATAATGAGGAATGCTGGCTCTATGTGAAGTTTCTGAGAAGTCTGGGCTTGGTCTATATCGAACATGAGGCCCGTCTCTGACACAGTCCCACTGTAGCGGCTCTGGCAGAGTCGTTCGGACGCGGGGCGATGACGAATCAGTGGACCGATATCGGTCAGAGTGATTGTGTATTGATCTTTGGAAGTAATGCCGCGGAAAACCATCCTATTGCGATGAAGTGGGCCTTAAGAGCAAAGGAAAAGGGAGGAAAGATTATACACATTGACCCGAGATTTACCCGTACCTCGGCCCTGGCTGATATTCATGCATCTCTTCGCTCTGGTACGGACATCGCATTTCTGGGTGGCTTGATTAATTATCTTCTGGAGAAAGACCTCATCTTTAAGGACTATGTCCTTAATTATACTAATGCACCTTTTATTGTGAGTGAGAAGTTTGATTTCAAGGACGGACTCTTTTCAGGATACAATCCGGAAAAGAGGGCTTACGATAAGTCTTCATGGGCCTTTGAGAAGGATGAGAAGGGAAACCCGAAGAAGGATGTGACTCTTCAAAATCCACGTTGTGTCTATAACCTGATGAAGAAGTTCTATAGTCGCTATACCACTGATATGGTTTCGGATATTACGGGAACACCAAAAGAAGACCTCATCAAGGTTTACGAAGCCTATAGTACAACTGGTAAGCCTGATAAGGTAGGAACGATCCTTTATTCAATGGGCTGGACACAACACACTATCGGAACGCAGATCATAAGGGCTGGTTCCATTGTTCAACTCCTTCTGGGCAACATTGGTATGGCTGGAGGTGGCGTAAATGCCCTTAGAGGAGAGGGCAATGTCCAGGGCTCCACAGATGCAGCTTTACTCTTTCATATCCTTCCAGGATACCTTCCAGCTCCAAATGCTTCACACGATAGCCTTGGGAAGTACAATGAAGTATTCACCCCGAAAACTGCTGACCCCATGAGCGTCAACTGGTGGAGTAACAGGCCAAAGTATATCACCAGCTTTCTCAAGTCCATGTTTGGAGAAAACGCCAAAAAGGAGAATGATTTCGGATATACATGGATACCAAAACTGGATGTGGGGCAGAATGCCTCCTGGCTCTTTCTGTTTGATGAGATGCACAAAGGCAAGTTCTCCGGCCTTATCTGTCTTGGAATGAACCCTGCCTGCAGCAGTCCTAATGCCGGTAAGGCAAGAGAGGCCCTTTCCAAGCTGGACTGGATGGTGAATATGGATATCTTTGAGAGTGAAACGAGCAACTTCTGGAAAGGTCCTGGAATGAACCCAAAGAAGGTGAAGACTGAAATATTCTTGCTGCCTGCATCTGTATCAGTCGAAAAGGAAGGAAGCATAACCAATAGTGGTCGAGTTTTACAGTGGCGTTACAAGGCACAGGATCCGATAGGAGAAACAAAGACCGATGGACAGATAATCCATGAGCTTTATGTGCGGATCAAGGGTCTTTATGAAAAGGAAGGAGGTTATTTCCCTGAGCCAATAGTTAAACTTAAATGGGATTATGCAAAAGACGGGAAAGTAGATTTTCATGCTGTGGCAAAAGAAGTAAATGGCTATTTCCTCGAAGATATAGCAGAGCATCCGGTTGATAAAAAAGCTTACAAGAAAGGAACACTTGTACCGTCCTTTGTATTTCTCCTTCCCGATGGACGTACCTCCTGCGGTAACTGGATATATTCAGGCAGTTATACTGAAGCGGGGAATATGATGGCACGCCGTGACAAATCAGATCCTGCCGGAATTGGCCTCTTCACAAAATGGGCATGGTCCTGGCCTGTAAATAGAAGAATCATCTATAACAGAGCCTCCGTAGATCTGAAGGGAAATCCATGGGATGCGAAAAGGACTGTTATTAAGTGGGAAATTGGTCCTGATGGAAAAGGTAAGTGGGTAGGAGATGTGCCTGACGGACCCGCACCTCCCATGGGTCTTGAGGGCGGTAAGTATCCCTTTATCATGAAGCCCGAGGGAGTTGCCTTTATCTTCGGTCCCGGTCTGGCTGACGGACCTTTCCCGGAGCACTATGAGCCTCTGGAGTGTCCGATCGAAAAGAACTTGCTCTCCGCCCAGAGGATCAATCCAACGGTCATAATCTTTAAAGGTGATCTCGATAAGTACACCACCTGTGACCCGAAATATCCTTTTGTAATAACTACCTTCCGTGTGACCGAACACTGGCAGACAGGTCTTATGTCGAGGTACCAGCCCTGGCTTCTTGAGGCTGAGCCCCAGATATTCTTAGAACTGAGTGAAGAACTGGCTAACCTCAGGGGAATCAAGAACGGAGATCTCGTTTTAGTTTCATCCCCGCGTGGAAAAGTTGAAGCCCATGCGATGGTAACAAAGAGACTCAAGCCCTTCAAAGTAGCCGGACAAACTATTCATCTGATTGGTCTACCCTGGTGTTATGGCTGGCTGGTTCCAAAGGATGGTGGAGAAAGTGCAAACTTGTTGACCCCGACAATCGGAGATGCAAATACACTTATTCCGGAATACAAGGTATTTCTGGCCAATGTGGAAAAGCTACCAGAGAAAAAACCGGTCAAACCGGAAGAAAAGAAGGGGAGGTGATTTAAATGGCAGAATTGAAATCATTCTTCGTAGATACGACTGAATGCATTGCCTGTAGAGGGTGTCAGATGGCCTGTAAGCAGTGGAATCAAAGAGCCGCAGAGAAAACTTACAGTCGTGGAAGTCACCAGAACCCACCAGACCTCTCTTACAACATGTGGAAATTGGTTAGATTCAGCGAAGTAGCTGCCAATAAATATTACTTCTTCCCCGATCAGTGCAGACATTGTCTGGAGCCCCCGTGCAAGATGACGGCCGAGTCCCTGGGTTCTAAGGCTATTACCAAGGAAAGCACTACAGGTGCTGTACTTTTCAGTCCAAAGATAAAGGTAAAGGCAGCAGATTTCAAAAAAATAAGAGAAGCCTGCCCCTGGAATATTCCCCGATGGAACGAAAAGAGCGAGATTATGGCTAAATGCACCATGTGCTTCGACCGTGTTAAGGAAGGACTTCTGCCGGCCTGCGTGAAGGCCTGTCCCACAAAGGCCATGAATTTCGGTGATCGAAGCAAGATGCTCGACATGGCCCGGAACAGGGAGAAAGAGCTTAAACCGATGTATCCCAAGGCCCAGGCTCTCAACATCGATTTCCATCAGACAATTTTCTTCGTCGTTGACGATCCGCAAAAGTACCATAAGTTTGCCGCGGCAATGAATACCGCCGAAATCACAAGGATGGCAGCCATAAAGAGTTTGATCCGGCCCCTGCTTAATTTTGCTCACTTTGTGGGATAAATGTAAATCTTGATTCAATGGCTTGTTCCGGGGAAATCCCCGGAACAAGCCATTTTTTATCTGGAGCAACTTTGTGAGTGACTCATTAGAAAAGATAAAAGAGCGGATCCTTTATCTGAGGGAGAAAAGGCCCGTATATAAGGAAATCCTCGATTTCTATGAAAAAGTTGTAGAAAAGCAGGAGTCTATAAAGCCAATCCTGGAGGTTGGACCCCTGAATATCAGAAAAGATTTAATAGGGATGCATCTTAAAGAAGGTTTTCCCCTGATTGACAGGGAAGAATTTCCTATAGATATTCCTTCTTCAATCAAGCTCTTTGAATCTCTATGCAGAGTGGGAGAAGATTCGACCAACAAAACGAGAGAGAATGTTCTGAGTATTGAATTAGCTATCCGCAGGGGTTCTTTAGATCCCGAAGAATTGCTGAAAAGGCATTCTGATGAAACCTATCTGAGAGAAACCGCCGAAGATCTGGACATAGATGAGGAAGTACTTGGATTTTTCATGCATATGAGCATTCAGCCATCTATCAATTTCAATATTGTTAAACTTCAGTCCGAAATTGATTTGAAGAATTGGACGAAGGGATATTGTCCTGTTTGCGGCTCTTTACCCCAGATATCTGAACTGAGGGGAGAAGGGCAGCGCTACTACCTCTGTTCCTTTTGCGGCTTCAAGTGGAGGGGCGAACGTTTGAAATGTCCTTTCTGCGAAAACAGTGACCATAATTCGCTTCACTATTTTTATGCCGAAGATGAAGAGGCTTACAGAGTCGATTTATGTAACAGGTGCAAACAATACATCAAGACCGTTGATTCACGCAAACTTGATTTCGAGCCCGACCTGATCTTGGAGGATCTTACAACCCTTCATCTTGACATCACGGCAGTTCAAGAGGGTTTCAAGAGGCCTGTCCCAAACCCCTGGGGGCCGTAAAAGTTACTTTTTAGTCAGTCTATTAAGAAGAGATATTACCTCGGTACCTTTCCAATTTCTCGGCCCAAAGGCCTTCCCGATTATCATCCCTTTCTTATCAATGATGAAGGTCGATGGAATTCCCTTTACTTTATAAAGGTCGAGAGTTTTACCCTTCGAATCGATCAAAACAGGAAAGGTATAGCGGTGCTTTTCAATGAATTCCTTTACGACCTTTATACCTCCATAATCAACGGAGATTGTCAGAAAGACAAAATCTTTCTCCTTAAACTGCTGGTACAAGCTATCTATAGAAGGAAGCTCCTCCTTACAGGGGCCACACCAGGTCGCCCAGAAGTTAAGAAAAACAAGCTTACCCCTGAAACTTTTAAATTCAACCCTTTTTCCCTTAAGGTCTTCGAGGCAAAAATCAGGGGCTCTTTTTTTTTCTGGTTGAATCCCTATCTTGAAAAAGAGGTCATCTCCTTCAGCTTTCACTAAAGCTTCTCAAGCTCCTTCACAATAACCTCTAAGTGCGGCCTATCATTTATATCGTGTACATCTATATAACGAATAATCCCCTTTTTATCGATGACAAAGAGAGCCCTTTCAGAAACACCATTTGAACGCAGTACGCCATATTTAGCTGCTACTTCACCATGGGGCCAGAAGTCGGAAAGAACGGAAAACCAGAGGTTTCCCATCTGCCTTGTCCACGCATAAAGAGTCGGAATATTATCCACAGTAATCCCGAGCAGTATCGCATCATATTTATCAAAAATTTCTTTTGCTATGTTATATCCGGGCCACTGGTCTGAACAGACAGGGGTCCAGGCAGCGGGAACAAAGGATATGACCACATTCTTTTTACCGAGATACGAGCTGAGAGAAATCTTTTCACCCGAAAGGGAGGGCAGAATGAAATCAGGGGCCTTATCACCAACTTTCAGTTTGGGTATACTATCCACAGGCTTGAGGGTGCCTGGCTGGTAAATATAATCTTTAAAGGTGTGCATTACACCAAAGGTCATTGAAACAATTGAGAAAAGCACGATAGACCCAATCAAGACTATGAAAGGAACCTTTCTTTTAATACACATATTATGCCTCCTTTTTCAATCCGGAAAGTTTGAGAATTAAGTCCAAAAATTGCTGAGCATCCTGGATACTACCGAGTTTGGAATAAATTACTTTGTGTGTGCCATCTTCGTTGATCTTGATACCTATGAAATAAGGAGTCCTTACTTCTCCGCAGGCTTTATGAATTCTGAAATTTTCGTCGGGGAAAAGCGGAAAGGGTATGTTAAATGTTTTTTTGAATACGTCAACTTCAAAGGGTGTATTTCCGGCTCCGATGCCAATCAATTTTATCTTGTCCCTTAAGTCTGGATTTTTATCTATCAGGTTATATAGTTCGTTGACCCTTGGAGCCTCATTCTGGCAATAAGGGCAATACATGCTGAAGATTTCAATGACAACCACCTTTGCCTTGATTTCCGGTATGGTGAAGGAGTCTTTGTCAGGCAATCCAAGGTAGCTTCTTTCATCCGGACTTTTTGGAACAGAAAGTTTTATATCCGGGAAAATACCTCCTTCCACAAGGGGGGATGTAGCGAGAGCATAGTCCATTAATAAGAGACAACTCATAACAGTCGCAAAAAATATTGATATCTTTTTAATCATCTTTGCCTCCAATCTTTAAGTTAAGAACAATTTATAGCATAGTACCTTTAAAGTCAATAAATCTGCCGCTCTTCATTCCTGACCGGGCAATGTCTTCAGGAGTAGTATTCGAAATACTTATTTCCCGACTCAGAAAATCTCTACTTACTTCATTATAGCAATATCTCACAAAGGAACTGCAATACATAGCGTGGGGATTATCAAGAGGATTTTCTATCCACTGCTTCTTCATGATTATTGACCACCATGTTCCCAAAAGTTCTTGAATTGGATAAAGTACCTGTTCGTCAACGAGCTGGAGCGCTGCAGAAAGAACGTCATCCCTTCCATTCTCTGATAAGCCAAAGTCTATTACGGCAGCATTTTCTACCGAATCTAT
>JBFMEC010000085.1:0-10046 GCA_040753575.1 Nitrospirota bacterium | reverse complement strand
CGGTACCCGGTCCATGGCAGGATTCGCAGCCGCCATCTGATATTTCATAGTAGCCTGTTTTGCTGTGGATGTTTGCCAAAAAGCCTTTTGCATGTTCATCGTGGCATTCTTTGCACTTTTCACTGCCAACGTATGAGCCCTTCACGATTTCCCCTGGCTCTTTACCAGCCACCTGTGTGCCCAGGGCCGTCAAGCTCACTGCACATAGGAAAATAAACAGTAGCACGAAAACCCTTCGGTTCATCTGATCCTCCCTTCGATTATTTTGCATCCATCAATAATTAAGAAATTGGATTCGGACCTACACACCATTAGTCAGACCATTATGCATCATCTCCTTTTCTGCCGGATATAAGGCTCGACGTTGCAAGCCCCTGGATTTGCCTTCGAGAATTTATTTCCGCCCTCTTTGAGTATCCTCGGAACGGCTGCCGGTTCGAACAAGAAAAGTGTTTGAGAAAGCATCTTTCGGAATTACCCCATCTTTAAAGTGTCGCAAAGCCTGGTGATAATTATTAAAGGCACCTTTCCAGAAAAGGTTACAATTGTGTCAACCAAAAATACACTTTTCAGGAGGTGCCTTTATGAGACAATTTTACAGCGGAATTGACCTTGGGTCAAGGAGAGGTCACATATGTGTCATTGATGAGAATGATAGGAAACTTATAGACAAGAAGATGGATAACAATCTGTCAGCAATAGATATTCTGTTGTATCCGTATAAGAGAAGGCTTCAGGTGGTGGTAGAATCCACTTTCAACTGGGACTGGATAGTCTATGGCCTTCAGGGCAAAGGCTATAATGTCAAACTTGCACATGTATTAAATGCCATTCGGGGCAGCGACCATTTATTAGAAACCTGTGATTTTTAAAGGTCAGGTTGGATATTATAGGCCGACGGAAATTCTGACCTCATATCCCTATCAGTTAAGATTATGCGTACTCCTTTCTTGAAGAAGTATTCAGCACGGGCTGGATCATTCACCGTGAAGATAGCCAGATTGAGATGGGAAAAATTTTCAAAGAATATATCATCGGCGCGTTTTGCCGGTACTGAAATCATATCAGCACCTGAAAGGACTGTATAATATTTGGCCTGAAAAAGGGTGAATCTATTCCGGAGATTTTTTGGAAGCCAGAAGATCGTATCAATTTTCGGTTCCGTCGACTTTAATTTCCTCAGAGCCTCAGCTATGGTAGATTCAACAAAAACATGCCCCTCCAGGGCATATGATCTAATATACTGTGAGAGTAGCTTACCACTTTTTTCGGCCTTGTCTAAATCGAGGTTTTTAAAGTCGAGCCAATAGTAGAATTGATTTCTATAACGTTTAAAGACGGTCTCCAGCAGGAGATAACTTTCATTATTTCGTCTTTTCTGCGGAATATCATGGGCAACGATGAAACCTTTTTCTTCTAAGAAATGAATGTCCAGTTCGATTCCATAGTATCCCATTCTTTTGGCGGCGTCGAAGCTTTCCAAGGAATTTTCCGGATATCCCTCTGTGAAACCTCTGTGGGCCCAGATCATATGTTTCGGCAAATGAAGAAGAGTCTTCGGCTTTATGTTTTCAAATTTATAGAGAACAGAGACATACCACAGAAGAGGGACCAAAATGGCAATACCAATTAAGAAGACAAATATGTATTTGCGTTTTTTAACTGCTAAAATGAAAAAACTCCCGGGAGTAGACTTTTCCTTCTTCTTTCCAGAGGAGGTCTTTTTTGATGAGCCATCTCTTATATCTCCACCAGTAAAAATAATCGCAAGGCGTAAGAAGATCTTTCTCCAGTGAAGGAATGTTATTGCCATGCTGTTCATCACATTTAAGGTCTTCCCTACTGAAGTATTTATTCTTATTATTTAACCTGTAGAAAAAGAGATAAGGGTGTGAGCCCAGAAGATTCTGATATTTGATTCTCCCTTCAGAGTCGAATAGTGATAATCCCTCAAAAGAATTTGGCCTATTGAGATTGAGAAGATGGAGAAGGGAAGGTACAATGTCCACCGATGAAGAGGTCAAAGTAAGTTTTTCAGGGAGTTTATGGATAGGATCATAGATTATCAACGGGATTTCATCATAAAATCCTATTTCTTGATCACCTATCAACCGTTTATATTTAATGCCGGGGAATAGCGAATGATCTGCCGTTAAGATGATTACAGTATCTCCCGAATACCTGCTATTCTTGAAATAATTCCAGAACTTTCCAAAGGCAGCGTCTGCGTTGTGTACAAGATGAAGAATTGGATTTTCTTCATGGGGGTATCTTATAGAATCTCCTGGTAATCGAAAGGGGGGATGAAGGTCAGTGGTTGAGATTGTTAAGGTAAATGGTTCCTTAAACAAATTGGTCCTCAAACCTTCTATAAGAAATCCTGTAACCTGATGGTCCGAATAGGCCTTCCCTTCGAAGACACTGCCCAGGGGATCTTCTTTCAAGAACTTTTTTATTTCCAGGGCACCAAGGACTTCATCCATTCCGTTGGCTTTTAAAATAGGTAATTGCTTGGCAAAATAGGGATCCCCACCGGTTATATTGTAGGAATAATAACCCCTTTCCTTTAAAGCCTCAGGTAGACAGAGCAGATCAAACCTCATATTTCCTCTCTGGTCGATCCAATCTTCATGTCCGTAAACGGGATAATGGGAACAGAGAATAGAAACTAGGCCGTTGATAGTAGGCGTTGTGGAATTGTAAAAGGGACTTATTACTAAGGAAGCCTTTGCAAATTTATCAATGTCGGGAGATATGCCCTTGAAGGGGGATCCATAATATCCGAGGAGTCTTGAGGAAAGGGATTCCATAACAAATATGATTATGTTTGGCGCAGATCTATTCTTAATGCGCGGAAAGGGGAATTCTCTTGTGAACACATATTCTTTTGAGAGAGGCATTTTTGCCTTTTCATTTACCCTTATTCCAAAAAATTTTAGTTTTTCCTTGGTAGATGAAGATAATTTTTCCTGAAGATCGTCATCTTGATTTTTAGCCAATTCTGAGGGGTTTTTCAAAAAGGAAAATAGATTCTTTTCGGGAACCTGAGTCGCATTGGGATAACAAAAGGTAAATTCACTCATCCAGAGATTTAAAGATAATGAACCCCTGTCAATTTTTATCAGGTAAACTGAAGCATAAAATAAAAGAGACAGAATAATAAGGGCCAGAAGTCTCAGCTTTGGACTGTAAGATGAATAATCGAGGTTTTTTGACAGCAAGTGTACGTAGAACACTATCGGCAAGGGAAGGAGAAAGAGCAATAGGGCTTTTAAATTAAATAGCATACTGAGAGATGATTTCTCTATATGGGAAAGGAAGTCGCGGCCAATGAAAGCCCCCGAGTAATAGATATGAGCAAGATTGAAGATCCTGTAAAGAATCCATATATAGGCAACAAGAATGAATACTATTTGATATTGGTGTTTTACTCCTTTTGGTGTGAAATTGATTAACAGAAAGGACAAGCCCGTTGCATAAAGCAGATATTTCAATTCCCCCTGTTTCTCCATGAAGGCTGTTAAGGTTCTCAGAGTTTTCAGAGGATAGTAAAGGTCTCCACCATCAATCCTGAAAACGATGAGGCGGTATATAAGAAGCAATAAGATTAATCCCCCGATAGCCAGGAAAGATTTCAGGAGTGATTTGATATAAGGATTTTTAAGATGATTGAAGAATAACTGATAAGAAAATTTCATTTACCATATTTTTAAAAAGGCAAGGCATTTTATTCAAGCCTTCCTTCTGTTTTTAGATGCTCTATTATCTTCTTGATATAAGGAAGTGTTTCCAGGGCTGCCTTTTCTCCCTCAAGTACTGCCTCGTGTCTTTTTGAAAAATCACTTGAACCAATATAACCTACCTTTGGTTTAATCACAACATCTGCTTTAGAAAGCTGTATTGATGCCAGTTTTGAATACATGATACCTATGGATTGTAATATGGTCTCCAGCGTATTCTCTGGAGGTGTAGTGTCAACTCCACCAGAGATATCCACGGCAATCACGATATCTGCGCCAAATTTCTTTGCAGCATCAACAGCCACAGGACTTACTACTCCCCCATCCACATATATTTTGTCATGGATTTTCACAGGTCTGAAAATGCCCGGGATCGAGCAGCTCGCTCTCACGGCGGTTCCTGTATTGCCCTTTCCAAAGATAACCTCCTGTCCGGTTTGTATATCCGTCGTGACTGCATAAAAGGGTATGCTCAGTTTTTCCATAGGAGTATTGTTCAAGGTACGATTGATATATTCCTCCAGTTTTTCTCCCCTAATGAACCCACTATCCGGAATTGTAAGATCAATAATATCCCCTTTCTCGATCGTAAAGGACATCTTCTGAAGTTGAAAGGCATTGTAGCCATATGCATAGAGGCTACCAACAAAACTGCCAACACTCGTTCCAATTATCATATGGATGGGTATTTTATTGGATTCAAGGACCTTCAGAACACCTATATGGGCAAATCCCTTTGATGCGCCTGCTCCGAGTACCAGAGCTATCTTTGCAGGCTTCGGTGGCGGTTTTATCTCCCTGGGGGCACAGGAGCCGATGGAGACGATCAAGAGGATAATAAGAATTCTCACAGAGAATATCATTTATCTATTCAGCGAAGTATTCCAGGAATTTATATCCCCTTTCATCGGGGCTGAAGGATTTCTTTGCCTCCAGCTTCTCTTCATATAGCTTTATGGCCTCTTCTATATCCTTTTTACCCTCGATAAGGAGAAATCTCATATATCCTTCGCCGTTTCTGATACTGATGCAACGAAGTCGTTCCTTCATTGTAAGGAAATAGCAGTAATGAAAGAGATCCTCGCATGCCTGATACCTCTTCAGGATAATTGCCTCTTTTGCCTTTTTAAGAAAAAATATTTTTTCTGAAGGGCTCAGGTCCCCTACGAATCTTTCTTTTAGTTCTTTCCTGAGAGACAGGTCAGACATTTCATACCTTTGAATAAGTTAATTAAAAGTTTAAAGTATAAGTGCCTTTCATGGCAAGGGCTGCATTCGGCCATTTCTATGGGTACTGATAGGTCAGGTTCTATTTGCTCCGCCGACTACGGGGCGTGGTACCAGGAGCGTTTCCAATTATGAGCATTTTGGGCCCATCTCTTACGATATGAAATTTCTTGTCATCGACAAGAGGTGAGATAACCCATTCAAAGAAAATCTTCGCATCCTCCAGTACCGGATTTTTTGGATAACCGGAATACCTTTTTTGCATCTCCTCATCATAAAGGCCAATACAACCATGAGATGCTGGGTAACCGGGAAGATCCCTACCGTGAATCCAGAAGGAAATCCCTCTTTTTGTAATGTAGAATCTCAGGCCATAATGCATGGGATAGGGAATTTTTGTTTTCTCGATAAAGTAAAGTGAAGATTCATGCCTGCTATCATAGGCGGTAATTCTGAACTCTCCATTAGGGGTCTCATTTCCATCCTCACCCGTAGCAATCGGGGAAGAAAATACTAATTTCCCATATTCATAGGCTCCGAGAAACTGTTCGGAGAGATTTACAAGTATGAACTTTGGCTTTTTTTCTGCAGGTTCATAATATTTAGGCAGAGGCGAAAAATTCTTGATGTCCTCAAACTTTTTGGGAACCTTTATAGAAATTCCAGGATAAACATGTCTTCTGTCCACTCTGTTAAAGCGAACCACATCTACCCATCTATCCTTGAAGAGGTTTTCGACTGTTTCTCCTTTGCGCAGGCGCCTGCATTCCCATTCTATCTGGGCATCACCAGGATGGCTAATCTTACAGAGCGAAGTTATGGCGAAGGCGGTTCCTGAAAAGATTATATTTAAAAGTAGCAGAAGGTAAATAAGGTAAATAATGATCGACCGGCAAAAAAGCATTTCCATGAATCCACTTAACGATACATAACCACAGACAGCCGGCCTTTGTAAAATTGATTTCTACCCGCATTTCGTAAATCCGCAATTGTGGCAGACCAGGCATCCTCCTTCGCGTTCTACAGATCCGCCGCATTCGGGGCAGGCTCCCATAAACAGGACGAAATCATACTCTCCATTACCTTTGTTCCCTTTGGTTCGATATTTTTCCAGTGCCTTTGCTATTGCGTCAGAGCAGGAGAGTATTCTTCCTCCATCGTACCAGATGGGCGAATGGCAAGATATTCCTTTCAACTGCTTAATGACCTCATCGGGCTCCACATTTGTTCTAAAGGCCAGTGAGACAAGTCTTCCTATTGCCTCGGACTGGCTGGCAGCACAACCACCTGCCTTACCCATTGAAGTGAAAAGCTCAAAGGGATGACCCTCTTCATCCTCGTTGATAGTTACATAGAGGTTCCCGCAGCCTGTCTTCATGAGTCTCGTTGTGCCTTTTATGACCTCCGGCCTTTTTCTTGGCATAACCTTCTGTCTTGGATCCGGGACCTCTGACCCTTCACTTCTTTTTCCCTTGGTAAGAACCTGCTCCTCTCTGGAGCCGTCCCTGTAAACGGTTACCCCCTTGCAGCCAAGTTTATAGGCTAAAAGATAAACATCCTCGACATCCTTTGGAGTTGCATTATTAGGAAAATTCACTGTTTTTGAAACGGCATTATCGATGAATTTCTGAAAGGCGGATTGCATCGTGATATGCTCCACAGGAGTAATATCATGGGCAGTAACAAAAAGGGCCTTCACATCCTCCGGTATTTCATCAAATTCCTTTATTGATCCTTTATCGGCAATCTTCTCCATAAGTTCCCTGGACCAGAAACCCCTTTCTCTTGCGACCTTTTCAAAATAAGGATTAACTTCTACGAGTTTTGTACCTTCCATAACTGTCCTCACAAAGGAGACTGCAAAGAGGGGCTCGATGCCAGATGAACAGCCTGTAATAATTGACAGAGTACCTGTTGGTGCTATAGTTGTAACAGTAGCGTTTCTGAGCCTAATTTTTCTGTCATAAATGCTGCCCTCGTAATTTGGGAATACTCCGCGTTCCTCCACAAGTGCGGCTGATGCATTCCTTCCCTCTCTCTGCAGGAATTCCATCACCTCTTCTGCAAGCCTGATAGCCCTGCTGGAATTGTACGATACTCCCAGCTGTATAAGCATGTCAGCCCAGCCCATTATGCCGAGACCAATCTTTCTATTTGCCTTTGTCATCTCTTCTATCTTCGGAAGAGGATATTTGTTGACGTCTATCACGTTATCGAGAAAATGCACTGCCTTCCAGGTGATATCCTTGAGTTTATCCCAGCCAACTTCTCCATCTTCAATTTTCACCATCTTTGCCAGATTAATCGAACCCAGATTGCAGGACTCATAGGGTAGAAGCGGCTGCTCGCCACAGGGATTCGTCGATTCTATCTGGCCTATTCGGGGTGTCGGGTTTGATTCATTTACCCTGTCTATGAATACAACACCTGGTTCACCATTTCTCCAGGCATGCTCTACAATGAGGTCAAAGATATCTCTTGCCCTGAGGGTATTTGTGACTTTCTTTGTCCTGGGATTAATTAATTCATATTCCCTGTCTTCCTCCACTGCCGTCATAAAGCTGTCCGTAAGTGCAACAGATATGTTGAAATTGTTAAACCTTTTGTCATCGTCCTTTGCTGCTATGAAATCGAGTATGTCGGGATGGTCAACCCTAAGGATACCCATATTGGCACCTCTTCTCGTTCCACCCTGTTTCACAGCCTCAGTGGCGGTATCAAAGACGGTCATAAATGAGACAGGTCCTGAGGATATCCCCTTTGTTGAGCCCACAATGTCTCCCTTCGGCCTCAATCTTGAGAAACTGAAGCCTGTTCCCCCGCCTGATTTATGTATAATTGCTGTATACTTAACTGCATCAAATATGGACTCCATTGAGTCATCCACTGGAAGGACAAAACATGCACTCAATTGACCGAGCCTTCTGCCTGAATTCATAAGCGTGGGACTGTTCGGAAGAAATTCGAGGGAGGTCATAATTCTATAAAACTCTTCTTCGAGTTCCCTGACTTCTGCCGCTGTCTTGCCGTAAAGGCTGTCTGCCTTTGCTACTGCCCTCGCAACCCGCCTGAAAAGTTCTTCAGGGGTCTCAACAACCTTTCCTTCTTCATTCTTTTTGAGATACCTTTTTTCAAGAACCTTAAGTGCATTTTTTGTAAGGGTTAGGTGATTATTTAGGATCTTCATGATTCCTCCAATTTGTCAGGTCAATAACAATAAATTGTGTTAAAAAATAATTTTTCAAAATTAAAACACAATATATTGTGGAAGTCAAGGGAAAAGTAGAAGAATCTGAAACTATCGGATTATTATTAATTTTCCCTGTAAAATGTATGTTAATGAGTTGTTAATAAGATGCTATAAAAATCCAAATTTCAAAATCTAAATGCCAAAACTTTTGAACTGGGCTTTGACATTTGAAATTATTTAGACTTACCTATCTTATTATCTCCGCGCTAAAGGTATATAATTGAGAATCCTTCCAGGCATCTCCCGGTAGCCCGGCCTTAAGAGAGACCTGTTCAAGAAATTTTTCTTTGTCCCATCCTAATTCTACGGCAACCTGCGGGAGAAGTAGTCCGGTCTGAAATCCTTTCACTATGTAAAGTCCATGTTTCCCGATCTGGATATCTTTCATGTCCCTCAAAGGTTTAAGAGGAGAGAGTATAGAAATTTCTAAATCCATCTCCTTCAATTCCTCCTGCTTTATCGGGGGAAATCTCGGGTCCTTTGAACAGGCAGCTATAGCATTCTTTACAACCGACTGATAAAGGGGCATCACCGGCTGAATATGCCCGATGCAGCCTCTCAGAGAGCCATTCGTTTTTATGGTTACAAAAACAGCAGTATCTGTCTTAAGCTTGGGATTATTCATTTCCAATTCAGAGACTTTTCCATTGATAACATATTCTCTTATGGCATTTTTTGCCATGGCCAGCAGTTCTTTCTTTTCCTCTTCTGTGTAAAGATTTCTGTATAGCCCCATTGAGGCATAACCTACTACTCGATTCCTGTCGTTCGTAATATCCCCCGAATTAGCATATTTGAAAAGTATACCCATGTTTGCTCCAGACCTTCTTGCTACTTCCATTGCGATCACAGCAGGGAACCCTCCGCACATTTCAGCTTCACCCGTTCTCAGAAGGCGTCCCACGTCGGCAAGGGAAAGTCTTTCCATAGCAGATATTATCTTTTTGTCCATCTCTGTTGCTGCTTGATAATCATGGTAATGTGAAAGGTCAGTACTGGCAATAAGCAAAGTCTTTTCATCAAAGATCTCCGTCAGCTTCAATATCAGATGCTCAAAGGATTCACTTGTGGGAGAACCGATGAGTATAGGTACGATAGTAAAGTCTCTAAGAACAGTCTGAAGAAAAGGTATTTGAACCTCTATGGAATGCTCCTTTTCAAAGGCCTGAGGATAGAATTTTACGTCAGCCCTTTCATCCAGGAGGTCTTCTGCAAGCCTTTCGTTGATCTTTACCGAACCAAAAGGAGTCCTGAAAGTTCCTTTTGAGTAGACAGAGGCTCCGTTAAAACGGGCATGATGGCTCGGCCCAAGTAATATGACCGTCCTGATATCCTTACCTCTAATCTGTCTGTATCCATAGGCAGAAACCTGGCCAGAGAAGGAATATCCTGCGTGGGGCGAGATAAGGGCTATTAATTTTCCTTCTCTTTGACTGCTTTCTGCCCTTGATAGAAAACCCTCTACAGTCTCCTTCAGCGAATCTTTATCGGCGGGATAGAATGTTCCGGCCACAGAGGGTTCTTTTATATCTTCGGTGCATGCGGGAGAAACGAGGAGGATTAGAAGGAAACAGGTTGTAAGGATTGAGAAATACTTATGTCTCACACTGATAAGATTTTTCCAAAGGCCGTATCCTTTTGTAAAAAGATCTGAAAAGAGTTGCATTGTTTAATCCAGTCTTCGCCAGAACATAGCCTTTTTAAGCCTTCTTTCGGGCTTCTCCTCAGCCTTCACTTTTTTACCCAGGAGGCCCAGAAAACCTCCCATTAAAAATAGTCTAAGAAATTCCCTTCTGTTCATATAGAAACACCTCTTCTTTTTTCTGTCA
>JBFMEC010000084.1:0-10111 GCA_040753575.1 Nitrospirota bacterium | reverse complement strand
TGTTAGCCTGTTCACCTCACGTCCCAGAACATCCAAATCTTTCAAGGTGTATAACAAAAATAATTCCTGCTCTTTATCAGAAAAACTTGAGAGTAAATTGATTTGATAATCAAGACTCTCGAGTTCCAGGATTTTTTTCTTCCCACGGGTCTTCGAGAGAAAATACTTATCCAGACCGTAATCTGGATCAAATCCTGATTTAATAAGCTCAAAGGAAGTCAGAGTTAACGCCAGAAGCCAGGGTCTTTGTCTGTTAACAAGCTCAAGAGGAATACCAAGTCTGCCCGATGCTTTTTGAACATACTCAAAGGTCTCTCTGGAAACATTTTTTTCCAGGGTCTCATTGTCTGGATAGAAGGCACTCTCAGCGAATTTCAGGATATCAATCTGACCCATATCATTAATGTTTGCCTCCACAACTAAAACATCCGCTTTGCTGAAGGCATCTTCAATTTCCTTATTGAGGGGGTAGTACTCCTTTTTTAAAAAATGTATGGAACCGAGTAAATAGAGAGTGGCTGTCTCAGATTGAACCTTCCACAAAAAGCTTTTCTCATCAGAGGAAGCATGAGCAGAAGAAGCAATTAAGGAAAAAATTAAAAATATCGATAAAAGTCCTGTAACCTTATTTCTCATTTCAGCTAAAACTATACATCATAAAACAGTTTTCGGGCAATCCTCTTAAGCGAAAGTGCATTCCCGGCCATGCATATCATGGGGTTGTGCTAAAATATTCCGATATTTCATGAAAATAATTCACAGATCCATATTCAAGGAACTGGTCCTGGCATTTATCCTCAGTCTCGTCTTTTTGAATTTTGTCCTGATGATGGAAAAGCTCCTCAGGCTGAGCAGATTCATTTCGGGCGTAGGTGCATCGATAACGGATATGGTCAGGATCATCTTCTATCTTCAACCCCAGCTACTATTGCTCACCATACCCATGGGACTCCTGCTATCTACACTTTTGATTTATGGACGCTTACTGGTCGATAGCGAACTCGTGATCTTAAAATCAAACGGCCTGAACTTCAAGAGTATCTCCATGCCTGTTATCATGCTCGGAATTTTATGTTTCCTATTCAATCTGGCCGTAAGTTTTTATATAGGACCTAAAAGTAGCAGAAAACTAAGGGATGAAATAGGCAACATTATTCGCATACGTACTCCTCTTTCGATCGAAGAAGGCAAATTTAACACCTCCTTTAAAGATCTTATCGTTCTTGTAAAAGAAAAACTGTCAGATAATACGATTAAAGGGATCTTTATTTACGATGGAAGGAACAGGAACGAACCCAGGATATTGATGGCAAAGGAAGCAAAAATATATGTCCCCGATGGGCTAAACATCAACCTCTGTCTTAAAGAAGGGTACATCCATATTGCCAGGGGCAAGAACACAACGGAACTGTTTTTTCAAAGATATAACATAATTCTCAGGCTTGAATCAGACTCCCTGTCGAGAAAAAATGCAGAACTCACTCCTCCCGAACTTTTAAAGGAGATTGCGAAAAGACAGAAACAGAGTATTATACCCTTCCAGCTTGAACTCCAAAGAAGGCTGTCACTACCTCTGTTATGTCTGATTCTCATATTTTTTGGACCGCCTCTTGCGCTCAAGACCGGAAAATCTGGAAAACTCGGCGGCCTGGCCCTCGGTTTAGTAGTTGTCACCCTTTACTATATGCTCCTTGTATACGGTGAAAATCTTGCAAAGTCGGGTAAGATAGCTCATTACATCGGTGCCTGGACACCGACGGTTGTTCTTGCAACAGTTGGCTTGTGGATGTTCATTAGAGAAAATTCACGATGAAAATAATCCAGCGTCATTATATCGGGGAATTCTTCAAACTATTTTTTATCGTTACATTGGGCCTTTCTCTTATATTCAGTCTTCTGGACATTATTGATAAGGTCGATGATTTTAGGCCTGGTGAATCCTCAATCGATATGGTTATTCTCTATGTCCTCCTGAGTCTTCCGAAATACCTTCTTTATCTTATGCCAATAGCTACACTTATATGCAGCCTTTTTATTTTCGGTCAGGCCTCAAGGAATAAAGAACTTGTTATCGTAAAAGCTACAGGCGGAAGATTAAAAACCCTTTTTTATCCTTTTATTATCTCCGGCATATTCTTGAGCATCTTCTCCCTTCTAATCGGGGAATTTGTTATTCCTGATTTTACGAGAAGATCCTATGAATTGAAATACGCCCTTGAGAAAAAAGGCCAGAAATTCGCCTTTAAGGAAGGTACACTCTGGCTGAGGAGTACAGACGGCTCTCCCGTGAGGATTGAACTTTATATACCCGACAAAAAGATTGCCGTGGACGTCAGTATCTTTGTTTATGGTAAAGGTTTTCTTAAAAAAAGGATAGAAGCAGAAAAGGCAGAATGGATTGAAACCGGGGTCAGTAGTCAAAGGGGGATATGGATGCTGAGAAAGGCCACTATATATGATGTCGAAAGTGGAAAGATCAGCGGAATCGCAGAAATGGAATATCCTAATCTTGAATCTCCCAATTTCTTCAGTGATGCAATTAAAAAGCCTGAAGAAATGGGCATGGTAGAGCTCTATGAGTATGCAAAAAGACTGAACAATGCTGGTTTCAGAAACACGAAACTGATCGTCGACTTGAATTTAAAGGGCTCATATCCACTGACAAATTTCTTCATGTTGCTCCTGGGTATATCCCTTTCGCTCAGGAACAATTTTGGCGGAGGACTTTTCGCAGCAGGTCTCGGATTATTTATAAGCCTCCTTTATTGGCTCGGATATACACTGATGCTTTCACTGGGTTATGCAGGAATAGTACCGCCCTTTCTTTCTGCGTGGACGATACCGATCCTCTTCGGTATAGCAGCGATTTTCCTGTTTGTAAAGATACCTGATTGATACAGAAAGTCGCTTTTTTCTAATAATGTGATGGGGCATTGGGAAAAAGATTGTTAACGCCTGGATACTTACATTGCCGGCATGTACACTCTTCGCATGGATGATATACAAAGTATTAAACCTGATACTGCAATCTGGAATTATTTTGGTTTGGCTTAAGATATATTAACAGAGCAATTTATCGAAGGGATATGCCCTCAGATATGCGAGGAACTCGTCCACGGCATGAGATTGAATTGTATTCTTGCTAATTATAAGTGAAACATTCCTCACCATCTTTTCCTCTCTAATGCCGAGCAGGTGAAGGGTCCCATTCCGTTTTTCTTTCCGGGCAGCCCACTGTGACAATATGGAAATACCTGATCCATTCTCCACCGCATCTTTTATAGCCTCGGTGCTTCCAAGAACCATGGATATTTTCATATCACGAGGAGTAATTCTATACCTTGAGAGAAACTTCTCTATCATCTGTCTGGTACCTGAACCAGCTTCCCTGAAGATAAAAGGTTCCCTGGTAAGTTCGGAAACGGAGATTTCCTTCTTTCTGGCCCAGGGATGAGAAAGCGATACGACCACCAAAAGTTCATCGGTGACAAGTTTCTTAATCAGCATCTTCTGCCCGCTAACCTCGCCTGCCAAGAGGGCAAGGTTAATGTTCCCAGAATTTAACAGCTCAACAATCCTCTTTGTATTACCCACAAGAAGATGTATCTTTATCTTGGGATGGGTCTTTCTAAAATCTGAGATTACACAGGGCAAGAGATAGTCTCCAATAGTCGAACAGGCTCCAATGGTAATACTTCCTTTAACAAAGCCTGTTATATCTCCTATCTCCTTTTCTGCGGAGGCATATAACGCAAGAATCTCTTTTGCATATTTATATAAGACCTCTCCGGCCGGAGTAAGGGTGACCGTATTGGAAGATCTGTCAAATAATTTCGCCCCATAGATCTCTTCGAGAGTTTGAATCTGGAGACTTACAGCAGGTTGGGTAAGATGAATAATCTCGGAAGACTTTGAGAAACTCTTCGTTTCGGCTACAGTGCAAAAGACCTTAAGTTTGTGATCTTCCAATTACATCCCCTTTTTGATAATTCCTGGCCACCGTCAAATCCCTTTTCCAACCCCCTTCTCCTCCCTGAATCCCGAAGCAAGTTCCGGACTGGGATTCAAAAGCTCAGGCCTATCTCAGGTCTATAATAAACTTTTATTAGTATATAATAATTATTAAAAATTTAAAAGAGGAGCCTATTTAGTTGTTATTCTTGTAATAAAGTATTCGATGACACTGGGGGCAATGTATAATTTCTTCATTTCTCTTTATCTCTACAAAGAGTTGAGGTGGGATATTCATGTTGCAACCCTGGCAGACTTCTTCTCTGGCCTCCGTCACGGCGAGCCCATTGGCTGATTCAAGCAGTGCTATATAAATATCATATATTTCTCTATCGATCTTGTTGACGAACCCCGTCCTTGCTTCCTTAAGGGCCATAAATTCCTTCTCGGCCTCTTTCATCTCTTTCTGAAGTTCCCTTTTTGATGCCTCCGATTTATCCCTTTCGGCCTTGAGTTTTGCTTCTCCTGACTTTATTTTTGACGAAGAAGCCTCTATCGCCTCCATTAAGTTTAGTATCTCATCTTCCACGGCATAACGTTCCTTTTCGGCTGCTTCTATCTCTCTGAGATGAGCCTGATATTCTTTGTTTGTTTTTATCTCTGCCGTGCGATCCTTCAGTTTTTTAATCTTCTGATTTACGTCATCCAGTTCTCTCTCTTCCTCGCGCCTTTTTTTCTCAATAGATTCATGTCTTCGCTTTAGCTCATCAAGTTCTTTCTGAGCTTCCCTAAGTGAAGCCTCGGTATCCGCCATTTTTAAAGGAATCCTGTCTATAGCGCTCTTTTTTTCGAAGATCTTTGAATCAATCTGCTGGAGTTCTACGAGATATTTAATCTGCTCTTTCATTTTTCTCTTTACAATTTTAGCTTTACTTTTAACTCCGATCCACGGCCAAAATCGGATGGTGGGCCCACCAGGACTCGAACCTGGGACCAACCGGTTATGAGCCGGTAGCTCTTCCAGCTGAGCTATGGGCCCTTAAAGAAACTGTCACAAGTTGTGAGCTAAAGATTTGTGAGTTAAGACAATAATCTGACTTATTAATGTATAACTATAAACTTGTTGCTCTTTTCCGGTCAAGGCCATTTAATAAATTCTCTGAGCCATTTACTTCTCGATGGATGCTTTAATTTCCTTAGGGCCTTCAGTTCTATCTGTCTTATCCTTTCGCGGGTGACGACAAATTCGCGGCCAACCTCTTCGAGTGTATGCGGACCGTCCAGGCCGATACCGAATCTTCTTCTTATGACCTTTTCCTCCTTTGTGTCCAGAGAGCCGAGGATCCTGTCTATCTGTTTTTTCAAGTCGTCCTGGAGCGCAACATCAAGGGGGGTTAACACCTTTTTATCTTCCAGAAAGTCGATGAGAGGGCTTTCCTCTTCTTCGCCAACAGGAGTTTCAAGCGAGATCGGCTCCTTTGCCATTTCCAATATTTTTTTCATCTTCTCAACAGAAATTCCCACCCTCTCGGCGATCTCATCGGATCCTGGTTCCCTTCCTGTCTCCTGGACAAACTCTCTCGAAACCTTCTTCATCCTGTTAAGAATTTCAACAACATGCACGGGTATCCTTATTGTCCTCGACTGCTCTGTAAGGGCCCTTATTATTGCCTGTCTGATCCACCATGTCGCATAGGTGACGAATTTGTAGCCACGCCTGTACTCAAACTTCTCAACAGCCCTCATAAGCCCGATATTTCCTTCCTGTATTAGGTCCGAGAAACTGAGACCTCTACCTGAATATCTTTTTGCGATGCTTATTACAAGCCTCAGATTTGACTCTATCAGGGCCTTTTTTGCTTCGAGTACCTCTCTCTCCCCCTGAACAAGGGACTTTAGGGCCCTTTTAATCTCGTCAGATTTCATGGCGAGGAGTTCTTCCCTCTGTTCAATCTTCTTCTTATATGACTGAGATGTCGCCTCTGCATGAGAATCTTTAGTCCTTTTCTTTAAAATCAGAATGTTCTTTTGTAGATCATCTAAATCGGCAACCAATCTCTTAAACTCATCGGAAAATGCTATCAAGACTTCTTCTCTTAATTTAAGATCCCTTATTTTCCTGAATATCTCTTCCCTGCTTTTTTTGAGCATCTCCTTGGGCGAGCGGGAGCTTGTTCTTTTCTTGCGTGAATCTTTCCCAGGAGATCCCTCCGGTGGAAGTGTAGCCCTATTCGATCTCTTGAGATAGTCTCTTCTTTTACCATAAAGATGGTATATTTCCTTTGTAAGCCTCTGAAATCTTTCTCTCAGTAATAATAGATCCTCTTCTGATTCTTCATCGATATCCTGAATTATTTCAGCGATCGGAGCCTCTCCGTTTCTAACCATCTCGCCCAGGTTTACAAGTTTTCTCAGGGCAAAGGGTAATGAAAAGATCATGTCATAGATCTTCTCCTTTCCTTTTTCTATTCTCCGGGCAAGCCTAACTTCACCTTCTTTTGTAAGCAACGGCAAAGAGCCCATCTCCCCCAGATAGACGTTTAAATGATCTTTTTCTCCCTTCACGAAAGAGGAGGCCCTTTCTCCTTCAAGAGTTTCAGCCATGTCGGGAGTGGAATGGATCACTTTATCATCATATTCATCAGAGAAGTCAAAATAATTTTTCACAGATTAGCCTCCTTGATGAGTCTACGTTTCTCTTTCAAGAAGGAGTCCAGAAGTGCTATATCGCCGGATTCTTCCGCCTCTCTTCTTCTCTCTTCAAACCTTTTCACCGCCAAGCTCTGCAAACAGTCATCAATATTCCTGTCTACATGCTCGAAATCAAAGCCCGGTTTAAGAGAGAGTTTTGTGATAAGAGCCTTTTCTGTCTCATCGGCATCACCGAGAAGAGATTCTACCTTTAATTTTTCCGGTAGCCCCTTTATTTTCCTGAATAAGGACTTCACGGTCTCATTCCTCAATTCCTCAATATTCAGTTTTGAAAGTACATAACCGGCTTTCTCAGGAAATGCGATGACCGCACTTAATAGAAGCTGTTCCTCTTTATTCTTTGCAGTTCCCTGTAACCCAGATCCTTCCAGGACAGGCGAACCCAATTTGTTCCTGATCTTTGCAAGTTCGCCTCTGAGGGCTGATTCATTAATCTTTGACCTGTCAGTAAGTTCACTTAACAGTTCTTCCGCTATAATCATATCCTTTATCCCTGCAATCATACCCAGGGCTTCCCTGACAGCATCAATCTTATCACCCTTTGAGGTCACCATGAGAAAATCAACAATCGACATGGCCTTAGAAAGCATATTCTTAAAGGGCTGATTGCCACTCTTTCTTAAAAAACTATCGGGATCTTCACCCCGCGGTAGTAATAAGACTTTAGCCCTGAAATTGCAATCGCAGAGTATTGCCAGGGATCTCCTTGCCGCTGAAACGCCGGCATCATCACTGTCAAAAACAAGAACCGCCTTTTCTGTAAATAACTTGAGTCTCTGCAGGTGCCTTGATGTAAGGGAAGTTCCCAGGGGTGCAACCGTATTTCTAAATCCGTACTGATGACACATTATCGTGTCAAGATACCCCTCAACAATAATGGCATACCCTTTTTTTCTTATTTCATCCTTTGACAAGTTCAGTGCATAGAGGATCTCACTTTTTTTAAATACTTCTGTCTCGGGAGAATTTATATATTTTGGCTTCCCGTCATCCAGCACTCTGCCGCCAAAGCCGATAACTTCATTCTGCAGGTTGAAGATCGGGAAAATAATTCGTCCCCTGAAGATATCTCTATATCCTCTTTCATCAAAAACGGTAAGTCCCGCCTCTTTCATCAAGGGGTCGCCGTGACCTTTATTTCTTAAATACTCTGAGAGCGCGTCCCTTTCAGCAGTCGCATAGCCTATGTTGAAGCTTTCAATCGATACGTCCTCAATTCCCCTTTTCTTCAAATATTCCTGGGCCGATCCAGAGCCTACCAGATTTTCCTTAAAGGATTTTAAAGCCTCTTTCTGAAGAAGAAGTATCTTTTCACGTACTGAAATACCCTTTTCAAATCTGAGTTCACCTATCGCAATTCCGGCTTTTTTGGCAATATGCTTCACCGCCTCAATGAACGAAATGTTGTCATGTTTCATCAAGAAAGTAACTACATCGCCGCCGGTACCGCATCCGAAACAGTGAAATATCTGCTTGGAGGGGCTGACCATAAAGGAAGGGGTCTTTTCGGAATGAAAGGGACAGAGACCTTTATAATTCTGGCCTGATTTTTTTAATCGGACATAGTCAGATAAGAACTCAACGATATCAACTTGGGATTTTATTTCTTCCAGTAATCTGTCAGCCTTCATTCAGTCTTTTTCAAGAGTTTATCGACTGAATCTTTTGAACCCAGAACACTCAAGAATCTCCAGGGAGTCACCCTTTGAGATCTCATCCATGAACAGGTTCAGTCCAAGGGTATCGCTCGAAATATGTCCCGCAACAATTACATTTAGATGGTTTTTTTCCGCCTCTCTTCGATGGTCTTCACTGATATGCATCGCTACTATTGTATTTACCCCGCCGGCCGTAAGACTTTCGAATATCTCCTTTGCCCCTTCTGTACCACCTGTCATATCCACAAAGACCTTTCCGGCCTTTCTATTTCCAGAGCCGAGAATAATCTTAGGACCCACGCTATTTATCGCCCCTTCTCTATATTCGGGTATGCCTTTGAGTATATCCAGCACGTCTGATATAAAATAGGGTTTCTTTTCATCGAAGAGCCTCTGAAGATAACTGGCAACCATATTATCCGCAGGGGTGTGAAAACAGACAAAGGGAATACCAAGAAGTCTTGCCGCGTCAACCGCCCTTGTATGATTAGCCGGCATCAACTTTCTCTCCACTTCTTTAATCCTTCTATCCATAAGACCCTCGGCAACATTAATGGGAACGCCAAATCTATTAAGGATATCTGACTGCATTTGCATTACCGTATAAAGATTTGCGTAAGCCCTTCCTTCCGGGTGATGGGAAAGAAGAAGGTCAACTCTCCTGCCCTTTGATCGCAGGCTGTCAGCAAGAAGAATCTCTCCCACTTCTATATCTATGCCCACAAGGATGCTCCTAACTTCCTCATCACCTGTTCCGTAAAGGACCCTTGAATCGGAATAGGGGTTCTGAAGAGACTCAAGATCAAAGAGGTCCTTTTCAGCGTGTTTAAGTTCCTCAAACTCCTTTTTTCTTCGCTCCAGTTCTTTGAAGACAGCATCCCTGCCACGGGGGTCATTTTCTATGCCAACCTCTATGCCCTTCTGGTAAATTTCTCTTAATTTCATGACCTTTCTAATATCTCTTTTACTCTCTGGTTTACGATCCTTCCATCGGCAACCCCTCTAACTCGAGGCATAAGAAGTCGCATGACCTTACCCGAGTCCTTCAGACCAGCTGCGGAGGATTCTTTTATTACTTCGATGATTAATCTATCAAGTTCTTCTGGAGTCACTTGCTCCGGAAGGTATGATTGTAGAATTGCCAGTTCCTGTTTTTCCCTTTCGACAAGGTCTTCTCTTCCACCCTTCGTAAACTCCTCTATTGATTCCCTGGCCTGCTTTGTTAAGGAGGAGATAACAGTGATTATCTCTTCTTCAGACAGTTCCTTTCTCTTCTCTACCTGCCTGTTCTTAAGGGCTGCCTTGATCATCCTCAAAGTAGAGACCTTAAGCTTCTCTGATCCCTTTATAGCCGCCCTTAAATCATCGTCAAGCCTCTGAAGAAGAGACATTATCTTGCCGCCAATTTTATTCTTCTAAGTGCCTTCTTGCGAGCTGCAAGTGCCTTCTTTTTCCTCTTTACACTTGGCTTTTCGTAATGCTCTCTCTTCTTTATTTCAGAGAGTATTCCCTCTTTTTCACACTGTTTTTTAAACTTTTTGAGTGCATTCTCGAGGGATTCGCTCTCACCTACCCTTACAAAGGGCATCCATATACCCCTCCTCCCTGTTTTAAAATTAAAATAAATCTTACCAATTAAATATTATCTCTGTCAATCTGAACCCCTCTTGAAAATTAGATAATTTTTGTATAAAGTGTCTTATCCCAATCGTTAGAACTGAATGTTGTCTCTTTAAGGTCATATTCTGAAAAGATAAATATCGGAGATATTTTCAATGGGAAATGTGTTT